>CAZLHV010000087.1:0-12351 GCA_964559205.1 uncultured Bacteroidaceae bacterium
GTTTCGAATGTCGCGAAAGTTCCAAGTGTTTTATTTCCCACATACAATAGAGCTTGGTCGCAGTTTTGTTCAGCCTCAGTTCCAGCCCGCTCGCGACAGCAGGAAAGGAATCTTTTCGCTCGATAACCTTTGGGATGGCCTAGGGGCATTAATGATTTTATATCCTGAATCAAGATACTTTTACGGAAAAGTTACCATGTATCTCAAATACGATCAGCTTGCCCGCGATGTTATTCTTGCATTTCTATTAAAACATTTTCCTGACAGCGAAGAACTTATTACGCCTTATCATCCGCGACCTGTAATGACCTCAAAAGATGAGATTGATCAGATCCTCTGTGGTCAAAACTACGAGGAAGACCGGAATCACATGCTCAAGCTCGTTCGCAACCGGGGTATGATTTTCCCTCCTTTGGTCAATGCCTACATGAATCTTTCTGCCTCTATGAAAACATTCGGGTCATCGCTTAATGACACGTTTGGCGATGTTGAGGAAATTGGCATTCTTGTGACCATCAAAGACATTTATGAGTCGAAGAAACACCGCCATCTGGCTTCTTTTAACAAGGGGCGCAAGTAAATGCCTGCCACATGATTGCCCGATATATCTCTGGTGCTGTTCATTGGTCGGCATGCCCTGCTCCTGTTTTGCCTGAGTATGCCTTTACAGGCAGATCAAATGTTGGCAAATCCTCGTTGATCAATGCCATCACAGGGATGAACAAACTGGCCAAAATCAGTGCTACGCCAGGTAAAACCCAGATCATTAATCACTTTTTAATTGACGAATCATGGTATTTGGCTGATTTGCCAGGATATGGCTATGCTCGTGTGTCGAAATCAACCCGCGAAAAGTGGGAGCCAATGATGAAGGATTATCTTAATTGTCGCGAAAACCTGCTGACAACCTTTGTCTTGATCGATTCGAGACTTGAGCCGCAAAAAGCCGACCTTTCATTTATCAACTGGCTTGGAGCCAGCCAGATTCCCTTGGCTCTGGTTTTTACCAAGGCCGATAAATGTACAAAAAACGAGCTTCAGAAATCTGTAAGTGCGATGAAGAGGGCTTTGTCGGCTACCTGGGACGAATTTCCGGAATTAGTCATCACGTCGGCGGTTTCCCGAACAGGACTTGATGAACTGCATATGCTCATTCAAAAGCTTAATCAACACTGGAAGAAAAAATAAACGTCTATAGCTGTGTTGTCTTGTTGGCAAACACCGAATTAAGCTGATGTCGTTTCATTCGCACCAGGCCAAAGTACCACAGAAAAGCCACAAATGGGAAAAACAGGGCAAGCGCCCAGCCTTGTTCAATCATGATCAGGAAGTCGTAAATTCCATGAAGCATGAAGGGCATAAAGAAAGACATAAACAGGTGCCATCCTTTGTTTGTTGGCAGAAAGCGGGCGAGTCCCAGGCGATATCCCATCACTACACCAAAAAGGGCGTGGGCAGGGACTGCGGTAAATGCTCTTAGCAGGCCCACCTGATATGATTCATTTCCGACTACATATAACACATTTTCAACCGATGCAAATCCAAGCGAAACAAAAGAGGCATACACTATGCCATCGAAACGCTCATTGAAATGTTTCGAGCTGTAAAACAGCAACATGACTGCTAGCCATTTAAACAGTTCCTCCGTAAAAGAGGCTACTGCAAATGCATCGAACATGGCCATTTCAAACATCGAATTTGGTGAGAAGGAATTTGAAATCGCCCTTTCGATGAAAATGATTGGAATGACAATGATCCAACCGCTAATAATGGCTTTTATGAGCAATCCAAAAGACTCCTTTTCGTATTTATCCCTGTAGTAAATATAAAACAGTAGAATAATTACCGGGGCAACGGCCAACAGGAGGAGATTAAACATGAGTCAATATATTTGCCGTAAAAGTAATTATTTTCAAAATTCTGAAGCAAGGGATATTGATCCTGATCGGGAAAAACGAGGTATTCTAATTCATCACTTAATGAAAGATCGACCGTTGCCCCGGTCTTTAAGAGTGAATCACTTTTGATATTTAGAGCTGAAATAAAAAAGCCGGCCAAAGGCCGGCTTAACGGTAGTGTTATTTAATTTCCCAGGTGTCTCCACTGTTGAGCAGATCATCCATGCACTTGATCGGGCTCGATGCCTTCACTTGAGATATTTGTTCTTCCATCAGATCGTCATAGGTCGGATAAGCGGCAGAACGGATGACGCCCATGGCCACTGGATGCTGCAGTTTGGCAAGCATCAGATGAATGCCAGGGTCGTGTTGATGTTGATCATGCACAAGAATATCATTCTCTGTAATTCCGTTTTCACCAATGGTGACTGCCTCGAGCGATGTGCCGTTCAAACGCAGACCTTTGTTCTTTTCTTTGCCAAAAATCATGCGCTCTCCATGTTTTAAATGAAGTTGCATGTCGTCTCTGATGTCTTTCGATACAATGCCTTCGTGGGCTTTGTCATTGAAGATGATACAGTTCTGCATGATTTCAACAATCGAAGTTCCATCATGTTTTGCAGCTTCAAACATCACTTCGGTCATCATGGCCGGATTGGTGTCAACTGCACGTGCAAAGAAAGTTCCCTGGGCACCGATGACGAGTTCTCCAACCGTGAAGGGATGCTCGATGGTTCCATAAGGAGACGTTTTAGTTTGTGCTCCGAGTGGGCTTGTGGGTGAATATTGACCTTTGGTTAAGCCATAAATCTGGTTATTGAAAAGCATTACATTCACGTCAATATTACGACGGATGAGGTGAATGAAGTGGTTACCTCCGATAGCCAGTGAGTCACCATCGCCAGTTGCAATCCAAACGCTGAGACCCGGATTGGCCACTTTTACTCCGGAAGCGATGGCATGTGCGCGACCATGAATTCCGTGAAAACCATAGGAGTTCACATAATATGGAAAACGCGATGAGCAACCGATTCCTGATACAATGACATAGTTTTCTTTTTTGTATCCAATTTCAGGAAACACTTTTGCCACTGAGTGCAGAATGCTGTGAGCTCCGCAACCGGGGCACCATTTCACCATTTGATCGCTGACAAAATCTTCTTTGGTCAGAGGGACCGGTGATTTTTCTATGCTGTTTCTAATTACGCCCATCATAGTTTTAACCTTTTAAAATGTTACTGAATTTTTCCACCAGTTCTGATACGGTAAAGGGTTGACCCTGAACTTTGTTGATTTGAAGGTAAGGAATCTCTGGGAAATTGATCCGCAGGTAGGCTGCAAATTGACCCATGTTTAATTCACAAATCACAATCTTTTTAAATGAGGCGAGCAGTTCGCGGGTGTTTTTCGGCAGGGGGTTGATGTATCTGAAGTGTGTATGAGCTAGCTTCATTCCCTGATTGCGACCTTCTTCAACCGCACCCTGAACCTGACCTTTAGAGCCTCCCCAGCTTACGACCAGTATATCGGCATCTGACGGACCTGAGAAGTCTTGCAAAGGAAGACGATCGGCAATCTTTTGTATTTTTTCTTCCCGGATTTTTACCATCAGCTCGTGGTTGAGCGGATCGGTCGATACTTCACCATACACATTTGTTTTCTCGAGACCACCGATGCGATGACGTAAACCCTCGGTTCCGGGGATGGCCCATTCGCGTGCCAGTGTTTCAGGATCACGGTCGTAAGGCAGGAATTTTCCTTCACCGTCTTTACGTGCCTTGGCAATGCGCGGTTTGATTTCAGGCATTTCCGACATTTTTGGGATTTCCATGACCTCTGAACCAAATCCAATGTAGCCATCGGTAAGGCAAATGGCCGGAGTCATATGCTCGAGTGAATATTTAGCCGATTCATAGGCTGCATAGAAGCAATCGGCAGGGGACGAAGCTGCAATTACAATCATGGGTGCCTCGCCATTACGTCCGTACAGGGCCTGTAACAGGTCTGCCTGCTCGCTTTTCGTGGGCAAGCCGGTGGAAGGACCACCACGCTGAACGTTGACAATCACCAGAGGCAGCTCTGTAATTACTGCAAGACCCATGGCTTCGCTTTTTAGCGAAAGTCCCGGACCGGAAGTGGTGGTGCAAGCCAATGCACCCGAAAAACTGGCTCCGATAGCCGAGCAAATACCGGCAATTTCGTCCTCGGCCTGAAAGGTTTTTACTCCAAGTTCGCGATGTTTCGAAAGCTCCATCAGAATTTCTGTGGCAGGCGTAATGGGATAGGAGCCCAGAAACAACTGAAGTCCAGCCTTTTCGGCAGCAGCCATTAAACCCCACGCTGAGGCATCGTTGCCGTGTATGTTGCGGTACTTTCCGGGTTTAAGCTGAGTTTTCGGAACAACAATGCTTGGAATCGCCTCAATAGTATTGACAAACTCGTAGCCGTTTTTAATCACCAAAAGGTTGATTTCGATCAGCTCAGGTTTCTTTTTGAAGCGTTTGTGCAGATAATCCTCGGTGGCTTTCAATGGCAAATTAAACATGTTAAACAACATGCCTAAAACAAACATGTTTTTTGTTTTTTCTGCCGTTTTGTTGTCCACGCCCAAAGGCTTCACAGTCTCTTTGGCCAAAGTCGTTACGGGTGCGTGAATCACATTGTACTCGCTTAAGCTGCCATCGAATAGTGGATTAGCTTTATATCCAATACTTTCCAGCACTTTTTCATCGAAGCTGTCTTCGTCCACAATAATGGTGGCTCCTTTTTTGACATTTTTAAGATTCGATTTGAGCGATGCCGGATTAAAGGCAACAAGCACATCGCATAGGTCGCCGGGAGACAACACCTTTTTATATCCGAAATGTACCTGAAATCCTGATACACCGGCAATGGTGTTGCGCGGAGCCCGGATCTCGGCCGGAAAATCGGGAAATGTCGATAAATCTTCCCCCGCTAAAGCGATGGTTTCTGAGAACATGGTGCCTAGTAGCTGCATCCCGTCGCCGGAATCACCTACAAATTTAATGACAACATCTTCTTTTTCAACCACTTTACGGTTATTCTGTGCAGTCATACGTTGGGTTTTTAAATTGGCGCAAAGGTAAAGGCTTTTTCCGTTCGCTGTCTGAAAAGTTTTTGCGAAATTATGCAGCTCTTTTCTTGATATTGTTTTTTTTATGGATTGAACGCTGCACATCCTTGATCTGAAGACGGTTATATGTAGATTGTGAATTTTGTTCTTGACTTTTGTATTTTTTTTGTGTCTGATGGTATGAAATTTGTCAATTGGCGACCTTATTTTCACACCATGAGAAAACTCAATATCTTTTTTCTTGCAACAATGATTTTGCTTTCCGGATGCAGCAAATGGGGTTGGGTCGATTTGCGATATCCCACAAGCCCAATGATTCAGTTGCCTGAGAGCATCAATAAAATTGCTGTTGTGAACCGTTCGCTTGTGCGCGAGGAAGATAAAAACCGAAACACTTTTGAGGCTGTCTCGACTGCTGAGGTGGCAGGATCTGATAAATTCGCTTCTGACGAATGCCTTAAAGCGGTTTTTGACCGAATGAATGGCTGGTCTGATATCGAAATTGTCATTCCTTCAAAAACACGCCTTTATGGAACAGGAACCCGTGAAACCCCCGAGTTGCTGAACTGGGATTCTGTGGCGTTCATATGCGACCAGAATGGTGCAGATGCGCTTTTGGTTCTCGAAAACTTTGACTCCAATTCCGATCTGATTGCAAGCACGGTTACTGGGCAGGTAGGCGCTGTGATCAATGGCCAGACTCAGCCTGTTGTTCCACGTCAGATCAGGATGAATGTCATC
Source organism: uncultured Bacteroidaceae bacterium (assembly GCA_964559205.1). Taxonomy (GTDB): domain Bacteria; phylum Bacteroidota; class Bacteroidia; order Bacteroidales; family DTU049; genus GWF2-43-63. The sequence goes on from CAZLHV010000087.1 coordinate 5,734, forward strand.
AGCTACTGGCGACTTTATGATCCGAAAAACAGGAAGATCATCGACCAGTATCAAACCAGTACGTTTCTGGTTTTTGAGAATCCCGATGGCTTAACCATTCCTCCCCCTGATGCCTTGCCGCAAACGGCATATGCTGCAGGAAGCGAATACATTGGCAGGTTTTTGCCAGGTTTCTACATGGTTCGGCGTGATATGTACAAACGGGGTAAGGCCGATGCGAAGCAACAGTTTCTCAGGGCATTCAGACATGCCGAAACAGCAGATTGGCAGGGAGCCATGGAATTATGGAAGCCGCTTACAAACCATTCAAAGCGGAAAGTTGCAGGTAGAGCATGCTTAAATATGGCTGTTGCATGTGAGGTTCTTGGAGATAACCAGGGAGCGATCGACTGGGCAACAAAAGCTTATCAGGAATACAAGGATAAAACAGCGCGAAACTATGTATCGGCACTAAAATACAGACTTAGTTTCGACTAATCCGACCGGAGCCAACATTACTTTATCCGTTTTTCACATCTCTTCGTATCTTTACCGGTCGAAAACCGCAACCGGCCGATTAACTGTTCCCGGGGCCTCAGGGTCAGCATACCTTTGCCCTGTTAACCAAATCAAACAGTTATGGAAACTATTTGCGTTCATAAATCTAACACAATGAAGCGTGTTGTATTCGGATTAGTGGTCATTACAGCTGGTGTGCTGTGGATGTTCCGCAACACAGGACTGATGGATGATGCCACAGCCTCTCTTGTATTTTCATGGCCGGTATTAATCATGGCCATAGGACTGATAGGCCTTTTTGGCGATTCAAAAGTGTTTGCCGTTATTCTACTTGCAGTCGGAGGATTCTATTTTGCAGGACGTCTTTACGACATTCCAATTGAGTTCAGGCAAGTTTTCTGGCCTTCCCTCATCATAGTGGCCGGCTTACTCATTCTTCTAAAGGCTGGTCATGTGTTTCGGCACAGAAGACTCGATCGTCTCACCCGTTCCAACGATATTCTCGATGAAGTCAACATCTTTGGTGGCGGTGAAGTGAAGGTATTGTCGAAGGAATTTAAGGGAGGAAAAATTACAGCTGTGTTTGGCGGTTCAAATGTCAACTTGCTTGACTGTGAATTGGCCGAAGGCGACCAAACGCTCGAAATCTCGGCTGTGTTTGGAGGCTTCAAGATTTTTGTCCCGTCTCACTGGAACGTGAAAGTCGAGATGGCAAATGTGTTTGGCGGCGTTGTCGACAAAAGGCAAATTTCACCCGATACCGATATGTCGCGCACTTTGGTGATTAAAGGTAGCGCTGTCTTTGGAGGAGGAGAAATCACTTCAATGCTCTGATAAGACAATGAAAAGCCAGTTTCGCAGGATACTGATTGCATATCTTTCAGCATGGGTGTTGTTTACAGCACTCTATGCTGTTTTGTTGATCGTAGCCTATGGCATTCCTGTCCGGTGGTCGCTTGCAGATAGCGCCATCAGCAACTCACTGCTTTTTGTCAATGGACTGGGCCTTTATTTCATGCTCAGATTCGAAGATCACCGCAAAATTTCCGCCATGGGTTCATATGCGAGGCTTGCTTTTGCTTACCTTGTAGCATTGTCCTTGTTCTATGTCATCAGTGACCCTTTGCTGCAATTTATTGCCGGTGAAGATGAAGTTTACAGAAGATTGTATGAGTTGTCGCGTATTCCCAGAATGCTAATGGCGGCCATGATGTTGTTGCTGATGCTGGTAGGGTTTAGGTTGCTAAATAATCTCCAGGCATTGAGAGAGTCGGCCGAACAAAGCCTTCAGCTTCAGTCCATGCTTCAGCAAAGCGAACTGAATGCCTTACGCTGGCAAATTAACCCCCACTTCTTATTCAACAGCCTAAATTCGGTGAGTTCACTCACTGAAGCAAATCCGAATCATGCTCGCGAAATGATTATCAAGCTGAGCGAATTGCTCCGGTATTCCCTTAGAAAAAACAATGAACAGTTTTCATCCCTGAAACAGGAAATCAATCATATCAGATTATACACCGATATCGAAAAAGTGCGTTTTGGTGACCGGCTCGAGGTGGTGATCGACGCTCCGGATGATTGTCTTGAATTGAAACTGCCTTTTTTAATACTGCAGCCGCTTATCGAAAATGCGGTTAAGCACGGGGTATACAGTACCGAGAAAAAATGTGTGATTGATGTTGCTTGTACATGTCACCATCCTTATTTAATGATTGTCATCAGTAACTCTTACGACCCCGAAGGTCGAACCGGAATTGGCACCGGAACAGGCTTGAGCAATACGGCAGGAAGGATCAAACTCTTATACCGCGATGATTCTCTGTTCCGAATAGCCGACAATGGCCATACTTTCAGGGTCACCCTTAAAATTCCTCAATCATGAAAATCAGAGCATTGATTATTGATGATGAACAACCAGCCCGAGACATCATCAAGTCTTATGCATCGCGGAGATCTGACATGGACATCTGCGGTGAGTGCCAGAATGGATTTGAAGCCATGAAGCTCATTCCGGATCTGAAACCCGATCTGGTTTTTCTTGATATTCAGATGCCTAAAATTAACGGTTTTGAGTTGCTTGAGGTGCTTGAAGCCCAACCGGCGGTTATTTTCTGCACTGCATTTGATCATTTTGCAGTGAAGGCTTTCGAGAAAAGCGCCGTGGATTATCTCATGAAACCGTTCTCTGAGCAAAGGTTCAACGAAGCCGTTGATAAGTATTTGCGGCAGCAAAGCCATTCAAAAGGGCAGCAGGCACAATTGATCAGCAATGCCGATGAATTGCGTCGTGAAGAAGGTGACAGAATATCTCGTGTAGTAACCCGATTAGGTAGTAACCTGCATGTGATACAAACTTCCGAAATCCGGTTTATCGAATCACAGGATGATTATGTACTCATTCATTCTGAAAAAGGAAACTTTCTGAAGGAAAAGACAATGAATTACTTTGAATCAGGTTTGCCTGATTCATTCCTTCGGATCCACCGCAGCTATATTGTAAATATTCAATGCATCGATCGGGTTGAGCTGTACGAGAAAGATACACATTTGGTGACCCTTAAAACTGGCGAAAAAATCAGGGCCAGCCGCGAAGGCTATAAAAAACTGCGGGCGATGCTTTAGCCTGTTGACTATTTATTCATGAGCTTAATCTCGGCCCTGCGGTTGGGAGCATAGTAGGTGTCATCGAGAATGATATCGCGATAGGTGACAATGACAAAAGCCCCCTGAATGTACTTGCTGTTAATTTCTGAGGCCAGTTGCTTCATGCTTCCCAAACTGCCGCTTCCTGTAAAATAGGCATAGCCACCCGCTTTTTTCAGGAATGAGATTCCGTACTCGTTTTTTGTACGCCACTCGAAATAGTCTGTTTCGTTTTCGCTTTTCACAAATCCAATCTGAACATGGAATACCAAATTTGGAAGTTCCCGGTCAGCCGATACTTTTCCATTTCCGGAAACAATCCTGTCTGATGATATTCCAGCATCGGTGAATCTTTTTATAATGACATTTCGTCTTGTCAGAACCAACTCATTATTCATGGGCTCAGTACCTCGAATGTCGGCATATGTGGAAATGTGAAGGTTCAAATTGTCATATTTTTTCATCAGCGATGCCATGCTGTCAATTGTAGCTGAATAGGCGGGTTCAATTTCGGCGGAACCTGTTTTGAAGAAGACATATCTCAGGTCAGGATCGGCTTTAAAGACAAAAGGCTTACTGGTGTCGGGCTTAACTACAACTGGCTTTTCGAGGGTGTAGCGGAAGATGTCAGTGCCGCCAATTGATTCCGGAAAACGGTTTGAAACAAAATAGCCTTCCCAGGGCTGATGTGAAAATACAAATGAAAAATCGTTGCCAATGCTGTTTACCGGCGCTTGCATATTAAGGGGTTTTTGCCATTGACCCTGCTGGAGTGATGCAACAAAAATATCCATGTTCCCATAGCCTGGATGTCCGTCTGAGGCAAAAAACAACAATGAATCGCCTGCACTGACAAAAGGAAACATTTCATTGCCCGGGGTGTTGATGTTTTTGCCAATATTGATGGCTGAACCCCAGCTCTTTCCGTTCCAGTCCGAATAATAGATATCTGTTCCACCTTCGCCGCCGGACAGATCGGAAACAAAATACAAACGACTCCCTCCTTTGGCGATACATGGATGCGAGAAAGTAAACCCTTCGGGTGCACCATCTGGCCTGAAAACAGCATAGTTTCCTTTGCTTCCTGCCATGATCATTGATGGACTCATCTCTTCGCCATTAGCTGTTGTGACAATTTTTTTTGCAATCAGCAACTCAGTTTCCGAAGAGGTCTGAAAACCTGAAATGCTGACAGGTTCTTCTGTTTGAATGCTATAGAGACTTGTTTTTCCTGCTTCGTTTTTGTAAACAAAAGACAATTGCGGATCATGAAACTGTGTTGAACCACCACACGATTCGAACAGAATCTTGCTTGTGCTGCAGAAAAACAAACTGCTGCCCGATGGCCATGGGGACATCTCTTCAAAAGGAGTGTTGATGCTTTTTACTGCTTCTACTTTACACTTTTTGCCATTTCCACTGCTATTCCAAACAGTTAAACTGTCGCAGGATGCCATGCGCTGAGCTCCCTGGAAATCCTCCGGAAAAGCATCCTTGTACAAAGCATACTGCTCCTTGGCTTTGACCAGCTTTCCGTTGATTTTCAAAACCTCGCCATAATACAGGTGTTGAGTTTTGTCCATTTTTGGATGCGAAATGATTTTCTCATACACCGATTCTGCTTTCGGAAAATCATGAAGCATGATATAACAGTAGGCCAAACTGGTAAGGTCGGAGTATTCGGGCTGCGAGACCGAGCTTGCTTTTTCAAACAATGCAGCTGCCTCGGTATACTGTCCAGCCTTCATCAACTCGTTGGCCTTTGCAGACTGAGCATTTGTATTTGCCGAAAAAATGAGGATCAGCAGAGCGGGGAAGAGACCACGAAACATAAATATATGAAGCTTAGTTGAACAAAGGAATGTTGTTGTTGTTCTGACGGAAAACATCCTGTTTGAAGATCCTGTAAGTAAGATTGATTTCGTGAGTCCCGTTCGAATAGTTTTTGATATCGCTTGTGGTCAGATCGTATGAATAACCGAAGCAGAACTGGTCAAAGTTCAATGCCATCATCATGACCACCGCATCTTTCATCCGGTAAGACCCTCCCAGCCAGAAACGGTTTTTGTAGCTAAAGCGGCCGTTGAAATCGAACTGAATTGGAGTTGATTCCTGAAACTGCATTAGAACCGATGGTTCGAAAACAAAATCATTTCCGAGATCAAAGGCATAACCTCCATTTGCATAATAGGTACGCTCGACAGGATTGCTGACCTCACGGCTCAGGTCAAACAGATCTTTTTTAACCTCCAGCAGGTTGTGGATAGAAAAGCCAAGGTAGTATTTGTTGGTTTGTGAAAGATATACTCCAAAATTGGCATCCGGACAAAACTCATTGTTGAATCCGTTGGTGATTGCTGGATCATCGGGTTGGTCGGTGGTGAGTTTGTCTTTGTCAACAAAATGCTGAAAGAAAATCCCCGACAATCCAAAACTCAATTTGCGGGAATAATCTTTGTTGAGTTTTAGGTGATATGCAAATGAAACATTCATGCCGGTGCGGCGAGTCGGCCCGGTGACATCGTTAAAAAAGTACCCGCCTAACCCAACGTTCTTGCCAAGATAACCATGTGCAGACAAGGATTGAGTAACAGGTGCCCCATTGATGCCATCCCATTGTTTACGGATGTTCAGATTGATCGGAACAAAATTGAAATTTCCGGCTATAGCTGGATTGAGCACAAAACGGTTCATCATGTATTGACTCGTCAGTGACAACTGTTGTGCAAACGATGTGATGCAGAACACCACAAATGCGACAGTAAGTATTATTTTTTTCATTTTCATAGAGTTCTATCTGACAATGGTAACGGTTCCCTGTAACGTCTGGCTGTCAGGGTTCAGCCTGATGAAATAATAATAAGTCTCAGCGGGCATCGGATTTCCGTTCCAGGTGCCATCCCATTCCGAATAAGGCCCGATGACTTCGTATACCAGCTGACCCCAGCGACTGAATATCTGACACGATGCTTCCGGGTAAAGAATGCTGTTTTGAATCACCCAAACATCGTTGATTCCATCTCCGTTAGGAGTGAATGACGATGGAATGCCTATGCAGTCGATTTCGGTAAGATCAACCATGATGTCGGCCATACCTGTACAGCCCATCATGTCGGTAACCGTGAGGGAATAAATTCCGCTGTACAAGTCTTCGAGCGATGGGGTGGTTTCTCCTCCCGCCCATAGATAGGCGTAATTTCCGTTGCCACCCTCGGCATAGGTAATGATTGTTCCGTCGTGCTGATCGCGACAGGACACCGCAGTAGTGGTGTAAATAATATGGATGCTGTCAGGCTCGCTGATAAACACACTGTCGGTTACAAAACAATTGTGATCATCGGTCACAGTGACATAGTAAGATCCTGCGCCAAGACTTGAAATTGTAGAAGTGGTTTCAGAATTTGACCAAACATATGTGTATGCAGGAGTTCCGCCAACAACGTCCACCTCAGCACTTCCATTTGTGAATGATGCGCA
>CAZLHV010000088.1:0-12247 GCA_964559205.1 uncultured Bacteroidaceae bacterium
ATACGCTTGACGGGAATCACCATTCGGCCAAATTGGGAAACTGGTTTGTTGGAAAAGAAAGCGAAACACTCTCACATAGACTGTACATCACCCCCGACAACGCGATCCTCAGAGTGCGTTATGCGGTATTTCTCGAAGACCCTTATGGTCATGCGCCGCCCGATAAACCAAAGTTTTCCGTACTGGTTTCCGACACACTCGGCAATGTCCTGCCGGGTTCCTGCACACACTATCAGGTTACAAGCGGCCTGCAAACCCTTAACTGGCAATTGTACCATCATGTACGCTATACCGATTGGCAAACACTCATGGTCGATTTATCTCCTTACCTGAACCAAACCATTCAGCTGAGTTTTACAACCGAAGACTGTGGTCATGGAGGCCATTTTGGCTATGCCTATGTAGATGCTGAATGCCTGCCGATGGAAGTTCAGGTGATTAATTATTGCGACTCAACCGGCTTTATCACGATCGACGCTCCAGCTGGCTTTGAATCTTATCTTTGGGACCCCACCGGCGACACCACGATGTCCACCACCATTAATACATGGAATCCGGGCGACAGCGTCATGGTTACCATGACCAATCAGTTGGGATGCACTACTTCAATCCTGCATGTGTTGCAGGTTTTATCATCACCGGTACCTGTAGCATCGGTAATCGACACCACCATCTGTGCACAGCAAACCATCATGCTTAGTGTTTCGGGAGCAGGGCAAGGCGGAAGTTATCACTGGAGCTCAGTGCCTGCGGGATTCACATCCAATGCCGACACCATTTATGTATCGCCTTACGATACAACGATATATTACGTGTATGCTGAAAACGAATATCAATGCATCAGCAACTTTGCGGATTCAGTCAGCGTTTACGTCCATGATCAATTGGCATTCTCCCTCAGTCCATCGGTCTTTATCTGCAAAGGCGATTCAGTTACATTGACGGCACCGGCTTTCACCGACTCGGTTTCATACGCTTGGTCTTCGTTTCCTCCATTTTTTACCGACACAGGTGCTGTAATGGTTTATCAGCCCGATTACGAAGTTTGGGTCATCCTCACAGTAAGTGATTCTGTTTGTTCATTTGCCGACACAACCCATGTCGATTTTTATCCGCTGATGCAAAACCAACCCATCACTTATGCCTATATCTGTGATTCAACAACCCAAATCACACTCGAAGCACCTGTCGGAAGTACACAGTGGCATTGGATCCCAACCGGTGACACCACCAGCTCCATCACCCTCATTAATCCGACTTTATTCAGTATTTATCAGGTTGCCTTCGTCAGTTCCAATGGTTGTGCCGATACCATGAGATTTATCATCAGCATGTTGCCTCCACCAGATGCAGAGGCCGGTAACGATACCACCATATGCCGTGGCTTTAGTGCCACTTTAAATGGCAGCGGTAGCACAAGTCCGCAGGCAACCTATCATTGGATCAGCATCCCCTCGGGCTTTGTTTCTGATTCACAACAAGTGTGGGTGTCGCCCGACACAACCACCCAGTATATTCTCGAGGTGTCCAATGGATCAATTTGCCCGGGATCATCGTTCGATACCGTCACCATCGTGGTTAATGAACCACCGGTCATTGAACTGGGTCCCGATATTGAAGCCTGTCTGGGACAAGCCGTCAATGTGTCTCAAACTCAGGTTGCGGGGATGAATTTCTGGCAATCGAATCCTGCCGGTTTCATCAGTCAGGACGATTTCATCACATTCATTCCCAGCGAAAACACCACCCTTTATGTTACCGTGTATGTCGGAAACTGTTTCAATACCGACAGCATCAGAATTCTGATAGTGGATACCCCAAAGACTTTAAACGATACCAATAAGCTTAAAGCCTGTTTTCTGAACGACAGCACCGCATTGCTTAGCGTTCCGGCCGGCTACGATTATTACTACTGGCTGCAATACGACACAGTCGCCACAGAAATCGTGGTAACCGGAATCCAGAATAACCAGTTTTTCAGCATTCTTGTGCATGAGCCGGGCTCATTATGCATGGACACGCTTATCATTACCTGGGAAGATGAGACCATAAACGATTCTATGCTCATCAGCTACATGCCATCAAGCATTCTGTGCGAAGGCGACAGCTTGTGGCTCGAAGCCTGGCCACAGAATGACTCGCTTATTTACAACTGGTATATTAACGCAGACAGCTTGCCACTGACTCACGATTACAATTGGGGATTTATTCCGGACATCAATGATACACTAATCACACTGGAGTTGAGCAATGGATTTTGCTATCTCTATGACACATTGCAGATCCAAATTGACAAACAGCTGCCTGAATTCATTATGGACGATCGGATCATGTGTCCCGGAGATACTCTTTTGTGGGCTATTTCCGATACCATTCACCAATTCATTCAGTGGGAAAATGGTTCAAACGACAGCATCCGGCTAATTACGCAAAGCGGATTATACTCTGTGATGGTATCCAACGGCACGTGCCTATGGAGCGACAGCGCACTGATTGAAGTGCTTGAAAGCAGTGATCAGTTTCTTGTACCCAATGTTGTTACACCAAATGCCGACGGATACAACGATGAACTATGCTTCAATGCCCCGTTGTATGAATATTTTGATATAGTCGTTTTTAATCGTTGGGGCAATGTCGTTTATGAATCTTCGGAACCACAGACATGCTGGGACCTGTTCTTCAATGGTGAAAGAATCAGCGATGGAACCTATTTCTACATTGCACATTATCGCTCTCAATGCAATGGTGAAATCATCGAGCATCAGGGAACTGTCAGCGTGCTGAGTAAAAATGACTGATCATTTTGAGCACATTTTAATTAACTGATATTATTCAGATTGACCTTTGCAATGCTTCTGTGTTATACTAAGTGACTGTCTAAAAATCATTCTACTTTTTTGCACAAAGAGCTCAAAGAATCGCACAAAGAACTCAAAGTGAATTAGGAATGCTACGTGGTGTCCTTCTGCAAGTCCTGACCGACAGCGTCGGGACGTGCCCTACTTTGAGGCCTTTGTGATACAAACAATTTTAAAATTTAGACAGTTGCTAAATGATTTTTAAGGGATCAAAGAGTCAATTGCATTTTAACCGCAAGCACCTTTTCTGCCGATGTCGTCTGTATCATGCGATCGCGAACAGGATTGTCACTCATCAGAACACGATCATTGCTATAGGTGCAGGAAGGATCACGGTTTACCGTGCCGCTCATATGAAATTCATGCGCACCGGTTTCTTTCAGTTGCAGAATATTATCAGCACTAACACCGCTGCCAGGCATAATAATGATGCGGTCACCGGCTTGCTTCACCAGATGCGTTATCAGATCGCGCCCTTCGAATGCTGTATTTCTCTGACCACTCGTCAGCAGGCGATGGCAGCCGGCTTCAATCATATCTTCGAGACCCTGCAGCGGATCGCGGCACACATCAAAAGCACGATGAAAAGTCACACTCATCGGCGCAGCGAGCTCCACAATCAATGCAGTCATTTCTTTGTCAATTGATCCATCGGGTAACAAAAAACCGCACACAATGCCTGCTGCTCCACACTGTTTCACAAACTCGATGTCTCGGCATATCACGTTCATTTCCGATTTGGAATAGGCAAAATCTCCTGCTCTTGGCCTAATCAGCACATGTACAGGGACGCTGCTCTCGCTCATCACCGCCTGAATCAATCCCGCCGAAGGAGTTGTGCCACCGCAGAATAAATTGCTGCACAGTTCAATGCGGTCTGCACCGCCGTCAATCGCCGCTTCGAGCGATTCAAGCGAAGTGACCACAACCTCAAGCAGAAAACGCTTTGTGTTTACCATAATCCACGGTGATATGCATTCAATAATATCGACGCAGTGTTGATGTGATATCCGCTAAAATGATAATACACTTTTCCATCAATGATGAATGAAACTTCCGGGTAAATCAATTCCTTGCCTGCCTCCGTCTTCAGTTGCTCAGCAAACTGACCTTTTGAATCTGACAACCAAACGACATTTTCAGGCAATGCCGGCCATGTATTCGGGTCAAACGTCGACATGGGAATTTCTTTTGGCAATACAAGGAAAATGGCACGGTTCAACTTATCAAATTCCGCGTTGTTTTCGCTTAATTCAGTAAGAAAGTGTCTCCCGGGCTCAGTTGAAGGATCGATCAATGCAATGATGTTATAATCCTTTTTGAAATATTGATTCAGACTTTTGAATGTAATGATGGAATCGGCGGTGTATAACGACAACTCAAAATCATTTTTAAGGCTAAAAAGCACCTCAGGCAAAATTGCTGATCCATACTGACAAAGCGAGGTTTTGACCGTGTCCCTGTTCTCAGGGATCACAAAATACTCCCAACCAGCCAACACACTGCCATCAGAAAAACGATTCCCAGTCATGGTCCGGTAGATTCCGGGCTCAAGCTGCGTATTTACAGGAAACACATTCATGCTCTCGTCATTCTCATAATCAAGGGTTTGAAATCGACCATCGGTCAGTTTTGCAATGGTGTATGTGGTGTAATATACCGGATTGAAGTTTTCATTATGCATTACAACCGGAACCTTTTCAACAGCGGGTGCTTCTACCGTTCTGAACACCGATATCCATTTGCCTTTGCTGTAATACTGCGGTGTGTATGTTGCAGGCTCCAATCGTGCCGGGATTCCGAAACTGCGGCAACAAGCCACAAAAAACACATTGCGAGAATACACGTTTGCTTCGCCGATTCGCATTACACTACCCGGAAATAAAGTCACACCATAATAATTGTCTTCCAAATCCGGTTTGATATTGTCATTGATCCATGCCGCCAGAGTTTCAGGATTTTTCCTAAATGATTTTATTTCCTTTTTGCTGAAGCCCTTTTGAAGTTCGCTGCGCCACGGGCTCAGCAATTCCCGCCCGATTCTGGGATTCAGCACATATTTCGTAAATATTTCCTTCGACGTTTTCCTGCATACATAGGTTTCGGCATGCTGTAAATGATCGAGCAGGATATCCGAAGGTGTGTCGCGCAAATCTTTCTCGCTGATGACAGACAGCAATTCAACTGCACGTTCTTTGTTTTCAGCGCTTTGATAAAACGACGCTATTTCTGCATGATTTCCCCGGCTTTTCAAGATAAAATTCACCATGGCTTCGCCAAACAGGTCGTTTTTGTATCGTTCACGCAACAACAATGTATCAGGGAAGGTGGCTTCATAAGCAGCTCTGATGGCATTCTCCTCGATCAGGCGCCGATCGTTTTCTTCTTTTTTCGAAGTGGCCGGCAATACGGTTTTACCAAGCATCGGTGGCAGCATCTGAAATGCATACCGGCTGCTATCCCGACCGGGTCGATAGGGATCAAACACAATCTCAAGCACCGATTCCTGCTCATAGGGAAATGGTTTCCATGTAAATTCCTTTCCATTGCTGACCCAGATCATGAGGTCTCCAAAGCCGGTTTCGACCGAACACATTCCCTGTGCGTCGGTTTGAAATGTCGCAAACGAATAAAATTCGGCATAGTTATACACCTGAAAGTCAACCTGCATGCCTGCCATGGGCTGACCAAGAGTGTCCACGACTTTCACAGTAGCCGTTTTAACCGGTGCATATTGTGAAAGCAGATTCAGTTTCGAGAACAATGGTGCGCTGATCAGTGTTTTTTCCTGCCCCGCATAAGGGCCAAACGTGTTGGTGTGCATCATAATGGCACGCGTAGCCGGTCCGGCAAACCATCCCATGTTGAGTTCAGGGTCGGGTTCGCAGGCTCCCATGAAATACCATTTGCCGTCAATCCAAACCTCAACCCACGCATGATTGTCGTCGGTATGCGCCCAGCGGGGCGTATAAACCTGCCTTGCAGGAATACCCACGCTCCGCATGGCTGCCACTGTAAAAGTGCTTTCTTCGCCGCAGCGGCCAAAGGCTGTTTTCACCGTTGCCAATGGTGCCGATGTGCGCTCGTCGGTGCTTTTATACGACACTTTTTCATGGCACCAGTGATTCACTTCAAGCGCAGCATCATACATGCTCATGCCCTGAACACGAGGCAGCAATTCTTTCATGAATACAGCGCGTGCGCTATCAGGGTTTTCGTTGTTTACCCGATACGGCAGCACAAAATGCATAAAAACGTCCGATGGAATGCTTTTTCCCCAGGCAAAGGTTTCGCGGGCCTCGAGTGCCAGCGCTGCCTGCGTCCGAAAATATGTTCCATCGAGGTTGGCCATGTCGCTCAAAGGGGCGTAGGCTACAAGAAACTTTGTGGCATCCTGCAAATCGGCACTTTTAATGGTATCGGCAACGGCAAAATGATCAATTCGCCTGCCCCATCGCTCAGAACGCAACTCGTAATCACGATACATGCGTGCCTTGACCTCAGGATCCGTCATCAGACCCTGCCCTGAAACCACCGTACTCCACAGGCAGGCCGCCAAAGCCAGACCTTTCAAATGTCTTCCCATATGCTGTTATTCAACAATAATCTCATCCAGAAACAACCATGTTTTTCCTCCTGCACCCGGATGCCAGTCGGGATTGCGGTGCATGGCCGTTAAATACACTTTCACAAACTTCGCCTTTGTGGCCTTAAACGCTACCACCATATCCTGCACCGAAGTGGCCGCATCGGTTTGAGGCACAGTGTTTTCGCATTCGCCGGCTTTGACCCAGTCGGCCGCATCTTCCGATATAAAAACTTCCATCCGTAGCGGATGATAAATCCATGCAAGGCTGCTTTGCAGGGTTCCAACCGACACTTTGCTGATGCTTGTTTTCCTGCCGAGATGAATCACCGCTTCAAAATCGACACCTTCGTAGCCCTGCCAGAGCCGGTCGCGATACGATGCTGTGCCCCGCAGCCCGTCGGTAAGATTGCTGTCGCCACCAGCCACATACTTCTTGCTGTATGGATAGGTAATGGCGTATGGTTTTCCGAGAGCAGCATGACGAACCACCTTTCGTGACTCAATGGCCGTAATACCGGCTCCAGAACGAATGGCGGCAACTTTCAGTTCCATCGTTTTCATCAGTTGCAGTTTGCCATTCAGCAAAGGCGACGACGCATCAGGGTCTGTTCCGTCGATGCTAAAGTGCAGACTCAGCCCCGGCTGACCGGCTTCTGCATGAGCAACAAAAGACTCGGTCTGAGCATCATAGTGAATGTCCATCTGAATCGGGTCGCGTTCGTAACCATAGCGCACACCCAATGCATCAAGCCGTTTGTAGTGTTCCTGCATCCGCTGATGAAAATTGCCGAAACTGCGGCCGCTGGTATCAGACCACATCACTTCGCACAGGGCACACAGGCGCGGAAACACCCGGCTGTCAACCACTTCCTGCGGTGCTGTTTCAGTCCACATGCAGCATTCGGCTCCCAAAATATGATGTTGTTTGTCGGAAGGCAATTCAGCGGGTACCGGTTCGAACGAATACACATGTTCAAGATTTGTCGATGAAACGCTGTAATCGAAATAACAATGGCTGGTGGGCGACATAATGGCGTCGTGTCCCGATTCCGCTGCTTCCATGCCGCCATCCATGCCACGCCACGATTGCACTGTGGCCGATGGCGCCAAACCACCTTCGAGAATTTCGTCCCAGCCAATCAGCCTCCTCCCGTGTGCGTTAAGAAACTTCTCAATCCGCCTGATGAAATAACTTTGCAGTTCTTCGCCAGAACTCAGATGCTCGGCTTCCATTCGTGCCTGACATTTCGGGCAGGCCTCCCAGCGAGTTTTAGGGGCTTCATCGCCTCCAATGTGAATATAGGTCGAAGGAAACAAAGCCATGACTTCAACAAGCACATCTTCAATAAATGCAAAGGATGAATCATTGCCGGCACAGTAAATATCCTTGAACACGCCCCAGCGTTTTTCCACCTCAAAAGGTCCGCCTGTACACGATAATTGCGGATAGGATGCCAGCGCAGCCACACTGTGACCGGGCATTTCAATTTCGGGCACCACCGTGATGTACCGCGCTGCCGCATAAGCCACCACTTCGCGGATCTGGTCCTGTGTGTAAAATCCCCCATAGATACTGCCATCGTCTTCCTTTCGCCAGGCGCCCACACGGGTGAGCTCAGGATATTTCTTGATCTCGATCCGCCAGCCCTGATCTTCGGTCAGATGCCAGTGAAACACATTCATTTTATGCAGTGCCAGTAAATCAATGTAGCGTTTAATAAAATCCACCTCCATGAAATGGCGCCCGCAGTCGAGGTTCATGCCCCTCCATGAAAATCGGGGCCGGTCATCAATGTTCATGCAGGGCAGGGAAACATCGGTTAAAGGCATGACCCCAGGTTTGTCGGCAAGAAAATCGGGCGGCATGAGCTGCGACAGGGTTTGAAAAGCATAAAAAATGCCCGCTTCGTTTTGCGCACTGATGTCAATGCCGTTTGGCGAAATGCGCAGCCTGTATCCTTCGGCACCACACCACTGATCGTCGGGGTTGAGTGTGGCCGATATGTATCGTGTGTTGTTGCGGCGCACCGAATCGATACGGAGCATGGATCCGCCAAGGTTGTACAGCCGCTGGTTAAAAACAGCCGCCACCGACATGATGCCGGGTGTGGGTGTCAGCAGAAACTGCACCGATTCATCAAAACGAAAAACGCCCTGCCGGGGCTCATACTGCAAGGGAGCCGGAATCAAAGCGGGAGCAGATTGCTGCGCAAAGCCTTGCGCAAAAGCAAAGAAATATAAACCGGCAAACAGAAAACGCTTCATGGTGGTGCTTTCAACAAAAATAAACGATTTTCAAAGATGCAGAAAACATCGATACGAAGTCAATAGCACCGGGTTCAATTTTGTTGCGATTCCACCAAAAGCCTGCGTTTTTCTACCAACAGCATCAATTGCAGGCCATCGCATGACCAATGACACGGCATACCTGCCGCAAAAATGGATCATCGGGACAAGTTTTGAGCAAAGGCCCGCCGTTATCAAATGGTTAACGCTGAACGTAAATGCCTGACATTCCAGACGTATGAGCATGAGCAGATCATTCAAAAACATTTGCGCAGCTCAGAAATGGCACTTGTTGTTGTGTGACAGCGGGTTGGTGCTTGATCGTGAAAATTCATTCAAATTGTTCTATAGAGTAAACAAGCTGCCACAAAACGAATTAATGCTGTAAATAGCGTATGCCAAGATCTTTTTCAACCAGAATTGCCACTACACTATCACAATAAAAACTCATATTTCCAAAGCTGTTGCTCAACTCTTTTTCACCGGTAAACAGCAAGTCTACACCAAAGTTGGTTTTAGTAAGTGAGAAATAGTAGTGCTCGTTTTGCGCAGACCGGAACAACAACTCAACCTCCCATATCATTTGAGGATGATTTAACGGCCTGTGATCCTGCTTAATCATGCAACGCTTGTATTGATCTATTCTTTGCACGTCTCGAATAATAACCTGAGGAGTTTCTACAGAAACATTCTTCGCATGTTGTAATTCTGATAATTTAAGTTCCGTAAACCGGCTTGAAGATGACGCTGAAAAACGGCTAAATGACTTCATCACAGGGACTGTTTTTACAATGAAAGTCATTAACGCAATGAAAAATAACAGCAGAATGAAGTTGAAAAATCGAAATAACCATTTGTCCTGAGGCCTGTTTGTCGGCTTCCAAAGACCAAGCAAAGGCACATTGAAAAACAGGCTGTTTGCGACCAGCAGCGCCACCAACACAAAAAGAGCAAAAATGAAGTTACTCAAAACTCCCATATTGAAATAGATTTTGTTCGTGAATATGAAACGCCAAATCCTGAACCCAAGGAAATGCCTTTTCCATGATAAAGCTCACCAGAACCATCCCCTTGCATGCTATTCAAACTGTTTATACTATTAACGCCAAGAAAACATGCTGCTGAATATGTTTCTTGCCATCCAATAAAATCATCATATGTTGGTCCTTTTTCATTGAATTCTGGACTATAATCATTAAATGATAAACTGGGGCCAAAAGATAAACCATTGGCGAAGCCACTTTCAAAAAAGAAACCCTGTTTTTCGGGAGTTCTTATATATGAAACACCTATTGTGAAGCCTGTAAAAGGTGTTGCTGTTGTGAACGAGAAATTTATCTCGAAATGAGTAGGGTATGCAGTTCCAATAATGAATAATTGAGGCTGCGGCTCATGCGGAATCAAATTATGATCTCTCCAAAAATTCCCTTCGTTGTTATCATATGATGTTTCAAGCACGTGCGATTTTCCTCTGAAAGGATTATATTTTTGCACAGGAACACCATCATTTAGAAAATCTTGTAGTAACACTGCCTCCTCTCGATTCAAATAGCCATAGCTTCTTTTTGTGGTGCCCTGGCCGTAAGGCACGCCAAATGTAATGCTATATCCCTTTTCAAATTGCTCAATAGCAATTAATTCACCCTTGTTCTTTTTGTCAATAGCAAAAAACAGATTTTTTCTAAATTCATCTGTTTGGTTAGCAAGCCAATGCGAACTAAACCATTGCCCTTCAACATTCGTGTACGAAGCACCCCATGCATAATTACGAGCCTGCACTTCCGACCAAGATAAATCGTTTGCATACCCACTCGGATCACTATATTTCAACGGATTGTTCCAGCAATAGCTATAGCGGTTATAGCTTTGGGTGTTGCTGCCATCCTGCACAAAGGGGTCGGGGCTGTCAAATAAAATACTTTCGCGCGCATTAACATAAACATACGTTAACGCGCCCTCAAAATACCCCCAACTACTTTTCTGTTCTTTCACAAAGCCAATGTACAAATATTTTCTTTAACCATAAAAAGCGAAATTAAAATATTCTTAATGCATGGGCTGGCAGTAAAGGTTGGTGGTGTTGGTTCCTGTTTAAAAAACCAAACCAAATTAAAATAATGCAAATTGCATTCATGAATTGCTTTAGAATCTTCATTTCATAGAATAATCGAATTGTTTTGATCATTGAAACGATTTTTTGCTGAAAACAAAAATACAAAAATGATTTAATAATGGATCATTTAATCAATCTCTTGAACGAACACCTTTTTCAATCTTATTTCAAAGTCAAAATAAAAGACCGTATTTTTGCAAAAAAATTCCAATGCTATGAAACAATTATTTCTGCTGTTGATTTCCGCTCTCATGTTTTCTTCAACATACGCACAGGACGAATTGCCGGTGAACGCAACCATCCATTTTGCACAATTCGATAAGGCTGTAAAAAATGTGGCCGTGGATGGATACACCTGCACCATTACTGCCGAAGACAGCGCTGCATATTCGGCGCTGTTTACCTGTCAGGGCTTCGAGGGTGCAATCACAGCATTCAACATTGCCATGTATGAACTCATTACCAGCAGCCAGGAGGAATTTGTGCCGGTTAAAGAATATGATCTTTTTGGAAAGAAAGCTTACCTCGGCACCAACAACTACAGCGTGAACGGTGAAACACCCATGCACGTTCTGGTGCTGAAATACAGCGACCTGCGCATGACCTTGCTCATCAACACCGATCAGGGCATGCCGATTGAAACGCTTGAGCGAATTGTGAAAAATCTTGTGTTTTAGGATTCAGTTTATGCTGATTTTTACAAGGGCTGCTTGCAGGTGAATTGGGAGTAATCACCCGTCGTGTCTTGTCCAAGACCACTTCATAGACGTCGAAATTCCTCTTTTGAATGTTGGCAGCTCATCGTTCGATGGCTTTGCTTCCTCAATTTGCTGCGTTTGAATCCACCGGTATTCATGATTCTTTATCGTAAATGAATGAAGAACAACCTTTTCATTATATCATCAATGAAAATTTCAAATGCTGCTTTCTCAGGCAAACAACCCTCTGTTTCAACCGCCTTTTTGTCCTTTTCACCATGAATTTTTTACCAAACACGTAAAAAAATAAACATTGATTCAGTGTACAATGCATACATTTGAACATGGAAAATAGCAATACGCGAAAACTTCTGAGATTTGCACTCTTCACCTCGACAGCCATTGGAATCATTACCGTAGGGCCATTCTACGCCCTTACGATGGCTTTAGGCAATATGAGCCAGAATATGCTGATCTTCATCATTGGCATATCCGTGTTGGGTGTATCCATGCTTGTTTTTTCATTTTGGGCGTTTAACATCTTTTTCTTCCGATTTCTTGACCACAGGAATCTGCTGGTAAACAAAGACCTGACAAGGGTATTGCTTAGTTTTATGATTCCCCTGCTGCTGCTCCATTCTCTCAAGCTATTTGCTTCATATTTTTTCTTGGACAATGAACTGACTGAAAGATTACTGAATTG
>CAZLHV010000089.1:0-12231 GCA_964559205.1 uncultured Bacteroidaceae bacterium
ATGGAAAGTGTTTCTTCGTACGGAACTGCACTTGCCAGCCCTCAATTAAAAAGACATTACTATCTCACCGGCGGTTATCAGTTTGCGCTGCCAAACAATCCTCAACTGGAAATACGTCCATCCGTTCTGGTTAAATCCGATTTTGCCAGCACTCAATTCGATATTAACGGATTGATGTATTATGATAATCAGTTTTGGGGTGGACTCAGCTGGCGCACACAAGATGCAGTTGCCATTCTTCTCGGAGCCCAGCCATTTCTTAATTCGGGAAACCGTAGTTTGGAATCTCTGGCTATCGGTTATTCCTATGACGTGACCACCTCGGCCATGGGAGCTAGCGGACGAAGCAGCGGAAGCCATGAAATCATGGTCAATTACTGCTTTAGGATTATTCCTGTTCCCAAACCGGACAGTTATCGCAATGTCAGGTTTCTGTAATTTTTAAAATTGTTGAAACCTGAAGAAGAAAAAAACGTTAAAAAGAGATAGGTTTTACTAAATTTGCACCCAAATGAAGTCCAACACCCTAAGAAATATGAAGTACCTGACTGTTTTAGTGTTGCTTGTTATGGTGATATCAAGCTGCAACACATCGGATCGCGGAAACCTGGTCGGTGTCCAGGATCGCGAGCCTTGGTATCAGCCCGATCCTTATGGCATGCTGTTCATCCCCATGGGCAGTTATGTGATGGGTCAGAACGACCAGGATGTTCCTTATAATCAGCTGCAGACGGCCAAAACGGTGTCTGTTCAGTCGTTTTATATGGACGAAACCGAAATCACCAACAACGAGTATCGCCAGTTTGTTTACTGGGTTCGCGATTCCATTGCGCGTCGCCTCCTTGGAGAGCAGATTGAGGACTATCTGATCATGACCGATGAATATGGTCAGGATTTCGATCCACCGTATCTGAACTGGGACGAGCGTCTTCGATGGGACGATGACGATGAAACAGTGCGTGAAATTCTTTCTCAGATGTATCTGCCTGAGCACGAGCAGTTTTACCGTCGCAAGGAAATTGATTCTCGGAAGCTGAATTTCGAGTATTACTGGATCGATTGGAAAGCTGCTGCCCGCAAGGATATGCAGAATCCACTTACCGATGCACAGCTGAAGCACAGCGAAAACGACCCGGCATCACTGGTGAATCGTCCGCAAGGATACAACGATCGTTCAGTTTTCATTAAAAAGGATATTATTAATGTATACCCTGACACTTTGTGCTGGGTGCATGATTTTACCTATTCTTTTAATGAGCCGATGTCACAAAACTATTTCTGGCATCCTGCCTATGATCATTATCCGGTTGTGGGTGTCAACTGGAAGCAGGCACGCGCATTCTCCATCTGGCGCACCATGTACATGAATGGTTATTTGGTTGGAATTGGTCAAACCATTGTGAATGATTTCCGTTTGCCTACCGAGAGCGAGTGGGAATGGGCTGCCCGTGGTGGTCTCGATATGAGTCCTTATCCTTGGGGAGGTCCTTACATCCGCAACTCAAACGGATGTTTTCTTGGAAACTACAAACCGTTGCGTGGAAACTATCCAGACGATGGCGGATTCCATTCCATTATTGTAGGTCACTACGCACCCAACGATTATGGTTTGTATGACATGGCCGGTAATGTAGCCGAATGGACCAGCAACGCATTTGATGAGTCTGCATATCAGTTTGCTCATGATTTGAATATGGACTATTCCTATGAAGCCAAAGACACCGATCCCGAAGTGCTTAAAAGAAAAGTTATTCGCGGAGGTTCATGGAAAGATATCGGATTTTTCATGCAGGTGAGCAGCCGTTGGTATGAGTATCAGGATACTGGCAAGTCTTATATTGGATTCCGCAACGTTCAGACATATCTGGGCCGTATGAAGGGTGATGGCCCGAATGCGTCGAACGTTTACAGATAAAAACGGATCAAACCACAAACACAAGTCAAATCAAAAAAAAACAAAGAGGTTATGGGTATTAAACAGATTGTTGAAAGTAAAGGGTACAAAAACTTCATGTCGAAGCTTTACGGATTAGGAGCTTCAGTTGTAATCCTAGGTGCATTGTTTAAAATTATGCACTATCCCGGTGCTGGTCTTATGCTGCTGCTTGGTATGGGTACCGAGGCAGTGATTTTTGCTTTGTCATCGTTTGAACCACTTCACGTTGAGCCGGACTGGAGTCTTGTTTATCCTGAACTGTGGGGTCTTTACCACCCGGAAGAAGCTGAAGAAATGGGATGGGAAGCAAAGAAAAGCACACCTGTAGGTGGAAAAACCGTTACACAGGAACTTGATAAAATGCTTGAAGATGCAAAAATTGGCCCCGAACTCATTGCTAGTCTCGGGACAGGCATGAAAAACCTGAGTGAAAATGCCAACAAACTTAGTGGTGTCGCCGATGCTGCAACTGCAACAGACGGTTTTGTAACCAATCTTAATAAAGCTGCCGAAAGTGTTACCGGCTTGAATGATGTGTATGCCAAAACTTCGCAATCACTTAGCAAAACTGTTGGAGTGAATGACGAATTTGTTGAAACAGTTAAGAATGCTGCAAATAATGCCAATAAAACTGCTGAATCATTCCATTCTGTGGCTACCGCTATCAACAGCGACGTTGCTGCCACCGAAGAGTATGTCAACAGCATCAAAACTGCAACAAATGCAGCACACGCTCTTGCTCAGAAATATACCCAGAGTGCAGAATCATTAACCAAATCGGCCGAAGCCATTGACTTCAGCAAAGTAGATGGTCAGTCATATGGTGATCAGATTCAGCGCATTACCAAGAACCTGTCAGCACTCAATGCCGTTTATGAACTTCAGCTTCAGGGTGCTCAGTCTCAGGTAGAGAAAGCTAATCAGATGCAGGAAAGCATTGGAGCCTTCGTTGAGAATGTTAATTCTACCATGTCAGCCATTAGCGCTTACAAGGATCAGGCAAATGTTCTGGCAAAGAACCTCTCTGCCCTCAACACGGTTTATGGAAATATGCTTTCAGCTATGAACGTGAACCTGAATAAATAATATAAGGTATATTTTCTAATCATTTAAAGAAAGGGTAAATATGGGATCAAAGAATTGTCCGGAAACCCCGCGTCAGAAAATGATTTCGATGATGTACCTGGTGCTCACCGCACTACTTGCACTCAACGTGTCAAAAGACATTCTGAATGCTTTTATCGTGGTGAACGACTCCATTGTTGAAACAAACCGCATTTTCAAAGCGAAGGTCGACGGTAACTATAAAACGTTTGAGCAGGCTATGGCGCTTACTCCTGATAAAGTCAGAGAGTACTACGAAAAAGCTCAGCAAGTCAAGAAAGAAGCTGATGCACTTGTGATGTTGATCGAAACCATGAAATGGGAAGTCATCGGAGCCGTTGAAGGTAAATCAGCCGATGAGATTAAAGCTCTGGAAGAACAGCTTCTGAAGGAGGGAAAAAGTTTCCTGCTTGAAATTGATGGTAAAGACAACTACGACGCCCCAACCAATTATTTCTTCGGAGACTCACATGATGGTACTGGCGCATGCAAAGCCAATGATCTGAAAACAGCCATTGTCAATTTCAAAAAGAAAATGACCGATCTTCTGGGTAAATATGCTACAGCTGTCAACCTTGGACTTGATGTGGAAAAAGAGTTCCCGAATATGGAAGGCGATGGTACCCAGAACTGGCAAATGGCCAACTTTTATCATACGATTCTGGCCGCTGACGTTGTTTTACTTAACAAACTCATTCTTGAGGTTCGCAACGCTGAAGCCGATGTGGTTGCTCAGTTGTACACAGCTGTTGATATCGAAGGCTTTTCATTCGACAAGGTGGTGGCAAAAGTAGTGGCTAAAAGCAATTATGTGCTTACCGGCGATGAATACGAAGCTGAAATTTTTGTGGCAGCCTACGATTCAAAACAACAACCAAAAATCACCGTGGGTTCAGGTGTCGACTCTGTCAATCTCACCGTAATTGGAACTCCTGAAACCATTGAAGGTAAAGACGGCGTGGGTATTTATAAGAAAGGCGCGGGAGCAACCGGCGAACAGAAATTTGGCGGTATTATCGAGGTCGTTTCTAAAAACGGTTCTACAACAAAGTATCCGTTTGAATCATCCTATTTTGTCGCAGCACCGTCGGCTACTGTATCAGCAGACAAAATGAATGTGTTTTACATCGGTGTAGATAACCCGGTAACCATTTCTGTGCCCGGTGTGCCAAACGACAAAGTCAGAGCCAGTATCTCAAATGGCTCGCTTAGCCCAACCGGCAACGGAAAGTACATTGTGAAGGTCACTGGCGGCACCGAAGCTGTGATTAATGTCTCTGCCGATTTTGGCGGATCTACAAAGCCTATGGGTAGCACTCCTTTCAGAGTAAAGCCTTTGCCAACACCTAAACCTTATGTTGCTGGAAAGAATGGAGGAAACTATACCAAAGCTGAAATTCTGGGATCGGCTTACGTTACTGCTGTTATGGAGAATTTCGATTTCAATCTTCGTTATGATGTAGTTTCGTATGTATTTACCTATAAAAATGCTGCTGGTGACCTCATTGATATTCCTGGCGCAGGATATCAGCTGAATCAACAAATGAAGACCATCATCCAGAACTCACGTCGCGGAGACCGATTCTGGGTTGAAAATATTGTCGCTACCGGACCTGGAGGAAACAAGAATTTAGGTTCTGTGGCTATCCGAATCACCAATTAAAGTCTGAATTATGAAAACGCTGTTAGTCTTTGTGTCCGTTATGCTGGGTCTGACCCTTGCATCAAATGCACAGGTATTCGATACTCCTCCTGACAGGGTATGGGATAAAGAGCATGTTCAGGATCGTTTGCCGGTGCCCTATGCACCTTTGCGCAGGGCCGACGTGTTTTGGGCAAAACGCATTTGGCGGGTCATTGACTTGCGCGAGAAAATCAATCACCCGCTCTACTACCCCATTAGCCCGACCAATGGACGCATCAATTTAATGAGCGTTCTTCTGAAAGGAGTAGAGGAGCAAACGTTAACTGCTTACAGTGCCATTGATGATGAATTCAAACTCCCATTGACCACCGATGAAATCAAGCGTAAACTCGAGCGCGTCGATACGTTGAAGGGTAGAACAGATCCTTTTACAGGGGCTCCGATAGCAGATACCATCATTCGCACACCTTTTGATGTGGCTTCTGTGATGCAGTTCCGCGTGAAAGAAGATTGGTTCTTTGATCGCCAGCGCTCGGTTCTTGATGTTCGTATTTTAGGCATCTGCCCTTTGCGCGAAGAATATGATAACGATGGTAACCTTAAGGGTACCCGTCCTGAGTTTTGGGTGTATTTTCCTGAGACCCGTCAGATTCTTGTAAAGTACGAAGTGTTTAACCGTTTCAACGACGGGCAACGTCTGAGTTACGATGACTGGTTTTTCAAGCGGCTGTTTGGAAGTTATGTGATCAAAGAATCTAATGTCTATGATCGTTACATCTCATCCTACCTGCCAAGTCTTGACGGTTTGCTGGAAAGCGAACGCATTGAGAACGACACCTTTGTATTCGAGCACGACCTTTGGGAGTTTTAAGCTTACCGAATGATATCAGCCCGGCTCTTGCCGGGCTTTTTTTTTATGCAATCCGAAGGACTTTTATGCGTTATTATTAAAACATAAGCTAAATGAACAAACCTGTACTTTAAATCTCTGTCATGTCAGGTCGGTTTATTTTGGTATTGTTTTTCCTGAATTCAACTCTTTGGGTCAGGGCACAGGTTTTTAAAGCTCCCGATTACCAGATTGCCGGTACCAGTATGACAAAAATCGATGATATGCCTGTGCCATTGCCAGGTATTCGAAAAGCCGATATTTTTTGGGCAAAGCGAGTGTGGAGAGTAATCGATTTACGAGAGAAAATCAATGAACCGTTTTACTTTCCTGCAGATCCTCAGAATGGATGTGAGAGTTTAATCAGTGTGTTGATCAACGCGATTCTGGCAGATAGTTTAATGGCTTATAGTGCGGTGGATGACGAATTTCGAACGCCATTGACAAAACCGGAGTTGGCTGCGCTGCTTCAAAGTCGAGACACCATCCGCAACAGGGTGGACCCATTTACTGGTTCAGCTTTGCCTGACACCATTATCGTAACACCGTACGACTTGTCGGCAGTGATCAGCTTCAGGATTAAAGAGGATTGGTTTTTTGATGTAAAACGTTCTGTGCTCGATGTTCGCATCCTTGGGATTTGTCCTTTGCGCGAGGAGTATGATCGTGATGGGAATTTCAAGGGCACTCGCGCCGATTTTTGGGTCTATTTCCCTGATGCTCGTCGTTTTTTAGTTCGCAGCACCCCATTCAACCGGTTTAATGATGCACAGCGATTGAGTTACGACGATATTTTTATGAAACGCCTTTTTAGCAGCTATGTTGTGAAGGAGAGCAATGTCTATGATCGATATATTCAGTCGTTTCTGACCGGCCTGGATGCATTGCTTGAAAGCGAGCGTTCAGAGAATGCCACATTTGAATTTGAGCATGATTTATGGGAATACTGATCAGAAGCTGCCCCAGGTGTCGCGGTCGAGGCTCCTGTATTGTATCGCTTCGGCCAGATGCTCGGTCTTAATCCAATCGCTTTTATCGAGGTCGGCAATGGTTCGGCTAACTTTGAGAATTCGGTCATAAGCTCTTGCTGAGAGGCTTAACCGGTCCATGGCAGTTTTCAGGAGAGTGTTTCCTGATTCGGGCAATGAGCAGTATTTTTTTAATAGTGCTGGTGTGAGTTGCGCATTGTTGTTGATTGCTTCTCCAAGGTATCGACGGTGTTGAATCGCCCGTGCCTCGATCACACGTTGCCGGATGTCCTCGGACGATTCGGCCTGATGAGCATCGTTCATATTGCTGAATGGAACCGGAGTGACTTCGATGTGAATATCTATGCGGTCGAGCAGGGGACCTGATATGCGACTCAGATACCGCCGAATGTATCCGGGAGCACATGAACACTCTTTTTCAGGATGGTTGTAATAGCCGCAAGGGCAAGGGTTCATGGCCGTAATCAGCATGATCGACGCAGGGTAATCGATGCTGAATCGGGCTCTTGAAATTGTGACGACACGATCTTCGAGGGGTTGGCGCATTACCTCAAGCACTGTTCTTTTGAATTCTGGCAGTTCGTCGAGAAAAAGCACGCCGTTATGAGCAAGGCTGATTTCACCTGGTTGGGGAAAAGTTCCTCCGCCAATCAGTGCCACATCGGAAATGGTGTGATGCGGGGACCGAAAAGGCCGCTGATGCAACAATCCCGAATGGTGAGATATTTTCCCCGCAACGGAATGAATTTTTGTTGTTTCTAATGCTTCGTCAAGAGTCATAGGAGGCAGGATGGTAGGAAGTCGTCGTGCGAGCATTGTTTTGCCGCTTCCGGGTGGCCCAATCATGAGGACATTATGACCTCCTGCAGCGGTTATTTCGAGCGCCCTTTTTACATTTTCCTGTCCTTTAACGTCGCGGAAATCGACCGGCGATTTTGACCATTCGCCTTGTAAGGCATTGAAATCGGAGATGAGAGGTTCAGGGTTTTCGCTTCCTTCTAAAAAGGCGATCACACTATTAAGATTTTGCATCGGAAAAACCTTCAGGTCAGAGACAACTGCAGCTTCACTGGCATTTTCGGAAGGAACCAGCAGGCCCTTGAAGCCATCTTTTTTCGCCTGTAAGGCAGCCGGAAGAACACCTTTAACCGGTAGGACCTGACCATCGAGAGAGAGCTCACCAATAATCATGAAATCGGACAGCATGCTGCTGCTGATTTGACCTGAAGCTGCAAGAATGCCAACAGAAATGGCCAGGTCGTAGCCTGATCCTTCTTTTTTCATGTCAGCAGGCGACAGGTTAATGATGACTCTTCGGCCAGGATATCGATAACCGTTGTTGATTAATGCAGGTTCAATGCGTTGCCGGCTTTCGCGGACGGCATTGTCGGGCAAACCAGCCATGAATGTTTTTGTCCCGGCATTGATGTCGACCTCAACGCAAACCGTATGGGCTTCGATTCCCTGAATGGCGCAGCAAAATGTTTTGACGAGCATATAATCAAAGGAGTGAATAACAAAAATAACAAAAAGAGCTTGGAAATTATCTAAAATGGAATTATTTTTGTGCGAAACAGAAAAAAGCCATGAAAAGATTCATTCCGATCCTGCTTCTTATAATTGTGGGTTCCTTATTCACCATATCGTGTCAACCCGATGATCCGGATGATGAAATTCCGGTTGATCCCCGCGAGAAGTATCATGGTTCGTGGTTGTGCACTGAAGACTCATCGATGTCATACACTGTGAATATTGTCGTCGACACGATGAACAGCACTCAAATCAAGTTGTACAATTTTCACCATTTGGGATTTGAAGAGAAAGTGTTCGGTATTGTGTCGAACAGCACGGTTACATTTCCTGTACAGACCGCCTGTTTGGGCACAGTAACTATTGAAGGTACCGCGACCATGCAGAGCAACAACACAACGATGGATTTTTACTATACGGTGAATGATGGGGTGAATCTAGATACCATTCAGGCCGTGTATACGAAGCAGACTTTTTAGTTATCCTTTTTCTGCAACATGGTTTCATATATCAGAAGACTGTCGACTACTTTTGCCGAAATATCCCTGAGTTCCTCTGGTTTTGCTGAATAGAAGAGAAAAGATTGTTTGATTTTTACGGTATCAGCGTGATATTTTTCCAATAAAAGGGAATAATAATGTCTTGAATATGCGGCAATGCTTTTGCCTTCACGTTCCTTTTGCCGCAACATGGCTTCGGTGAGACATAAGTCGAAAAGGAGCATTTTCATAGAGTCTTCGGAGAAAACTTCGGGTGAAGCAATAGCAGATTCACTTTGCGTTGTGTTGGTGCAGGCTTCCAAAAGCAGAACGAACAGGAGAAGAAACCAATGGATTTTCATTTTGCAAAGATAAGGCGTGGCTTTGAAACGAGGTGATAAACATCATTTTATTTCATTGAAATTGTGATTTTTCAGGCTGTTATTGCGCTAATTTTGTATAAAAACAAGCATATGAATTCTGACACTTTATTCGGCAGACTCTGGGACGATTACACCAGCAAGAATCCTCACACGTTACAGATTTTTCGTGCTTTTGAAGAAAGAGGTGAGCAAGTGATGAATGATCATATCGCATTCAGGACACTGGATGATCCTGGAATTAATGTTGATGTGATATCGAGACCTTTTCTCGATGCTGGTTACATAGAGAAAGGGCAGTATGTTTTTCAGCAGAAAAAGCTTAAGGCAAAACATTTTGAACTCCCCGGAGATCCCGATGCGCCGCTGGTTTTTATCAGCGAGCTTGAGACATCATATTTCAGTGAATTTCTTCAGCAGGAAATGAAGCAACTTGTGCAGCGAATTCCGGAGAAAGTAAAGACAAGCAATGATATAATTTTTAGTGGCAACAGCTGGGGTTTGCCTTCGTATGTCACCTACGAAAAGTTGAGGCTTGAGAGTGAGTATGCTGCATGGTTTTATGTGAATGGTTTCACAGTGAATCATTTCACTGTAAGTGTGAACAGACTAAAAACCCTGAACGGAATTTTCGAAGTGAATTCATTTCTAAAAAGCAAAGGCTATTTGATGAATGATGCCGGAGGTGAAGTACAGGGAAGTCAGGCCGAACTTCTTGAGCAGTCGTCGGTAAAGGCACCTCTGAAACAAGTTCAGTTTCAGGAAGGGTTGTATGAAGTGCCTGGATGTTATTATGAATTTGCCCACAGATATCATGACGAAAACGGGAATTTATACCGAAGTTTCATTGCTAAATCGGCCGATAAAATTTTTCAGAGTACAGACTTCTACAAGAAAGGGTAGTCAATTCAGGCAATAGAAGAAATGTCGCTGATGCGAAAGTGTGTGTTCATTGCTTCCTTGAGTAATTGATGCTCAGGTTTTGAGAGCTCGGGATCTTCAGTGACGACTTTGTCAGCGATATCTCTTGCCGTTGAAATGATTTTTTCGTCGCGGGTGAGGTCAATGTACCTGAATTCCATGTCACCGCTTTGCCTTGTTCCCATAATATCGCCGGGGCCTCTTAGTTTCAGATCTGCTTCTGCTATTTTGAAACCGTCCTGGGTTTCGAGCATGGCCTGAATTCTTGTTTTAGCATCTTCGCTGATGTTATTGCCTCCGATGAGTACACAGAAGGACTGAAAGTTTCCACGTCCAACCCGTCCCCTCAGCTGGTGTAATTGCGATAATCCGAATCGTTCAACATTTTCGATGATCATGACCGAGGCATTCGGTACATCTACTCCAACTTCAATCACTGTGGTGGAAACAAGGATGTTTGTTAAGCCTTTAATAAACCTTTTCATCACAAATTCCTTTTCATCCTGATTCATTCTTCCATGCAGCATCCCCACTTCATACTGAGGCATTTTGAAATCTCTGATCAGGGCTTCGTATCCAGCTTCGAGTGCGACAAGATCAAGCTTTTCGCTTTCTTTAATAAGAGGATAAACCACATAGCACTGTCTGCCTGAGTCGATTTGTTTTTTGATCAGATTAATGGCATGCAGCCTTTGATTGTTGTCGTAATAGAGTGTTTTTATTTGTTTTCTGCCAGGCGGAAGCTCGTTGATGATGCTCACATCAAGATCTCCGTAAAATGTCATGGCAAGGGTTCGTGGTATTGGGGTGGCCGACATGACGAGTACATGTACCGGCTCCTTCCCTTTGGCATTGAGTTTAGCGCGTTGCATCACCCCAAATCGGTGTTGTTCATCAATAATGGCAAGACCGAGGTTGTGAAAAACAACCGGATCTTCAATCAGCGCATGAGTTCCGATGATGATGTGCAGATGACCCTTGCTTAAATCATCGAGGATTTGTTTTCGTTGCGCTGGTTTTGTGCTTCCGGTGAGCAGGCTTACTCTAAATCCAGTTTTTGTGCTCCAGTTTATGAAAGTTGCATAATGCTGTTGAGCCAGGATTTCGGTAGGAGCCATTAAGCATGACTGATAACCATTGTCTGCTGCGAGCAGGGCTGCCATCATGGCCACAACAGTTTTCCCGCTGCCGACATCTCCCTGAAGGAGACGGTTCATCCGATGACCACTGCCTAAATCGCTTCGGATTTCCCGCATGACATTTTTTTGAGCATTGGTGAGTTGAAATCCAAGGGCTTGGTGATAGAAGTTGTTGAAAAGATTGCCAACCGAAGAAAACCTGATGCCCGATTTTTCCTGTCGTCGCTTCCCTAAACTCATTCGGTGCTTGAGTTGAAGGATAAGCGCTTCTTCGAATCTGAATCTTTTGAGGCTTCTGTCGAGTGAGGTCAGGTCGGAGGGGAAATGCACGTTTTTGTAAGCGAAGCTTATGTCGGGAAGATGCAAACTTGATCGTAGTTTTTGTGGGAGAGAGTCAATATGGTGGCCTTCGAGGAATTCAATTGCCTGAGCGGCAAGATTTGAAATAGCTTTTGAGTCGATTCCTTTTTCTTTCAGTTTTTCGGTCGTAAAATAAACTGGTTGAAACTTGCCGTAGAAAGGCAGTTTTTCAAACTGCTCTGACGTCAGGATTTCGGGATGCGCAATATATGGTTTGTTATTGAAGAAACTCACACGGCCAAATACGAGATATTTTGTGTTTGGGTTAATTTTCTCGATGATCCAATCGAAGTTTCTGAACCACATAAGTTTTATAGAAGCCGAGAGGTCGGAGAATGTCGCTTCGAGCCGGGAATTGTGAAATTTGCTGATCTTTTCAATGGAAGAAAATTTTCCGGCAATTTGGACGAATGAATCGGACTGGGAGATTGAACTGATTTGAGTAATAAAGGAACGGTCGATGTATCTGAACGGGAAATATTTGATGATATCCTGACAGGAAGTAATGTTGAGTTCGGCGGCCAAAAGAGTGGCTTTTGCGGGGCCCACGCCTTTAAGGAATTCTATTTTTTTATCATAGATATCGTTTGGCATGAGGCAAAGGTATTGAAATAGGATGAAGGAATAAAATATTTCATGATTACAAAATACGCATGGGTGAATTTGTACGAAAATCAAGCTCGCATTGGTATTGCTTTCAGCCGGTGATGAGCCGGCAGGCATTCTCTTCATGTTCCCGGAAATTTGCCGCAGAAATGGTGCAGCTATCGTGAATGCTTTTCCTGACAGAATAATTTAGCAAGAATTCCGCACTTCGCACCAATTTTGTAAGTTTGCATACGCCAAGGGTATCATTTTT
>CAZLHV010000090.1:0-11649 GCA_964559205.1 uncultured Bacteroidaceae bacterium
GGTGGCAATTCTTGTGCATCAAGATGCTATACCTGCCGATATCAGAAAGAAAATTGGCAAATAGTCACTTTGTTCGTTAGTTTGGGTTGAGCGATATTCGGAAAATTTTCACTTTAAATCACAGGCCATGAAAAAAACAACAGTTTTCCTTTTCGGCGCTTTGTTTTCATTGCTGGGTCAAGCCAATGTGTACGATTCTGTGAAAGTGGATATCAGCGAATTCCGCAATTTGCAGTATTCTGTGGGTGCATTACAGCGTGAAGTGGGCAAAATGCAATTGGAGTGGAATTCTACACAGAATAAAAACCTGAGCAGGATCGATTCTTCCATGGCCGAGTTGACCAATGTCAGGATGGTGATGTCTGAAATGAGTGAGCGTTCGATGCTTCATCAAGAACAGATTGCTGAACAGAAAAGCAACCTGAATCGTTCTCAACAAAATGGACTTATATTGTTTATTATCCTGTTGCTTGCTTTGGCAGCAGCTGCTGTTTTTGTCGTCTTCATGTTCATTCGTTTGCGTCATCGGATAAAACATCAGGCATCGTTGCTGGAGCTTCTATTCACTGAAAGGATTTCTGCAATTCAATTGAATCTGGATGCGCAACGTTCTGCGTTTTCTGCAGAATTATCGTCTTTATCATCGTCGCTTCAAACCGGGTTGCAAAGTATGGCTTCTGATATCAAAAACACACGGGAGCAATTGTTTGAATCTAAGAAAAATTTCAAAACTGAGCTTACGGCAATTCATGAAAAATATAAAGAAAAGCTGAAGAAAACCCGTAACGAATTGACCGATACAGAAAAGAAATTCAAAAAAGCGAATAAAACATTTGAGCACAAGTTGGCAGAGATAAGCGAGCAAATTCAAAAGTCAGAGGCCAAAACCAGCAAGGAAGTCAGTGTAGAGCTGGGAAAATTGTCGAAAGAATTGACCCGGCAACTTGCGGCTCATGAAAAGCTTATTGATGATTTAGGAAATATGAAAACCAAGCAAGTCAGAAAAAAGGCAGCCAAAAAAGTACAGCTAAAGGTGAGCAGCAATAAATAATCATGCATTTTTTTGTCCTGTTTTCTGAATGTGCAGTTTTTTTTTCAATCAGATGTGCGTTAAGCTGATGTGCTTATCGAATTAAATGGCCGGCACATGGACAGATTCATGTTTCAGTAAGCATGAATGTTGATAAATGCTTAGTTAAAGTATTCAACCTTTTTATATGTTTGCAGTCATATTCTGATAAAAGGGTTTAAGGATGAAGTATTTATTTACAGTATTTCTGGTGTGTTTTTGCGTAGTGTTAAATGCTCAAACGGTTGTCTGGGGCGAGGATTTCACCTCAGGCGGCTCGGGGTGGACTATCAGTGTGACCGAAGGGACCAATGATGCTGCTCATAACATTTGGATTGTGAATACACTGGGACCCACAGGGTCATCTCCTTCTGGCGGTAATCTATTGCACATCACATGTAGCCCACTCGATGGTTTTTGTTCGGTTATGGGTGGACCGGGTAGTGTTTACAACGCAGGCGGGATCACAGCCATCACCACCCGAGTTCTTTCATATTCTCCGGCGATCAATACGAGTGGCTGGAGCAACATGGAGCTAAGTTTTTGGTACGTCAGCAGAGGCCAAATGGGGGTTGATTACGGTACGGTACGCTACAGTATCGATGGAGGCACTACATGGACAACCTTTCCCGATCAGTTTGCCAATCAATCGACATGGACACAATACAGTGTAAGCTTGCCTGCCGCATGCGAAAACGTCAGTAACTTCCGTATTGGTTTTTTCTGGCAGAACAACAATGATGCAACAGGAACAGACCCTCCTTTTTGTATTGATGACATTCAGATTAAGGTCCCAACAGCCTCAAGCCCGGTAGCTGATTTTATTGTTTCGGATAATATTTTTTGTGAAGGAACCTGCATTTCTTTTACAGATCAGTCGAGCGGAAGCATTAGCAGCTGGCAGTGGTCTTTTCCTGGTGGAACGCCTTCATCATCATCGTTGCAAAACCCTGGAGTGATTTGCTATCCTTCCGAAGGTTTATTCAAAGCATATCTCACAGTGGGAGATGGAACCACCCAATCGACCGATTCAGTCTCCTTGCAGGTGATTGCTGCTACCGATGCTCAGTTTTCGGTGATGCCCCAGCAAGGTCAGGTTCCTCTAAGTGTTGTATGCACTTCATCGGCTCCGGCATCAGAATGCGAATGGAATGTTGCCGGAACAGTTTATCCGGGTGTAGCCCAAATCAATCATTTGTTCTCGATTCCGGGGAACTACGAGATTTGCCTCATGACCCTCAATGCGTCGGGTTGTCGTGATACCGTTTGTCAAACTGTGCAGGTTTGGGATATCGTGCCACCCGACTCAGCCTTTGTGAATGTGCCTAATGTTTTCACCCCAAACGGCGATCATAAGAACGATATTTTTGTAAGTACTAGTCAGAATATTGTAAGCTGGAACACGAAAATATTTAATCGTTGGGGGAATGTGCTCTATGAATCAGATCAGGCCAACATTCAATGGGACGGCACATCCGAAGGAAAGGCAGTCGCTGATGGTGTTTATTATTACGTGGTTAATGCAATTGCTGCCGATGGCAGCAAGATAGAGGTCTCTGGTCATGTGACCCTATTGCGATGATACTGATTTTTTAATAACTTCAGCAATATGTTGTATTTGCCGCTGGTTTAAGTTGTTAAACAGGGGCAGGCGAAGCAGTCGTTTCGATCGTTCAGAGGCAACCGGGCAATCGCATACTGATAATTCGCTGCCAAATGTGCTTTCGTGAAGTGCGGTATAATGAAATGAAGCCTGAATGCCGGCGCCATTTAATCGCTCCCACATTTTTCTTGTAAATACGGCATCTTTACCCATGACATAGAAAATATGAGCATTAAATCCTTCAGGATCCTCAGGATAAGGTGGCAAGGAAAAACCGGATCGAGCGGAGGAAATGGCAGACAACTCTTTATAATATCTCATCCATAAACTTCTGCGCTTCTCTGTTACCAAATCCAATTCGTGCAGTTGGGAAAATAGCATGGCAGCCCTGATGTTATCCATTGCAAATGAAGAACCAAGCCGTGTCCATTGATAATAAGGTTTGGATCCCTTTAAAAACGCTGCCCGGTCGGTTCCTTTGTTATAGATTTCCTCGGCAACTGGGAGCAAAGAGGCATCGTTTAACAGCAGCACACCTCCTTCGCCACATTGAATGTTTTTTGTCTCATGAAAACTAATACAACCTAAATGACCAATTGTTCCTAAAGCTTGTCTCTGATAAAAACCTCCGATGCCATGAGCTGCATCTTCAACCAGAATAAGATTGTGCTTGTCGCAAAGATGTTTAAGCCTGAAAAGGTCCGTCGTGTAACCTCCATAATGCACCACGACAATCATTCGGGTTCTGGCTGTGATTTTCTTTGCAATATCGTCAATACACATTGTCATAGTTGCAGGCTCAACGTCGGCAAACACACTC
The DNA here is from genome assembly GCA_964559205.1 of uncultured Bacteroidaceae bacterium. Classification (GTDB taxonomy): domain Bacteria; phylum Bacteroidota; class Bacteroidia; order Bacteroidales; family DTU049; genus GWF2-43-63. Next base: position 3,493 of record CAZLHV010000090.1, read on the forward strand.
GTGGCTCCCCTTAAGGAAAATGCATTTGCTGTACTTACATGAGTAAAAGAAGGAATAATTACTTCATCGTTTGGCTTGATATCGCAAATCAATGCAGCCATTTCAAGGGCATGCGAGCAGGTATGGGTCATGAAAGCTGCTTGGGTGGGCAGGTTTGACTCAAACCATTGTTTACATCGTAAAATATATTCACCATCTGATCCGTGGCGTCCTGAGCGAAGGGCTGATTTAATATAAAGCAGCTCCTGCCCGTTCAAATATGGTATGTTGAATGGAATGCTCAATACTCAAGGGCATTACGAATAATGATATCGTACAGCTCCATTTCACTGATTCCAGCTGCGCGAGCTTGCTGTGGAACAATGCTGGCCGATGACATGCCAGGAACGGTATTGACTTCAAGAAAAACCGCTTCCTTGCCATTGTGAATAAAATCGAAGCGTACAACACCACGGCAATTTAATCTATCATAAAGCAGCAGGGCTTTTTGAGTAACTTCTTCAACCATATGTGGGAGAACAGGCGCAGGTGTAATTTCTTCAGCCATTCCTTTCTGATATTTGGCTTCAAAATCAAAGAAATCCTTTTTACTTTTCACTAAAGTGACCGGAAATGCTCTGAGCTGCCCATCGATACGAATCACTCCACAAGTGAGTTCATCGCCAGGTGAAAACTCTTCGACAAGCACTTCGCTGTCTTCAGCAAAAGCGGTGTCCAATGCCTGTTGTAAGTCCTCCACTCGATCTACCTTGCTCATTCCAATGCTTGAACCACCGCTGTTGGGCTTCACAAAAACAGGGAAATGTAGATTTTCAACCACTTCGCGGGCGTTGACCGTTCGTTTATTGTTGAAATAAACCGAAGGGCTTGTTTTTATTCCAAATGAGCGGACAAGTTGATTGGTGTAATATTTATTAAAGGTAAGATTGGCCACCATGGCATTGCAGGTCGTATGCGGTATTCCAAGCAATTCGAAATAACTTTGAAGCAAACCGTTCTCGCCAGGTGTACCATGAATCATGATGAATGCTACATCGAAAATCACCTGAGTGTCCTGAATATTGAGCGAGAAATTGTGTCGGTTGATTTCATGCTTTCTACCCTCATGCTCCCAATACCAGCCATCGCGCCCAATATTGATCAGGTAAACATTATATTTCTCCCGGTTGATATTCTGTGCGATCACCGATGCACTTTGTACCGAAATGACCGATTCTCCGCTGTAACCGCCCGCCAGAAGGGCAACATTTAGTTTCATGGATTTCAAATTTCAATTCAAAAGTAGGAAAATACTATTAATCAGCGAGAGCTTTAGTCAAAAATCATTTATTCAACATAAGCATGGAAGCTGAAACATTTTACATGCAGATTATTAGGATGATATGAGTCTGCAAGATGCTGGATCAACAGCTGATAAAGGTGAGGCTTTTGGTCATATCGGTTTGAGATTCATGAATATGCTGTCAGTCAGGTACATACCCAGACATACACAAGTTCAGAGTTGACTTGGCAGCCATGTCAAAAGCTACTTTACAGAAGTTTTTTTGAAATTGAACAACGGGAATTAGAATCCTCCGAAAGTTTGTTCTTTGTGAAGGGATATCACAGTGTTGGCATTTCCGATATCGAGTCCGACAGCAGTAACGTTTGAGCTTTCGGCTGCTTTGCGACTATAAAGAGCAAAGCCTTTGGCTGCGGCGAGTGTGGGCTCAGGGAAAACCGTAACCGGCATCAGCTGACCAAATTCATTTTGGAAGCATTCGGTCAGTTCGTCATAAAGCGCGCCACCGCCTACAAGTACAACGGTCGATGCTTTGCCGAAATCATTGTCAGTAAACACGCGAGCAAGCAACGGAGATACCACCTGTGAGTAATACTGCTGGATATATTTCCGACGCATTTCGAGTAGCGAAATCATTTGTCGGTTAATGACAAGTTTCCCTTCACGGAAGCCAAAATCGAATTGATTTTCAGTTTTGAGTCCAATATAGTGGGTTCGCATCAGCTCTTTTGCAGCAGAAGTAATGGCATAGCGTAATCCAGGTCCTGAAGTCATGGTTCGCTGGATCAATCCGCTTTCGGTACTCAGCGCTGCTTCAAAAGTACCGTATCCGAGACTCACAAGGAAGAAGTTTTGTACTTCATTGTTGCCTCCTTCGCGAATGGCCAGATTGCATCCTGCAAGTTCAGGAATTACATTGGCTTTTACTACACTGATATGTTGCTCAGCCAGACCCGAGTCGGCAAAAGTAGATGCATCGAATCGGACGGTGTGATTGTTTTGCAGCCAGTTGACAGCTTTCTCTTTGTAGAGTTGATAAGTGAGGGTAGGGAAGCCCGTGGTGACATGCAAGGCTCCGTCATTTTCTCTTGATGCTACCAGAAGTCCCGCTTTGGCCAGCATCCGGTAATCATTTTCATCGGGTGAGCTGTTGAGCGTTTTGTGCGGGGCAGAACCTTCGCTGAGAGCCAGATCACCGATGAGGAATGCCTGATTGCGGTCATCATACAATCTTAAGCCCTGAACCAGGCTGGAGGCAACCTTTGACAATTCAAAACTACTGGCTTCGATAACACTGGGAATGGTGTAAGTTTTCAGCATAAGAAAAAATTTTGCCCAAAACTATAAAAAAAAACTACACAAAACTAAATATTGCCAATCAATTATTCTCTTTCTCCATTGTTTTTTTGCTTCTAACTGCTCTGCAGGCTGTTTTGTCGTGAACCAAGTGTTTTCTGAAATAAAACGTACTTTTGATCCTTTCAAAGAATTCCTCATGGCAAATTTTGTTAAATGGATCGGCGGAGCACTTGGCTGGGCTTTTGGGGGTCCTCTGGGTGCCTTGTTCGGTTTTTTTATTGGATCGGCAATTGATGCTTCTGCTTCATTTCATTTTGCAAAGGGAGCTCACGGGCCTACGACCGGTGGAGATTTTCGCTTATCCATGCTTGCTCTCTTCGTGGCAGTGATGAAAGCTGATCAAAAACACTTAAAAGTTGAGCTAAACTTCATCAAAAATGTATTCAGCAATACTTTTGGTGAACAGTACACATCCGATATCATCCCATTAGTTAAAGATTTGCTGAACCGAGATATTCCGGTCAGGGACATTTGCATTCAGATTCGTGCAAATATGGAACACCCCGCACGACTTGAGCTGCTGAATATCCTTTTCTCGCTCGCCTTGTCTGATAACGAGCTGCATCCGAAAGAAAAGGAAATCCTAGCTTACATGGCCATTCAAATGGGAATTTCGCAAAAAGATTTTGATTCAATTATGGCGATTCATGTTCCTGATACCGGTTGGGCATACAGGGTGCTTGAAATCGATCCTTTGGTCAGCAACGAAGATGCACGAAAAGCCTATCGCCGAATGGCTATGAAGTATCATCCCGATAAGGTAGCTCATTTGGGTGAAGATGTTGCGAAATCGGCAAATGAAAAATTCAAGGCCGTTAACGATGCATGGAGCGAAATTAAAAGGGAAAGGAATATCTCATGAAAGCAGTCATGGCAGAACCCGTTTCGGGAAATCAGGAAAAACTTCTTGAATTTTGCAATTCACTCGAAGCTCATGGTGTGATTTTGGAAATATTCAAGCAGGCCCCTTTGGGGCAGGCCGAGCTTGCTCAACGCATCAGGGATGCCGAACTGCTCATCATTTCGTCGTTCCCTGTTTCAGCCGAAGCCATGCAGGAAGCGGTCGGTCTGAAGTATATTGCTGTGGCTTTTACAGGAGTCGATCATATCGATATTGGGTTTTGCCGTCAAAAAAACATTCTGGTTTCTAATGCGGCCGGTTATTCAACAAACGCTGTTTGTGAGCAGAATTTGTTGATGATTCTTGCATTGATGAGAAATGCTGTTACAATGAACCGTTCCATGTTAGAAGGTTGTGATCGACAGGGTTTTCTGGGATCAGAAATTGCCGGAAAAACAGTGGGCATTGTTGGCTTTGGCAGAATTGGACAACGTATGGCACAAATCATGTCGTTTTTGGGTGCCAGGGTGCTGGTGTGCTCGCGCTCATCCTTGGCTGCCGATTATGGATTTACAATGGTTCCTTTGGAGCAACTTCTTCATGAATCTCATATTGTGAGCTTACATTTGCCTTTGAATAACCAAACCCGACATATGATTTCGGAAAAGGAGTTTATGCTGATGCGAAGCGATGCCGTTTTGGTGAATACAAGCCGCGGGCAGGTTGTGAACGAGGTGGACCTTGTCAGGGCTCTCGACAGCAGACAAATTGCTGGGGCAGCAATTGATGTTTTTCAATCTGAACCGCCCCTGCCTCTTAATCATCCGTTGCTGAAAGCGCCTAATTGCTTTCTGTTACCTCATACCGCCTATGCGACTCATGAGGCAATTGACCGCCGACTTGACATTGTGTTGAAAAATATTGTATCTTGGCGGCAGAATAACCCGTTGAACATTGTATCGTAGATTTTCGATAGCGCTTGCGATCACTCTCTTGGTCTCATTTTCCTGCCCGGGGCAGGATTTTCGTGGTGCGCTGCCATTTTTTACAAATTATCACCCCAGCGATTATAAGGGTTATTCTCAAAACTGGTCTATTGCTTCAAACAGCCGTGGCCTTCTCTTTTTTGCTAATGGCGACGGCATCATGCTTTATAACGGTAGGACCTGGTCGAAAATCCTGCTCAACAATAACGCTACTCCCAGCAGCTTCTTCTGCGACGAAAATGATTTAATCTGGGTAGGAGCTCAGTCCGAACTGGGCTGTCTGGTGCCGGACGAAGAAGATGGATATCATTATGTGTCTCTTACAGCATTAATTCCTGATGAGTTCAGAGAGTTTGGTTTTGTACTCAGCATTCAGAGATCCCGCGATGGAGTGTATTTTAAAACAGGTCAGCGGATTTTCCGACTGGTTGATCGGAAAATTTACACCATCCCATGTGAAAGAGGATCGCAAATGTTTGGTTTGCGCAATTCAATTTTTCTTTATGAGCCATCACGGGGATTCTCGACCGTTTCAGGGAATAAACTGCTGAAAGTGGTTGAAGAACAGCGGGAAAGCCTTGCGCTTCGCTGTATTGTTCCGTTAAACCGCAACAAAGTATTACTGGTTGATGCCGGAAGCGGTCTTTACACTGCGAATTTTGATTTCAGCAACCCCTATGCAGTCAGTGTTGATGTAACCCGCAAAGTGTCTCCTGCCGATCGTTTTCTGGTTGAAAATGATCCATTTGATGCCATCAGAATGTCAAACGGGTATTTTGCTTTTGCAACCCAACGTGATGGCACTGTTGTGACCGATTCAGCCCTGAACATTCTCTATCATTTGTCAACAGCAGCAGGTGTTATGAATGAAACTCATAATTTCCTCTATGAAGACAGACAAAAGAATTTGTGGATTGCCCTCGATCATGGTATTTGTAAAGTTAGTGCTCAATCACCACTGACATATTACGATGATTACCATGGCGTAAAGGGAAGCGTGCTTGATGTGATCAGATTTTCAGGCAAGTTATTTATTGCTACATGGCAGGGAGTGTTTTATCAGAATCCGCAGATGAATGCTAGCGACATGGAGCTTTTTCTGCCTCTAAAAGGCATTGCATCGCAAACTTGGGATCTTGAACCTATTCAGTTAGATGGGAAGCATTACCTTTTAGCCTCAACTTCAGACGGTCTTTTTGTGATCGACAGCCTGATGAATGTGTCATTGGTTCACGAGGGAAATTATAATTATGCGAAGGCTGATCCATCTGATCAGCGTCGCGTTTATGCCGGTGGCCCTTCGAAAATCGAATTTCTTTATTTCGGCAAGGGAATCCGGAATCCTTCTGTAACACAGGTGCCTGATTTAAAAAGCAGGGTAGTGAATGCGGTGTTAGCTCCGGGCAATCGCTTTTTTGTAGGAACAGCGCGTGATGGTGTCTTTATGTTTTCAGCTGTCAGGCTCACCCCTTCCGATCCCGCTATTGTTTTTGAGATGTCAGCCATTGGTCCGTCTCAGGGATTGCCTTTGTCGGACGCATATTATGTTTATGAATACAACAAGCACATTCTTGTGGGGACCCAGGTTGGGCTTTATGAATTGGTGAAAACCAATGATGAATACCGGGCTCGGCTGTTTGACAATGCCTTTACTCCATATTATTCCCAGTCACAGTTTATCAATATTCTGAGGCAGGACGATTCAGGATCGATGTGGTTCCAGACCAATTCGAAGCTTAGCGGGAAAAAGAGCTTGTATTATATGAAATCTCAACAGGGGAAAAGAACTTTTCATAGACAACCTTTTCAAACATTCCCTGACATTGAGTTTTACTCTGTTTCGCCTGAAGGTGACAGTGTGGTTTGGTTTGGCAGCGACGACGGGGTGTTTCGCTTTAGTTGGGATGCCTGCAACAGCATGGCATATCAGTCGCCTTTCAGCACCATTCTGCAGCGGGTAAGCTATAAGGGCAATGCGGTTTTTAGTGGACTTTATCTGACTCAGGATGTTACATCGGGCATCCCGGAATTTCCCGGCGGGAATCTCAGATTCGATTTTGCAGCTGGATATTACATCAATGAGTCACAGGTGCGTTTCAAGTATTTTCTTGAAGGCTTTGACAATGAGTGGTCGGAACCTTCAATCGAAAATTACAAAGAGTACACCAGTTTGCCTCCCGGCGATTATGTATTCAGGGTGAAGGCGGTGAATCCTTTTGGCTCTGAGGGTGATCTTGCTGAATTTGCCTTTTCTATACCAAGGCCATGGTATACCCGCTGGTGGGCATGGACCATTTATCTGGCTATAGCTGCATCCGTTGTTTTCGGATCTGTTCGTTTTGCTAACCGCCGTCTGATCAGGGCAAAACTAAGGCTTGAAAGTATTGTTCACAGCAGAACTCTGGAAATCCAGAACCAGAAGAAAGCTGCTGAAATCGAGAAGGAGAAGGCTGATAAACTGCTCATCAATATTCTGCCGGTAAGAATTGCCGAGGAGCTTAAAACAACGGGCAAATGCCAAACGGAATTCTACCAGAATGTGACCGTGCTTTTCACTGATTTCAGTGGGTTCACTTCTATTGCCGAAACCATGGATCCAGAGGAATTGGTCTCGAAACTAGATGAGATTTTTGCCATGTTCGACGATATATGTTCGCGTAACAAGCTTGAGAAAATTAAAACCATTGGGGATTCCCATATGAGTGCGGGAGGGATTCCTGTTCGTAACCGCACCCATGCTGTAGATGCGGTTCTTGCTGCCATGGAAATGCAGTACTTCCTTGAAAACCTTCGGCAGGGAAATCCAAACGATGAGGTTTGGAAGCTAAGAATTGGAATCAATTCGGGCGAGCTAACAGCCGGAGTAGTAGGAAAGCGGAAATTTGCCTTCGATATCTGGGGCGATACGGTCAATACAGCTAGTCGTTTGCAGGATGCCGGGGAACCCGGCCGTATAAATATTTCAAACCGAACAGCTGAGCTGGTGTCGAGCTTCTTTGAGTTAACATATCGAGGTAAAAAACCCATTAAACACAAGGGTGAAGTTGACATGTTTTTCGTGGATGGGATCAAGCCCGGTTTGAGTATTGATGGTCAGATGAAACGACCCAACAAGGCTTTTTGGAATCAGTATAACGATCTGCTTGACTTACGGTTTTTAAATTTCTGAACATGGATTTTGAGCGAGTTAAAGAGTATATGTTACAGCGGTTAAGCAGAGGCTTGGCAAACAATCTGTATTATCACGGCTTGCACCATACGGTTGATGTGATGAGGGCTGCAGGTGAAATATGCCACACTGAAGGCGTTCGTGGTGCCGATAAAACCATTCTGCTTACGGCTGCCCTCTTTCACGACGCCGGATTTTTAATCAGGTATAAAGAGAACGAAGATGTGTCGGCTGGTATGTGCTGGAATCTCTTGCCCAGATTTGGCTATCACTCTTCTGAAATCATGCTGATCTCTCAAATTATCCTCAGTACATCGATCCCTCAGAAACCTTTCGACAAATTGTCGAGCATTTTATGCGATGCTGACCTCGATTACCTAGGCAGAGACGACTTTTTTATCATTGGTTGCAACCTTCGCAGAGAATGGAAGGAATACGGGAGGGAGCTCACGGTTAAGGAGTGGTATGTACAGCAGATTGACTTTCTGACGCAACATCATTATTTCACCAGAACATCATC
>CAZLHV010000091.1:0-11598 GCA_964559205.1 uncultured Bacteroidaceae bacterium
GTTATGTTGTCGGTTTCAGGATTATTTTTCGGTCCTGTGCCAACGATCATTGCGATGTCAATCACATCCTTCTTTCGATTTATGGTCGGGGGAGATGGAATGTATATGGGAATTGCAACTATTGTTACCAGTGGATTAACCGGAATTATTTGGAAAAGGGTTTTTTCGGATTGGGATAAAAAGAACGCCACCTTTCATCTTTTGCTCATGGGGTTGGTGGTTCATTTGTTTATGCTGGCCTGCACATTGTTTCTGCCTCAGCAAAAGAGGCTGGAAACTCTCGATCATATTTTTATTTCTGTGCTAATTGTTTATCCCATTGCCGTTGTTTTATTAGGAAAGCTGCTGCTATACTTCAGAAAGAATCAAGGTAACCGACGGGAACTTTTTGACAGTGAACAACGTTGGAAGTTTGCTCTCGAAGGTGCTGGAGATGGGGTATTCGATTGGAATCCGCAAAGTGGCGAGGTGTTTTTTTCATTGCAATACAAAGCCATGCTCGGCTATGAAAATGATGAATTTACTAACAATGGTGACGAGTGGGAGCGACGGATTCATCCGGGAGATAAAGACAGGGTGTTTGAGCAGCTCAACCGGTATTTGTCTGGTGAGCTTGCTCAATATCAGATTGAGTACAGAATGCTGCATCGTAAAGGTCATTACATCTGGGTATTTGCCAGAGGAAAAATCATCGTTCGCGACGATCATGGAAACCCTGTTCGAATGATTGGAACGCACACGGATCTGACGCTTAATAAGCGGGCGGAAGAGGCGCGACGCCTTGCTGAAATGAATTATGGGAGGTTGCTTGAAAACATGTCCGATGGGTATATTATGACCGCCCTGAATGGTGAAATTCTTGAGTTTAATGAGGCTTTTAGAAAAATGCTTGGGTATTCGTCTGCCGAATTACGAAAAAAGACATTTCAGGATATTACTCCTGCCAGATGGCACGAAATGGAGAATGGCATCGTAATGAACAGACTTCTGACACGAGGGTATTCAGGGGTTTATGAGAAAGAATATGTCAGGTCTGATGGTAGTGTGTTTGCTGTTGAACTGAGCTCCTTCTTAATTCGTAAAGAAGATGGTGAAGCCGATGGTTTCTGGGGAATTGCCAGAGATATTACTGAAAGAAAAAAGGCAGCATTAGAGTTGTTGCGAATGCAGGAGGAGTTGGAATCAAAAGTTGTAGCTCGTACCAAAGAGCTTGAGGAGCGTAGTCAAGAACTTGCTGACAACGAAAAGGCGCTGATCAATCTGATCGAAGATTTGAGCCTTAAAACTGAAGAAATTGAACGCAGAACCAAAGAGCTCGACAGGGCAAACAAGGAGCTTGAAGCGTTTACCTATACGGTGTCGCATGACTTACGTGCTCCTTTAAGAGCAATCAGTGGATTTGCGGGTATGTTGAATGAAGATTATGCCCACAAACTTGACGAAAATGGTATTCATATTTGTTCTGTGATCAGCGAAAACACCACGCGTATGGGGCAGTTGATTGATGATCTGCTCACTTTTTCGCGGTTGAGCCGTTCCGATATATATCCGATGATGATTGATATGACACGGATTGCTGAAGCTGCTTTTTCCGAAGCTGCTTCGGCAGATCAGCTTTCCCGTGTTCAATTTATTTGTGGCAATCTCGAATCAGCACATGCTGATCCCGCCATGATGAAGCAGGTTTGGATGAATCTTATTTCGAACGCCGTTAAATTTTCATCCAAAAAAGAACATCCCCGCATTGAAATTTCTTCAATTTCCTTTCCAGAGAAAATTGAATATGAAATCAAAGACAATGGTGCTGGTTTCGACATGCAGTTCGCCTCAAAACTATTTGGTGTTTTTCAGCGTTTGCATACAATTAAGGAATTTGACGGAACCGGTGTCGGACTTGCCATCGTGAAACGAATCATTGAGCGACATGGCGGCAGCATCAAGGCTGTTGGCAAACCCGGTGAGGGCGCCGTGTTTACTTTTTCCATCCCAGTTATATTTTATCAAGAATCGCCATGAGTCATCAAGTTTATTCCGAAATCATTTTGGTTGAAGACAATCCGCACGATGCTGAATTGTTTTCCCGCACCTTGCAGAAGGTTTCACCAGATTCCAAAATCGTTGTTTGTGAAGATGGTGAAGACTTACTGAATTATTTGTTTTCGCAAAATGATTATGCCGGTAATCCCGAACCATCCGGCATCAGGGTGATATTTCTTGACCTAAAAATGCCTAAAATCAGTGGACATGAAGTGCTGCATTTGATTCGAAGAGAAGACCGTTTTAAAAGAACGCCCGTTGTGGTTGTTACCTCTTCAGCCGAAGATCGCGACATCATCGACGCATACAGCGCCGGCGCCAATAGTTATGTTGTTAAGCCTGTAGGGTTCGATGAATACACACAAGCTATTTCACAGGCATGCCTGTATTGGATTAAAATGAATGTGATTGCCTAAATTGTTACTTATGCTTGATTTGAAAAAATCGTATCGGATTTTGATTGTGGAGGACTTGCCTTCGGATGCCGAACTCAACATGAGGGAGGTGAAGAAAATTCTTCCAAACGCTGTTTTTGAAATCGTTGAAACAGAACCCGATTTTCTTCAGCAAATTTCAGCGTTCAGCCCCGATCTGATTCTGAGTGACTACTCCATGCCTAGATTTGATGGTTTGCGTGCCCTTTCACTGACACTTAAACATGCTCCTGATATCCCACTGATCATTGTTACAGGATCAATCAACGAAGACACCGCAGTGGAGTGTATGAAAGCCGGCGCATCTAATTATGTGATCAAGGATCAGATGAAGCGCCTGAGTTCGGCCATCGAACATGCATTGATCGAAAAGGAAATGATGGCAGCGAAAAGACAGGCCCAGCGGGAACTCGATGCTCAGCGGACGCTTTTCAATGCACTGACCGAAAACTCGTTCGACATCATCACCATTGTATCGGTTGAAGGCGTAATTGTGTATGAAAGCAAAGCTGTTGAACATATTTTGGGTATTGAATCAGGCAGTCGCGTGGGAACAAAGGTTTTCGACTCGGTGCATCCTGACGACACTGAGAGAGTAATGCGTGAGTTTGCTGAAATGCTTAAAATTCCTGAAAGTCGTAGTTCGATTGAGTTGCGGTTCAGACATAAAAATGGAAACTATATTTGGATTGAAGCCAGTGGCCAGAATTTGTTGCACCATCCCGATATCAATGGGATTTTGGTTAATTCGCGCGATGTAACTGCCAGAAAAAATGCCCAAATGGCCTTGATCCGCGAACAGATGTTTCTGACTGGAATCATTGAAAATTCGGATAATCTGATTTTTGTTAAGGATACAGAGGGTCGGTATGAACTGGTGAACCGAAAGTGGGAATCCATCACCGGGAAAGACCGTGCACAGGTGCTTGGTAAGAACGATGAGCAGTTGTTTCCGGGACCCGACGGCGTAACTTTTCGCGAAAATGACCTGTTGGCCATGAAGGGAAGCAAGGCCATCGAGAAAGAGGAGATGTTGGGAGAAGGCGAGGGTGCCAGATACTTTTTATCGTTAAAATTTCCATTATACGATTCACTCGGCAAAGTGCGGGGCATGTGTGGAATGTCGCACGAAATAACCGAAAAAAGAAGGATGCAGCAGGCGCTCATTGAAAGCGAAGCACGATTCAGATCCATGATTGAAGGAGCGCCGGAACCCGTGTTCATTCAAACCAATCAATCGTTCACCTATGTCAATCCGGCCGCAGTGAAATTGTTTGGCGCTGAATCGTCCGACGACATATTGGGCAGGAAAGTGGTAGATTTGTTTCATCCCGATTATCATGAGATTATTTTACAAAGAATAAACCGGGTTAATCTTCAGCGGGAAAGCATTCACGATGTTTCAGAATTCCGTTGCCTGAAACTTGACGGAACGCTTGTTTGGGTAGAAACATCAGCTGAACCCATTGTCTTCGACGGCATTCAGGGTGCTCTTGTTTTCGTCAAAGACATCACCAACCGAAAACTGGCTGAAAGTGAAATCGTTTTAAACAACAAACGGCTTGAAAGCTTGTTGCGGATTTCGCAATACCAGACAAAGGACGTAAACAATCTGCTCGATTTTGCCCTGAACGAAGCCATCACGTTAACCGGTAGTAAATATGGATACATATATCATTATCATGAAGACCGGAAGCAGTTTGTGCTGAACACCTGGTCGAAAGATGTGATGCCCGATTGCATGGTGTTGAATCCTCAAACCACATATGACCTCGATAAAACCGGCTTCTGGGGTGAGGCTGTCAGACAGCGAAAGCCCATGCTGAACAACCATTTTCAGATGCCCAATGCTTTAAAGAAAGGCTATCCTGAAGGACATGTGCAGCTTGAGAAATTCCTGACGATTCCTGTACTCAAGTTCGATAAAATTGTAGCTGTTGTAGGGGTCGCGAATAAACCGGATGACTACACCGAGGCCGATATCCGTCAGCTCGAACTGATGATGGGTTCGGTATGGAATTACGTCGAATTTCTGCAATCGGAAGAACTGGTACGTGTAACCGAAGAGAAATTCACAAACATTTACAACAACAGTCCTGCGGGTCTGTACCGAACAAGTGCTGATGGTGATATCATTGACGCCAATCCGTCACTGGTTGCAATGCTTGGGTTTGATTCACTCGAAGAATTGCAGAAAATCAAGGTCCAGGATGATTATGTCGATCGCAAAGCAAAGGAAGCTTTTGATCAGCAAATCAGAGAGAAAGGCTATTTTCGAGGCGTTTCTTGCTGGTACAGAAAGGATAGTTCAATCCTTTGGGTTGAAGAACAGGCAAAAGCAGTGTTCGACGATGAGGGAGTCTTGTTATATCATGATGGCTATGTGATTGATATTACTGATCGGATGATCGCTGTGGAAAAAACTGCTATTACAGAGAAGTATTACCGAACCTTAATTGAAAAAGCTCCCGATGGCATTGTTATGCTGGAATCCGATGGAAAGATCCGATATGCAAGTCCATCAGCGTATAAAATGTTTGGCTATTCGTTTGATATAACGGAGTTTCCGGAGCCAAATGAAAGTACACACCCAGATGACTTGAGCAGTGTGCTTCAAAAAATTGAAGACATCATGCTCCACCCCGATCATACAGCTCAGGTGGAATACAGGTTTAAAAAGGCCGATGGCGATTGGAAATGGATTGAAAGTACTTTCTCCAACATGTTGGCCGATCCTGTTCTCAATGCCATCATAATCAATTTCAGAGATATTTCGGATCGAAAACAAATAGAGGGAGCGCTAAAAGAGAATGAACGGAAATATCGGATTTTATTTGAAGGTGCGGCTGATGGCATTTTTATTCTTAAGGATGGTGTTTTTGTTGATTGCAATGAAACAGCACTAAAACAGTTTTCATGTAACAAAGAATACATTTTAGGTTCTGATCCGGCGAAACTTTCGCCCGAGATGCAAATGGATGGAACTCGATCGGCCGAAGCGTCTGAAAACTATATTCTGGAAGGTTTGCGTTTGGGCAAGGTTTTGTTTTCATGGCTTCACAAGCGCGCCGATGGTACCTTGTTCGATGCCGAAATCAGCCTGCAGGTCATTGAGCTCGAAGGTGAAAAAGTCATTCAGGCTATTGTGCGAGATGTGACTGAACGCTTGAAAATGATGGTGGCATTAAGTGAAAGTGAAAAGAAATACCGCCTTTTATTCGAGAATATTACACAGGGCTTTGCTTTGCATGAAATTGTTTGTAATGAATCCGGAGCGCCTGTCGATTACAGATTCCTTAGCATTAATCCTGCTTTTGAGGTGCTGACCAGTTTGAAAGCGGATGAAATTTGCGGCAAAACAGCATCAGAAGTATTACCTGGTATTGAGCCTTCGTGGCTTGAAATCTATGGTCGTGTTGCCTTAACAGGTGAGCCTGTGCAGTTTGAGGAGTACAGCAAGACGCTTAATAAACACTTTGAAGTGTGGGCGTTTAGTCCGGATAAAAATAAGTTTGCAACAGTGTTTTCTGATATTACCGATCAGGTGATGGCGCGGAATCAGTTGCTTGAAAGCGAGGAAAAATATCGCATGATTGCCGAAAACACTGCTGATACCATCACCATTTTTAATCTCGATTTCAGCATCAGATACGTAAGTCCTTCAATAAAAAACTTGCTGGGTTATACAGTTGCCGAGTACCTAGAACTCTCGCTTAAAGATGTTCTTACACCCGATTCATTCAAGCAGATTGTTGAATTGTTTCACGAGGAAATGATGGTTGAAGCTTCGGGAACCGGAGATTCTGAGCGAAGCCGTACTGTTGTGCTTAAAGAAATCAACAGCAAGGGGAATGAGGTGTGGATCGAAAGCAGAGCCAGTTTTATTCGCGATCAGGAATTGAATCCTGTTCAAATGCTGGTGCTCTCACGCGATATTACCAGCCGAATTGAATCGGAAATGAATCTTCATAAGACCCGCGAAGAGTTTAAGGCCATTTTCGAAAACAACTCGGCTGCCATTGCCATTATCGATCCCGACACGACCATAACAATGGTAAACGATGCATATGCACAGATTAGTGGCTACTCTCGTCAGGAAGTGACCGGCATGAGCTGGACCGACCAGATTCCGCCTGAAGATCTAAAGCGCATGCTTGAATACAACAGGCTTAGAATGATTGATCCTTCGTCAGCTCCCGATAAATACGAATTTAGTTTTTACAGAAAAGATGGAGTGGTACGCCATGCGCTGATGTCGGTCGCAGTGATTCCAAGCAGCAAGAAAATTGTCGCTTCATTTTCAGATATCACCGAGCGCATTGTGGCAGAAAAGGAGATGCGTTTGAGCGAAGAAAAATTCCGCAACTTAATTGAATTTGCTCCCGATGCATTTTTTCAGGGCGATGATCAGGGAAATTTCATTCTGGTAAATGATAAAGCCATTGAGTTAACCGGCTTCTCGCGGGACGAGCTGCTTAAAATGAATATGATTCAACTCTTTCCACCTGATGTTCAGGAAAGAAAACCGCTTAGGTATGAGCAATTAAAAAGTGGTGAAAGCATCAAAAGCACTCGCATCATAGAAACCCGATCGAAGCAACGGGTACACGTTGAAATGAGTTCCAGAGCCATGCCCGATGGAACCTATCAGAGTTTTATGCGCGATATCACGGCCAGGGTACGAGCGCAACATGATTTGAGAAACAGTGAAGAAAAATTCCGTAAGGCTTTTGAGTCCCACCCGGGTATTGTTGGAATCAGTACCATTGAAGATGGAATTTATCTGGATGTGAACGACAATTTTTATAAAATTCTTGGTTGGAAACGTGAGGAGGTTGTTGGTCGAAAAGTGAAGGATCTGAATATTTATAGGAATTATGAAGAGCGAGAGCGAATTATTGGGATTATTCTTCAGGATAATAAACTTTATAATTATGAAGTGACTTTATTAACGCGTAATGGGGAGGAGCGTTTGGGGCTGTTTTCAGCCGAAATCATCGAAATTGATGGTCGTAAGTGTGTGATGACACAGGTGTTCGATATTACAGAACGAAAAGAAGCCGAACGACAGCTGCACGAGAGCCGCATTTTGTTCGAAAATCTGGCTAACATGTCGCCTGTAGGCATTTTCCGAACCGATGCAGCGGGTGCTACCACCTATGTAAATCCGAAATGGTGCGAATTATCGGGTCTTTCGTTCGAAGCTGCCTTGGGCGATGGATGGCTTGATGCCTTAGTGCCTGAAGACCGAAAAGGTGTACTTGACGGTTGGAGAAAGAAGATAGCCGACAGAGCGCCTTCGGTTGCTGAATACAGATTCCTCAGACCCGACGGCTCTATTGTGTGGGTGTTTGGCAGGGCTGAGCCTGAGATCATCGACGGAGAAATGACAGGCTATGTAGGAACGATAACCGATTTCACTGAAAAGAAACTCGTTGAAGATGAATTGCGCGAAAGCAGGCAACTGTTTGAAAGTCTTGCCAATGTTTCACCCGTGGGTATTTTCAGAACAGATGCACGGGGATTTACAACCTATGTTAATCCTAAATGGTGTGAAATTACAGGCCTCACTTTCGATGAAGCCATGGGTACCGACTGGTATGCATCGATTCATCCTGAAGATGCTGATCAATCGTTGTCGGGATGGGAAAAGGCGGTTGAAAATAAAACCGAATCGGTGGCTGAGTTTCGCTTTAATCATAAGGATGGTGATATCCGCTGGGTGTTTGGCAAAGCTGTTCCTGAGTTTCAGGAAGGTGTCCTGAAAGGATACATCGGTACGATAACCGATATTACCGAACGAAAATTGTACGAGAATTCGCTGATCGAAAACGATGTCATCATGCGAAGAGCAGAGCAGGTGGCAGGTTTTGGCAACTGGGCCTTTGATTTTAATACCGGAATGGTGAGGGTTTCAGAAGGCGCAGCATTGATTTATGGCCTTGAACCGCGGGAGTATTCGATAAAGGAAATCAAGGCTATTCCACTGATAAAATACCGCGATGCACTTGATCAGGAGATGGAGTTGCTGAAGTTGGGAGTTAAAAACTACTCGATTGAATTTGAAATTAAGAGACCTGATAATGGCGACATTAGATTAATTCATTCCATTGCCGTCTTTGAGAAACAGCAGAATGTTGTCTTTGGTGTTATCAGGGATATCACTGAACGGCGCAGAATTGAACAGGCGCTGATTGAGCGTGAAAAAAAGGAAAAGCAGCTTGTCGAGGAAGAACTGGCACGTACGAAAGATGCATTGGTTCGTTCAACAAGGCTTGCCGCTGTGGGTCAGGTCTCGGCAACCATTGCCCATGATTTGCGTAACCCATTGGGCGCTGTGCGCAATGCTGCATTTTATCTGAAACGAAAAATGGATCAGCAGGATCCAAAGGTGACCAACTATTTACAGATCATAGACAGTGAAATTGAAACCGCAGACAAAATCATCAGCAATCTGCTTCAGATGGCAAAAGTGAAAGAGCCTGAAAAGATTAAAACTGATTTGCGCGATCTTATTGAACAGGCTATGGGCAACCAGTATAAGAAACTCAACATCGAGGTGAAGCTGAGCCTTGATCGTGATCCTTTTGTTCTTTCGGTGGATGCAACTCAAATGGTACAGGTATTTAGAAACTTGTTTGAGAACAGTTCGCACACAAGTGATCAAAATGTGTGTGTTCGTGTTCAGGGCCAATTCTCCGAAAACGCTGCTACTATTTTGGTTTGCGATAATGGACCAGGAATTTCTGCCGATGTAATAGAAACGCTTTTTGAACCACTGGTAACCACCAAAGCAAAGGGCACTGGTCTTGGGCTGACCATTTGCAAGCAGATTGTTGAAAAGCACGGAGGAAGCATGACTCTTGAAAATCATGAAGGGTTTGGGGCATGTTTTAAAATTGTTTTACCTTTATAAAAAATCGCCTTATGGAAGACAAGAAGCACTACAAAATTCTCATTGCTGACGATGAACCGAATATGCGGTTAACCCTGCAGGATATCATGGAGGACGAGGGATATGAAGTCTTTACGGCTAGCACCGGCGAACAGGCCATTGATATGTGCCGAAGCAATGAGTTTGATATGGTACTTATGGATGTACGCATGCCCGGGTTAAGCGGGGTGGATGCTTTTCGCGAAATCCGCCGATATCGAGAAGGAATTAAAGTGATTCTCATGAGTGCATACACGGTCGATGACCTAAAGTATGCCGCCCTTGACGATGGCGCCATTGCTTTCTTGCCAAAGCCGCTCGACATGCAGAAGACCATTCAACTCATCAATGATGCCCGCGAAACGGCTATTCTTGTTGTTGAGGATGATGTGAGTGTAAGCCAGCCACTTGTTGAGAAACTTAAAGCCGAAGGTTATAAAGTTACATCAACCCGCTCGCCTCACGATGCGCTTGAATTGGTCGAGCAGATTAAATTTGATTTGATATTCGTCGATGTGAATCTTCCTTCAATGAACGGGCTTGAACTGTATCTCGCAATAAAAAAAATCACGCCTTCTTCTGTTGCAATTATGATGACAGGACTCGAAGACGAGTTTATTTCCATTGCCAAGCAGGCCGTAAGCAAAAATGCATATACGTTTCTTCGCAAACCGCTAGATATTGATCATACTTTGTCGCTTATTGAGCGGGTGTCGTTGCGGCGAGCATCGGGCGATTCACGTAAGCCAGATACTGAATAGAAATGACGTCAGCCGAAAAAACATATAGGGTATTTATTCTTGACGACAACGAGTCGCAATTGATGACCATGCAGGCTATTCTTGAAGATGAAGGCTTTGTTGTGGTGGCTTATTCCGATGTTTTTAAGGCGTTTGATTTTCTTGAATCGAACCATGCCGATGTGGCCATTTTCGATCTGCGAATGCCAGGAATTTCGGAGCTTGATCTGATTGAACGCATCAGGCCTGTTTCGGAGCATATTCCAGTGATCATTAACACGGCATATGGCTCATTCGATACGGCAAAAAAAGCGGTAAACGTTGGAGCATTCGCTTATCTTGAAAAGGGTGGTGATCCGGGAAACCTTGTACGGGAAGTCAATCGTGCCATTCATAGCCGACTTGAGAAGGACCGCGAGCGTCTGGAATCGGCCGTTCGTGAAAGAACCATGAATCTGGAACAGGAGGTGATTCGTCGCAGAATGGCAGAAGAAGCCATGTTTGAGAGCGAGAAAAAATACAGACTCATTGCTGAAAATGCGTCAGATGTGATTTGGATCATCGACCTTAATGAACATAGGATGACGTATGTAAGTCCGTCTGTTGAGCGATTGCGAGGTTTTACACCAGAAGAAGTTTTATCTGAAGACTTTATGCTTTCGGTTGCCACAGCACATCGTGCTGAAGTTCAGCAGAAAATCGATGATGGAATGCAGGATTTTTTGTCAGGACGGCAGGAGGTTTTCTATTTCGAATTGCAGCAATATCACAAAAATGGCTCACTGATTTGGGTTGAGATGACAGTAAGTCCCAGAATCAATCCTGAAACAGGACATGTAGAAGCTTATGGGTCTTCGCGCGACATTTCTGCGCGTAAGCAATCACAGAAAGCACTCGATGACTCTCACAGGGAGCTTGAGACCATTTACGAAAGCATTCCTGTGGCTGTCATGCTGATCGATAAGTTGAAGAAGATTTACAAGACAAACAGGGTTACCCAATCCATCGCATCATGTAACGAAGAGGATATATTGAATCACCGGTGTGGTGAAATATTTAATTGCGTTCATCATCTCGATCATCCCAAAGGCTGCGGATATACGCCTTTCTGTGGAGAATGTGTTGTCAATCACTCCATATCAACAACCTTAAAAACAAAAAAAAGCATTCATAACGCTGAGGCCTGGGTGGCATCGTTTGAGAACAATGTAGTCCGACGCCGCAGTTTTCTCTTGTCAACGTCGCATCTGAAGCTGAACGAGGAGGATTATGTTTTGTTGTCGGCTCAGGATATCACCGAACGAAAACTGATGGAGATCAAACTGACGGAGTCTGAGACGCGCTATCGCAACTTGTTTGAGAACAACGCAGCAGCCATGATCATCATTGATCCTGAGAATGGTCAACTGTCGGATGTGAATAAAGCTGCACAAAAGTTTTATGGCTATACCCG
>CAZLHV010000092.1:0-11567 GCA_964559205.1 uncultured Bacteroidaceae bacterium
TTGCTTTTGCTTGTGCTGAATGCAAAAGAACTCACCTCGGCTTTTGCATCCGAAATGCAATTAAAAATTGTTGTTTTGCCACAGTTGGTTAACCCAACAATACCCACTTTCAACGCCATAATTACTCAATTTAAAAAACTCCACATCACACCAAAACGAAAGCCCCTGTCGGGCAGAGGATAACCGGGAATCTGCATATAATTGACCTTCATCAGTCCGGCTGTAGCATTGAGCAATTCAGCAAATACCACCGCCCTTTTAATCTGAGCTCGAACAAACAAGGTCGGATAAACGAATCCACCAGTTTTCGAGATTTGCTGTGCATAAAATACCTGTAAAGCCGGTTGATAGGCATCTGCAAAATAAGCGGCATTTGCCATCAATCTAAAACCAGTTTGCAATGACAGTGCCCGTCCAAACAACCTGTTGTTCATCAGGCATTCAGCTTTTGCAAACCAGGGAGGCAGGCTCAAATAAACTGCATTTCTAACCGTCTGGGCCCCAACTGTGCCATTCACTGCAAAACGTCCAAAAGAGCTTTTCACAGTTAGCTGCGCACCTGCGGCGATTCCGCTTCCGGCCTGATTAAAACTCACCCCATTAAAAAACATATAGGAACTGAACTGCGAAAAGTAGGTGGACAATGCCACCCCTTTATAGGTCAATCCAGCGACACCCAACAAAGTCTCAGTTTTAAGCCATTCGCGATTCCAGCTAAAGTGGTTTCCTGCATAGGAGGAGTAATATATTTGAGGATCAACCCGGCAATAGCTTAATCGCAGATATGGCCTAAGCTTAAAAGAATCATCGCGCAAAAGTTCAAAATGAAAATCACGCTCCCCGTCGACAAATGCAAGCACCTCGCTTGCAGCCTTCATTTGCACAAAAAATCCTTTTGCAAATGACCAGGACAAGGCTCCACTAAGAATTTTCTGCGAAACCCTTTGTTTACTTCCGGTATTGTATACATGATCATCAGAGATGAAAAAATCGGCATACCACTTTAACCTGCGATGACTATTGCTGCCAAAGCGAAAGGTATTCTCAAATGCATAGTGGTTCACACTGTCGGCTGTGTTTTCTGCATTCCACACCAGATAAAAAGCGCTGTCGGGATCAAACTGATCTGAGTAAGCATGGTATTCGCGCCGGAGATTAATGATGTCAGAAAGATAAAAAGAATGTTGGCCGCTCTTTGTTCGTCCAATACCAATTTTATTGCTGATGAAATAGTCGTTTTGCCTGAAACGGTTCTGTGCTGAATACAGGCTAACGTCGGTCAATGCCCGATCATACACCAATGTATCAAGAAACTGATTCTGATAAATCAACCCTCCGTTTTCCTGTTGATCGATCCGGTTGAGCACCATTCCGGCATCGAAACAGTATGTCCCGCTTTCGGAGCAGTGCGAAATAATTCCATAGAAATTGCTTAAACTGTTTTTCTGGTTTTTATACGCTCCTGGTGAATTCATCAGGCGGTAATCAAGGGTCATTTGCCAGTTTTTGCCCAAAGGTTGAGCATGCAAAAAATCAAAATACTGGGCTCGTTGGCCTCCACTGGAGTATGATGCAACAGAAAATGGCGTCGAATCGCTAAAAATTTTAATTTCCTCCTTGAAAAACAGGTACGCATCGGGGCGATGAAAAAAGGCAAAGTAATCGGGATGAAGCTGATCGGCAAATGCAGGAAACCAAAGAATCTGATATGGAGCCCCTAATTGGCCATTTGATGAGGTATACACCAAATCGCTCAGAAGATCAAAATTGTCGAATGAGTTCAGGTCAGCTGTGAATTCGATTTGACCGTTATGCAACAAGTGATCTCCGCCAAACACATGATAATGAGCCAGCAGAGTATCTGACGTCAGTGAGTCATGATCGTCGGATTGCGCCAAGCCCAGCATTGGGGATGCCAGAAAAATAAAAATGATCAACCTAAGCATGTCATCATTTGAGATACAAAGGTAGCATGATTTTTCAAGGGAAATAAGCTCCAGTAAGACTTATTAAAAATTTACCGGGCTGCTGGCATACATGTAATCTGACACAAATGCTCAGATTTTGAGGAACACGCCACCCTATTTCACAGAAACCACAGCCGATCTGATTATTTCCAAAGCCGTGGTATGACCGGAAACATCGGTAAAAAGCTGACCGGAGGAACCGGCGTGATGACCATGACCAATAAGCCGAAGAGGGAAATCCCTGCTTCGAGCTTCCGGACTGATAAAATCAGTTGCGTAAACCAGCGAAGGCTGACCTGAAGTAGAATAATGAACATCGCCCGGGTAACGGGTGGTGGTCCAAACTCTGTTCCAGTCAAATGCCTGATTGATTTCCAACATGATCCTGAAAGGCTGCTTTATCGGTTGGTCGGCTCTCGACGTCAGTACAAAACTTTTCAGAGGAGTAGGACCTGTGTAGGCATCGGGCATTGGTGTTTCGGGAGTTGGCACAAACAATCCGTCAGCTTCTTTTACGTTTCGCTTAAAAGCCCAGTAAGGTAAAGCAGCGGGACGCCGTCGTGGACCCGGGGACCACTTTCCTGATTCGGTAGTACCATGGGCAAAAAACCCGGTAGCAATAGACCTGCTGACATACAGCGATTGAAGATATCTGCCGGCAGTGTCTTCAATCCAAACGGCAAGTAATGGATGGCTATAGGAACTGCCCTGAACAAGAGAAAACTCAATCGTTTGACCGGAGCCCTGAATGTTTGTCGAAAACATCAGTTTCTCAGACTGGTTGTCGGAAATCGGCTTGCAGGCGATAAAAAGCGCTGTAATAGCTATGCAGAAAAAACAAATTAGTTTCATGATCGTGCAATTAAAATTCGAAAATTAGCCCCAAAGTAGGAAGCACATTCCCGCCGGTATTGTCGATTGTTTTCATCTGGTACTTTTGCAGCTGTTCAGGATCGGAAGGATTGATCACCACAGGGCTTCCGCTTGCATCTTCAGCTGGAAGTAAAATTGGCTGGCCAGCATACTTGAAATTGTATGCATTTTGGACATCCATATAAATCGTCATGCTCCAACGCGAGAAAAAATATTCCTTGTCGATTCGGATATCGAGTTGATGAAAAGGTTCGAAACGCAGCGTGTTGTACCGGCTGTAATCGAGATATGGTCTTCCCTGCGCATCCCATGCCTGTACAAAAGATGACGTGTATTCATCGTATGGAGTATAGGGGGCTCCTCCTGAAAATTTCCATTTTGCCCCAACCGTCCAGTGATTCTTAAATGTTCTGCTCAACAGCAAATTTACAATATGTCCGGCATCCCAAGCTGAAGGGATGTATTGATCAGTAAATCCGGTGAATTCACTTTTAACAAACGTATAGGTCAGCAACAAGTTCATCCTGTCGATGAGCTTTCTTCGCAACAATAGTTCAAATCCATATGCGCGTCCCTTGCCGTCGGAATACACTGGCTCATCCCCCACCACACCAAAATCACCTCCCTTATTTGCGAGACTCACCGAATCTCGAACCGAAACGGGATAGTGATCATAGTTTTTATAAAAGGCTTCAAGAGTAATTCTGCTGTTTGCGTCTGGGATAAATTCTATTCCAGCAATGAAGTTCCACATGCTGATATACCTAAGGTTGTTCAGTTTGTTGACGAGAACCCCATTTTCGCTAAATCCAAGTGTGGTATACGCAGGCAATTGATGATAGCGCGCACCGGAAAGGGTTGCATACCACTTCTCGGACAATGAATAGTTTAGGGTCAGCCGTGGTGAAAACTGTCGTAAAGGATTGCTCATTGATGCACTGTATGAATTGCCATCAATCCGAATGCCCGCATTGATTCCAAGTCTGGCCCCGGCAACTTTCCCGCTCGTCTGTGCAAATGCAGAATAACGAAACATATCGAAAGAAGCAGTGTAATTGATGTTAACAGGAGCGCCTGACAAAAAAAGTTTTTGGTATGTCTGATTGATATAGCGGTCATATTCTCCGCCAAAACCGGCAAGAACACGCCATGAACCAGCAAAGAAAACATTTTCATACCTGAATTTGCTTTCTGCTTCGTCCGATGTATAGTCCTGTAATTTAAGAGAATCATTTTCAATATTGTCCTGATATTTCAAGGCGATATTTCGAAACATGTTTCTCGAAAGAATGAAATTCTCGTATCCGTTTTTTTTCAGGTGTCTGTATGTGGCCCCGATAGTGTAGTTCCACTGTTTTGTTTCGGGAAGGTATTCAAGAATATAGCGTTGCTGTTCAGATTCGTTGCGCTCGAGATTAAGCACATTCACATCAAAAGCACCCAGAGTGACGAAAGACAGTTGATCGCCATTTGGAAGAATCGTACGCGTATTGATCAGATAATCATTGTATGTTGGCAGAAAAGGAAGTCCGATTGCCGCAAACAAAAACTGTAAGTAAGACCTGCGGACGCTCAGCAACAATCCGGTACTTTTCCCGATAGGTCCATTGTATGTAAGTCCGAAGTCAGATGCTCCGACTGTGAGTCTTCTCACCGGCTTTTCCTTGCTCGGACTAATTAACGTCATGTCAAGAACCGAACTCAACGCATTTCCATGATTTACCTGAAACGAACCGGTGTAAAAATCAACCTCCCTTAAAAAATCAGCATTGATGATGCTTGCCGGCCCACCGGAGGCCCCTTGCGTAGCAAAGTGATTCAAGTTTGGAAATTCGATCCCGTCAATATAAAAGCGATTCTCATTTGCACCTCCCCCTCTCACAATCAGGTCGTTACGTTGAACAGGCGTTTGCCCAACTCCGGGAAAAGCCTGAACGATTTTTGAAATATCACGATTGCCCCCTGGGTTCTTCTCGATATCGCTGACACCGATTGTTTGCATGGCCACCGGACTTTCGAGATTTCGCTCAAAAATCTTGGTGGTTACTGTAACGGTTCCGAGTTGGGTGATATTCTCTCTGATTCTTGCGTCAATAAAGGTTTCGTTCGAATTGGTAACCATGATTTCGGGAGAGACCCAAGTTTCAAAGCCCACCGAGGAAACAACCAGTCGAACAAAACCAGATGGCAGCCCGGAAATGATAAAATCACCATCAAAATTGGTGACAGCCCCAATTGCTGAGTTTTGAATCACCACATTTGCGAATGGTACCGGGTCATTCGTTTTGTCATTCAAAACTTTGCCACGTATCACGCCACTTTGTGCAAAAGAGCTCAACATTAAGATCAAGGAAAAGGATAAATATAGTAAGGTTTTCATTTCTGCTCAAATTGTGCACAAAGATACATTAGGAATAAAAGGAATATTGACGAACCCAAACAAGTATCATGGGGTAACAATTATCATGTGAAAGCATAAATACCTGATTTCGTGACAAATAAAACCATGTTTTTCCCAAAAAAGATATCAAATATGCATGGTTGATAAAATATTCACATGAATCCACTTGCAATCTGACATTAAATATGTAATTTTGTTCTATCAATACCGAACAAAGTCTAACTAAAAACGACTGTTATGAAAAAAGTTCTCATTTCTCTTACCATGATTTTTGGCTTCATCGTGATGGTGAATGGCCAGGAGCTTACCAGCAAAAAGGGTTTCACAGTGCTTCCCGAAGCAGGTGACTTTGTCATTGGCTTCAACGCTGTTCCTGTTGTTGATTTCTTCCTGAATGTTTCCAACATTATGGTGAACACAGGACAAACCTCTCAGCATCCGGGATATGTAACCGGTTTCAATCAGGTTCTTGTAGGCAAGTATTTTCTGGAAGATCAAAAAGCTGCTCGCGTGAAATTGGCTATTAACACCAATTCGGCTAAAATCAGCACTTTTTATGATGACCAATTTGATCAGACTGCAAATCCTGGTGATCCTGATTCATGGGGTGAAGCTGAAGACATCAACAAGGTAGGCAACATGAACATCATTCTTGGTGGTGGTCTTGAACTCCGTCGTGGACACAACCGCGTTCAAGGATTCTACGGTGGTGAACTTCTCCTTGGTTTCCAAAGCAATTCGGTGAAAAACACCTGGGGAACCGAGATGAACACTGAGTCAATCACAAACGGTTACGTGAATGGTGACGGATCAGCTCTCAACGGACGCGTTATCGAGCAAAAAAGCGGCATGGCCATCACATTCGGTCTCCGTGGTTTTGCTGGCGTTGAGTATTTCTTTGCACCAAAAATTTCTGTTGCCGCTGAATTTGGCTGGGGCTTTGGCATGACCACCAACCCCCGTGGATCGGTGACCACCGAAAACTGGGATGCTGCTGCTTCAGCTGCTGAAGAAGAAACAAACGAAGGAACCAACTCAGGAAGCGGAATGGGCTTCGCAGTTGACAATGGAATCGGACAAACCCTGCTGCCTTCAGCTGCTTTGACCATGTACTTCCATTTCTAATCTTTCCTTAGAATAAAAAAGCCGGCCCTATGAGGCTGGCTTTTTTATTGCAGAAAAGGCCGCTTGATGAACAGGCGGCCTTTTCTGTTTGAATGCGGTGTTGCTTTATTTAATCATTCCAGCTCCTACCGTTTCATTGGTTCCTTCATCAACCAGAATTACGCTTCCAGTAGTTCGGTTAAGCTTATAAGGATCAAAGAATAAAGGCTGTGTTGTGCGAAGCGAAACACGTGCTATTTCGTTTAGCCCGATGCTTTTATCCTCGAGATTGCGGTGCAAAGTGTTGATATCGACCTTGTACTTAACTTCTTTCACCAGACATCTGACTTCCTTGCTGGTGTGCCTGAGTACATATTTCCCTCCCAAACGTAAAGGCTTGTCGTTCATCCAAACCAACATAATGTCAATATCCTGACTAATCTGCGGCACATTATTTTCACGTACGAGCATATCACCCCGGCTAATATCAATTTCATCTTCGAGCAGCATTGTGACAGACATGGGTGGATAACCTTCTTTTACCGGGCCATCGAAAGTGTCGATTTGCTTAATTTTCGTTGTAAACCCCGAGGGTAGAGCCATAACTACATCGCCGGGCTTAAAAATTCCACCGGCAACACGTCCAGCATAACCCCGATAATCGTGAAAATCGTCGGAAAATGGTCTGATGACAGACTGGACAGGGAAACGACAATTTACCAGGTCATAATCTGAAGCAATGTGAATCGTTTCAAGCAAATAAAGAAGTGTTGGGCCCTGAAACCACGGCATATTTTCAGATCGATCCACAATGTTGTCCCCCTTAAGGGCCGAAATGGGAACAAAACGAATATCAGTAACTTCGAGTTTGGTTGAAAAGCTTCTGAAATCTTCAAGAATCTGGTGATAGACCGCTTCGCTGTAATCAACCAAATCCATTTTATTGATGCAGAAAACCACATGAGGAATACGCAACAATGATGCGATAAAGGCATGTCTTCGCGTTTGTTCGAGGATTCCTTTTCTGGCATCAACAAGAATCAGGGCAAGGTTTGCAGTTGAAGCACCGGTGACCATGTTTCGAGTGTATTGAATGTGCCCCGGTGTGTCAGCAATGATAAACTTTCTTTTGGGGGTGCTGAAATAACGGTATGCCACATCAATGGTGATGCCTTGCTCGCGTTCAGCTCTCAGTCCGTCAGTAAGTAAAGCAAGATTGATGTATTCTTCCCCTCGCTTTTCGCTTGCAAGTTTAACTGCTTCGTACTGATCTTCAAAAATGGCTTTGGAATCATAAAGAAGCCGCCCGATCAATGTGCTCTTGCCATCGTCAACACTTCCGGCGGTGGTAAACCGCAGCAATTCCATGTTAATGTACTCGTCGGTATTGAAATCTTCGCTCATAAAATTCACAATTAAAAATAACCTTCCTTTTTTCTGTCTTCCATGGCACTTTCCGAACGCTTATCATCGGCCCTGTTTCCACGTTCGGTTTGCCTCGATGCGGCTACTTCGGCCACGATGTCATCGATGCTGTTGGCTTCGGACAGAACCACTCCTGTACACGTCACATCGCCAATGGTACGACACCGTACCGTTCGAGTCTCGATGGTTTCATTGTCTTTGAGGGTCATGAATGGGGCCCATGCCAACCACATTCCATCGCGGTTGAAAACCTGTCGCTGGTGGGTGAAATACAACGAAGGGAGCCGGATGCGTTCGCGACGAATATACATCCAAATATCGAGCTCGGTCCAATTCGAAAGGGGGAACACTCTGAAATGTTCACCAATATTCTTTTTGCCATTGAATAAATTCCACAGTTCAGGGCGTTGGTTTTTAGGGTCCCACTGGCCAAATTCATCCCTATGACTAAAGAAACGTTCTTTTGCACGAGCTTTTTCCTCGTCACGACGGGCACCTCCAAGCAATGCATCGAATTTATGTTTTTCGATGGTATCGAGCAATGAGATTGTCTGCAATACATTTCTTGATGCCAAAGGCCCCTTTTCTTCAATGGCCTTGCCCGAATCGATGGCTTCCTGAACGCTACCGACAATAAGCTTTGCCCCCAGTTCATTCACCAAATCATCGCGAAAAACAATGGTTTCCTCAAAGTTATGACCCGTATCAATGTGAACGAGCGGAAAAGGAAATCTGGCTGGCCAGAAAGCCTTACGCGCAATATGTACCATAACGATAGAGTCTTTCCCTCCCGAAAACAAAAGGCCGGGGTTCTCGAACTGAGCTGCCACTTCGCGCATCACGTAAATGGACTCTGCTTCCAGTTCTTGTAAGTGGTTTAAACTGTAATTCATTTTCTGTTCTTAAATTTTACCTGAGCCAGTGCACGACGGAGCAAATACCGAGTGCATTTATTAATATCCCAGAGGTCGGTTCTTAACTCAATTTCAGGATTCTGGGGTGCTTCATATGGCGAATCAAAACCTGTGAAATTCTTGATCAGACCAAGGCGAAACTTTTTATAAAGCCCTTTCACGTCTCGCAATTCGCATATTTCTATCGGGCAGTTCACATAAACCTCAATGAATCGCTCAGGACCGATAATACGACGGGCCATTTCCCTCACCTCGTTGGTCGGGCTTATAAAACTACACAACACGATAAGCCCCGAATCACTGAACATTTTTGCAACCTCGGCAATGCGCCGGATATTCTCCTTGCGGTCTTCTTCGCTAAACCCAAGATCGGAATTCAAACCTTTGCGGATCACATCGCCATCAAACTCCTTGGTAAAATAGCCCTTGCGCAGCAGGACTTTGTTTAAGGAATCAGATAGGGTAGTTTTGCCAGATCCCGATAAGCCAGTAAACCAAATCACCATTGGCTGCTGCTTAACTAAAAAACGGCGTCGGTTTCTTCTAATGAAACTATTGAAATCGGTCCACATGGTCGGATCGGAGTACCTTTCCGCTTTTGTTCTTCTCAGTTTGATCAAAACACAAAATTTTGCGCAAAGATAGCATTTAGATCGTTACCTGATTTTATCGAACTCAATGCGAAGTTCTTCAACCAAAGGTGGAAGGAGGTCACCGGCTTTCCCGTTCAAATACCTAACCTGTTTACCCAGAACCTTTTTATTGCCTGCTTCAGGGTCAATGTAAATGATTTCAGTCCCGGGACCTGCATATTGAATGAGTCCTGCAGCCGGATATACCTGCATTGATGTGCCTATGATAATTATCATATCTGCCTTCAATACCTCTTCAATAGCATCGGGAATTAGTGGAACTGCTTCTCCAAACCAAACAATATGTGGTCTTAGCTGAGATCCGTCAGGCGCAAGGTCACCAAGGCAAATATCCTGATAGCCAACAGGATAAATCAAATTATCATTGAGGCTGCTTCTGACCTTTGTTAATTCTCCATGCAAGTGGATGATATCCTTCGATCCTGCCTTTTCGTGCAGATCGTCCACATTCTGCGTGATAATTTTCATCGTGGCAAATTCCGCAAGCCTAGTTAACGCAAGATGTGCTGCATTTGGTTTTGCATGAGCCAATTCACGACGTCGCATATTGTAAAACTCCAGAACAAGTTTGGGATCACGATTCCAAGCATCGATTGAAGCAACATCTTCGATGCGGTATTGATTCCACAGCCCACCGCTGCTGCGAAAAGTTGCGAGCCCACTTTCAGCACTGATGCCTGCACCAGTTAATGCAACAATTTTCATTTTGTCATGATTTTTCGATACAATAGTAATGAATTTTCAAAACGGATTCTCAAATTTCTTTAGATTTGCAAAAAACCCGGCATGAAGCTGATTGTTTTCATTTTCGCGATTCTGTTATCCGGATCAATAATTTCGCAGACTGAGTATGTGCTCAAGTTAACCAATCAACGCAAACCAGATAAAGTGGTTTATTTCAGAGATGGAGATCAGGTGGCTGTTTATAATAATGACGGCATTGAAATAAGTGGAAAAATGTCTATTATCGACGAAACATACATTTTAGTTGATAGTCAACAGCTCGACATTCATAAAATACCCATCATCATCAATAAAAAATCAGCCGGTTTTGGGGCAAAGACTGCTGGTGCATTGGTGCTGGCCGGAGGTGCGGGCATAACAATTATGGGCTTCATCATGCTTTTTACAGGAATTTCTGCAGGTCCCCCGCAAGCATTTTTTCTCGTCCCTGCCTCGTTGGTTGTCGATATAATCGGAATCAGGGTAGCCTCGGCCGGACTCGGGATCATTGTTGGCAAAGGGAAGCGATATTATCTAGATCTGGACTGGAAAGCTGAAATTGAAAAAAAGCAAGTCACCGAGGCTGGTTTGTAATTTTAGCCCCAAATCGTTGTATCTTTACATAATAAATTGGATGATGCAACCGAATGCAAATGTATAATGTCTGAGAATCAGGAAACCAACAACGAACGGATGCTAAGCGAGGCTCAACTGGTGAAAAACTGCCTTGCAGGAAAAGCAGATTCGCAGGAATTGCTTTACCGGCGCTTCGCTTCGCGTATGTTTGGTGTTTGTCTCCGTTATGCAAAAAATAAAATGGAAGCTGAAGACATTATGCAAGAGGGATTCATTAAGGTTTTTCAAAACCTTAAAAATTTCCGCTGTGAAGGCTCACTTGAGGGCTGGGTCAGGCGCATCATGGTCAATACAGCCATTAATTATTACAAGTCAAATTTAAAATACCTTCAGACTCTTGATATCGATGATTGTTCCAACAACGAGCATGTCTCGGTCGAAGCAATAGACAACATCAGCCTTAAAACCCTTCTGGGTCTCATT
This sequence comes from uncultured Bacteroidaceae bacterium, assembly GCA_964559205.1. Classification (GTDB taxonomy): domain Bacteria; phylum Bacteroidota; class Bacteroidia; order Bacteroidales; family DTU049; genus GWF2-43-63. The sequence goes on from CAZLHV010000092.1 coordinate 11,120, forward strand.
CAGCGTCTTCCCGAAGGGTACCGCATGGTTTTTAACCTCTATGTCATTGAGGGATACAGCCATAAGGAAATTGCCGAATCGCTGGGAGTTAGTGAAAACACTTCTAAATCACAGCTTTCCCGGGCAAGAAAAGTGTTGCAGGATAAATTGAAAACCATTAATGCCGTGTGTTATGAGCAGACTGCATGATAACGATCTTGACAGGCTTTTCGCTGACAAGCTCGAAGATTTAATGGTCGAGCCGCCTGAAAGGGCATGGAAAAAGGTAGCTGCCGGGATTACTATCGCAGCACCCTTCACTGCAGCAGCTCTTAGCCAATTAGCCAGACCCTTCATCTGGTCGTTCACTCTTTTATCGACAGCTTTTCTGCTCACCGTATCTGATCAGCCCAAGCAGACTTCATCAGTCGCCATTCCTATATCGAAGACCAGCTCGCGGAGCGCGTCG
>CAZLHV010000093.1:0-11529 GCA_964559205.1 uncultured Bacteroidaceae bacterium
GCCCTGTGTAACGATGGTCGAACTGAAATTGGCTACCGGTGCCGGGTTGACAGTGATATTGTGTAAAACATTGTAGGTACAACCATTGGCATCGGTCACCGTCAGCATCACATTGTATGTTCCAGAAAGCGCATACAGATGACCAGGGTCTTCGAGGGTCGAAGAAGAACCATCGCCAAAATTCCATAACCAAGCCACTGCCGGCACCGCAGGGTTGAGCGTAAAATCGTTAAACTGAGTGATCTCGCCCACACATTCGGTACTTGCCGTAAAATCCCAACTCAGTCCCGGTGCAATATTAACAGGAATGGTCAGCGAATCCATACATCCCCGGTTGTTATGTACATATAGGGTGACATCGTATGTGCCTGTTGCACTGAAATAATGTGCCGGACTTACCTGACCCGACATGCTCAGGTCATCAAAATCCCACAGGTATCCGGTAATGATGCTTCCGTTGGCCTGCGAAAGATTGTTGAATTGAACAATGCCCTGAGTGCAGGAAACAGAAAAAGTAAAGTCGGGAACAGGCAAAGAATCAACCACAACCGATTCGTTGTAGGTTGCAGTGCAGAGATTGCTGTCGGTAACTGTCAGTGAAACGTCGTACACACCTGCATCTCCGTAAAGATACACCGGATATGGCTGGGTCGATGTGCCGCTGCCATCACCAAAATCCCAGCTCCAGCTTTGAAGTGCCGCACCATTGGAATAGGTGTCATCATATAAATGTGTTGGATTGCCGAAACAGGCAATATCTGAATGAAAATCCACCACCGGGTCGGGCCATATCAGTGCATTCCATGTAATGGTGTCGTAACAGCCATTGATGTTTTCAACAATCAGCGTAACAGGATAAGCGGTTGAGTTAAGAACAGGTGCATAGGTATAGGATGGGTTCTGATTGACTGATGTACCCGCACCGTCGCCAAAATTCCAGTTCCACCCTGTGAGTGCACCTCCGATAGACGAAGAAGTATCGTTGAATTGGATCAGATTGCCGCTGCAAACACTGTCGGTGATAAATCCGGCAACCGGCGAAGGATAAATCGTGGCCGGAATGATGGTGTCGTCAGGACAGCCATTTTCGTCGGTAATGGTTAACACCACATTGTAAGTTGTTACTGAAGAGGTAGTCGCATATTGGTATGCCGGATTCTGCAGTACCGAGGTTCCTGAGCCGTCACCAAAATCCCAATCCCAGGCAACAACATTACCACCCGTACTCGTTGAGCCATCGGTAAACTGGCTGGGATAGCCAGAACAAGCCGAAAGCGGATTGAACGATGCGACCGGTAAGGGATTAACCACCACAGGTAACGTGGTGTCATGCTGGCATCCATTGACATCGCTTACGCTAAGCAACACATTGTAGGAAGCAGGAACCAGCGTGGCTGCATAGGTATAGCCAGGATTCTGCGCAGCAGAATTGCCCGTGCCATCGCCAAAATCCCAATTCCAGGTTTGCAGTGCGCCGCCGTTGCTGTAACTGCTGTCGGAAAACGATGTGACCGCTCCCGAACAGGCTGCGTTGGCTCCGAACCAAACCACAGGCAATGGATTTACCAGAACATTATGGGTAATGGTATCGCGGCAGCCATTGGCATCTTCGACCATCAACAGCACCGGATATATTACGGGCATTCCTGAAACCGGATATGTGTTTGCAGGATTTTGAAGCAAAGATGTATTGCCATCGCCAAAATCCCATTCCCAGCCAATGAGTGCCCCTGCATTGGGATTCGAAAGATCGCTAAACAGGGTGGGATCATTCACACAGGCTGTATCGGCCGAAAATTCAGCATCAGGATTTGGGTTTACGTTTACGGCCTGCGTAATTGTATCAGGACAACCGTTGTTATCCCAGGCAATCAGGGTTACATTAAAAGTTTGAACCATACTGCTGCCTGCGTAGGTATATTGCGGGTTTTGAACATTTGAGCTGCCGCTGCCGTCACCAAAATCCCAGTCCCATGCTGCCATAAAGCCTGCTGCAGGCACGGACAAATCGCTGAAACTATTTGGCAGACCCGAACAGGCCGTGGTGGCAGAAAACGAAGCTGTAGGCTGCGGATGAAGCGTAATGTTGTCAGTGGCCGTATCTGCACAACCATACTGATCCGAAACAATGAGCGTGACGGTGTAGTTTGTTCCTCCAGAAGTGTAGGTGTACACCGGATCCTGCACCGTCGATGTGCCGCCGGGTTCTCCAAAATCCCAGCCCCAGTTTGTAAGTGCACCTGAACCGGCATGTGTGGTATCGGAAAACGAAGTGGCAAATCCGATACAAGCTACACTCGCACTAAAACCAGCCTGAGGCAAAGCATACACGGTCATATTCTGCATGGTGGTGTCAAAACAGTTCCAGCTGTTTTCAACGATTAAACTGACCGGATACGTTCCGTCGGCAAAATAATAATGTAAGGTATCATCGGCCGTGCTTCCGGTTCCATCACCAAAATCCCATTCCCAGCCTATCAGGGATGGAGCATTTGCCAGACTATTGTCGTTGAAGGTCATGGTGTCTCCAAAACAAACATTCGAACTCGTAAACTGAGCCTGAGGTACAGGTTTTACAAATACAATCTGCGTTACAGTATCGAAACAGTTGCTCGTATTTCCGACCACAAGCTGAACATTGAAATTTCCTGATGATCCATAGATATGTGCAGGATTTTGCAATGCGGAGTTATTGCCATCGCCGAATAGATATTCCCAGTAATTCAGCGGAAATCCAAAATTTAATGAGGTGTCGGTAAACTGTGTTGCCAGACCGAGACAAACCGAATCGGCCATAAATCCAGCCTGTGGCAGAGGGCTAACCCTGATGCTGTCACTAATGGTATCGGTACAGCCATATTGATCCACAACCACCAGGGTGACCAGGAAACTGTCAACCACTGCGTATTGATAAACCGGATTTTGATTAGCTGAAGTGCCTGAGCCATCGCCAAAATCCCAATCCCAGTTGGTTAACGCACCGCTGCCGGCAATGGTTCCGTCGGTGAAATAAATGTCACGGTTCAGACAAGTCCCCGTGTAGGTAAATGCCGCCTGTGGTAAAGAATACACTTCAATATTTTGCACAAGGGTATCGGAACAACCATTGGCATTATCGACAATCAGTGTCACTGGATACAAGCCCGGTGTTGCATAAACATGATCAGGATTTTGCAGGTTTGAAGTGTTGCCGTCTCCAAAATTCCATGACCACTGAGTGATGACAGATCCATGTGCAACGCTCTGATCGATAAAAAAGGTGGTATCCCCAAAACAAACAGGCGCCGCTGTAAACAAAGGTTCAGGCAATGAATCGGCAATGACCTGATGCGTGATGGTGTCGGCACAACCCGAAGCATTTGAAACAATCAGCGTTACCGTAAAAGTGCCTGATGAAGCATAGGGGTGCACCGGATGTTGCAGCACAGATGAATTCCCGTCACCAAAATCCCAATCCCAGCTGGTAATGGGGCTTCCATTGGGCTGTGACAGATCGGTGAAATGAATGGGTTGCCCTGCACAACTTGTATCAAACTGAAAAACAGCCACAGGTCTTGGGAAATAATTCACAGGATTGACAACCGTATCGCTGCACCCATTACTATTGAAGATGATCAGGGTTACCCAGTAGGTACCTGTATCACCATAAATGTATTGGGGATGCTGTACCGAAGAGTTGCCCGCACCATCGCCAAAATCCCAGTCCCAACTGACAATGGTGCCGCCGTTGGCATGCGAGGTGTCGGTAAAAACAACAGGATCACCTTCGCAGGCCGACAACACAATAAAGCCTGCATCGGGCAAGGGATTGACCACGACCGGAAGTGTGATGGAGTCCATGCAACCTGATGCTGAAGTAACGACCAGTGTAACATTGTAAGTGCCAGGCCCGGCATACAGGTGGGTCGGATTCTGCAGCACCGAAGTATCCCCGTCACCAAAATCCCAGTCCCAGCTCACGATAGGGCTTCCATGGGGTACAGACAAATCGGTAAATAAGGTTGGATCATTCAGACAGACAACCGAAGCAGAAAAGTTGGCATCCGGTATCGAATCCACGGTGATGATGTGACTGATGGTGTCGCTGCATACAAAAGGATTCGACACAATCAGTGTTACTACATATTGTCCCGGCCCGGCGTAGACATGTGTAGGATTTTGCAATGCGGAGCCGTTTCCGTCGCCAAAATCCCATTGCCAGCCTGTGATGGGCCAGCCAAAGCCCTGCGAGGCATCGACAAATGCGGTGGGGCTTCCAGCACAGACCGTATCAAACGTAAATTCGGCCACAGGCAATGGCGAAACATACACCGGCAAGGTGATGCTGTCGGTACAGCCAATGTTTGTGGTCACCACGAGTGTAACCAGCCATGTTCCCGAATCCGGATATAAATAGGTCGGGTTTTGCAGGTTTGATGTACCCGTGCCATCGCCAAAATCCCAATCCCAGCTGACGATGTTGCCAAAAGGTGAAACTGAGAAATCTGTGAACTGAGTAGCAAAGCCCTCGCAAGCTGTATCGGCTTCAAAATCAGGAATAGGAGGTGGACTAACCGGTACATTGTGCGTAATCGAATCGATGCAACCGTTTGCGTCGGTAACGATGAGCGTAACTGAAAAAGTTCCGGCAGTGCCGTATGTATGCACAGGATCTTCGAGTGTGGACGTACTGCCGTCGCCAAAATCCCAGTCATATCCAACAATGGGGCTTCCGCGGCCATAGGACAGATTGGTGAAGTGGGTTGGATCGCCCACGCAAACCGTATCCCAGACGAAATCGACATAGGGCAGGGTGTCTACATGAATCACATGCCACATGGTATCGGAGCAGCCTGCCGATGAAGTCGCCACGAGCCAGGCATTGAAATCGCCCCAGGTGGCGTAGGTGTGTGTCGGATTTTGAGCATTGCTTGTGCCGCCGTCACCAAAGTGCCATTCCCAATCGTCGATGGTGGCACCAACGGCCCAGCTTGAATCGAAAAAATGTGTTGGATTTCCGAAACAAACGGTGTCCCACGAGAACTGGGCATACGCCTGACTGACATACACCAATGCCTGAAACTGTGTTGCACCGCAGCCATTGGTAGAGCTGTTGTTTGCTGTTAAGGTAATCACATACACCCCTGTATCGCCATACGCATGATAGACTGTCTGCTGCGGATTGGCACCTGCAGGCACCAGCATGGGGCCCTGTGTCGTGCCATCGCCAAAGTCCCAGGTGTACCATGTGGCTGAATTTGCAGCACAGAAATTGGGCTCCGATGTGTTGACAATTACCGCGTTTTCACCCACACAAATGGAATCATCCACAAGATAGAAATCGGCATCGGGTGGTTCATACACGCGAACCGGCGACCAGCTTGATTGTGAAAAATCACATACGTTTTGTGCAGTCATGGTCACCGTATAGTTGGTCATGGCTCCACCCACGCAACCTGAAATAAGGTAGTTATGACAAATGGTATCACCCACACTACCTGTTGGTAAGGTATCTGTCACTCCATCGCCCCAGGTAACAGTCATTAGGGTTGATGGAGAAATATTCGAACTCATATTCACAACACAGACATTTAAGGGCGCACATCCCACATTGCTTCCGACCGGAGGTCCGATGAGCGAAGCCACCGGATTGCTTTCAACCGTTGCGGTCTGATTGAAAACCGTTTGACAACCGTTGGTGCCTACGGCAGTAATGACAATGTTGTAATAGCCTATGCCGGTGTACACATGATCAAGCGAATTTGTTCCGTCGAACAACGACGGGGGACTGCTGCTCACCGGACTCCCGTCGCCCCAATCGATCGTGTAGGTACTGATGCACGCTGCATCAGGAGAAAAATTAAACACATGTACCGTGTCGGAAACCGAAGAAGTATCGGTGTGACAGAAAATATATCCGGAAGGCTCAAAATAAAACACATTGGGTTGTTGCCTGACACTCACGGTGTGATTAACATTGACACTGCATCCGTTTGCGTCAGTTACGGTCAAAGTGGCATTGAAATTTTGCGTACCACATCCGTATGAAGTGTATACGTGGGTTGGATTTGCCGCTGTGGAGGTTTGTCCGTCGCCAAAATTCCATAAATAGGTTAATCCTGTTCCTGTGCTGCTGTTGGTAAATGTAGTGGTACTGCCTGAACAGGCGTTGTTCGGGTTGAAGGTAAACGCCGCCACAGGCAGCGGATTAACAAACACCGGCATGGTGATGGTGTCGCTGCAACCCGACGAGTCGGTCACCACAAGAGTCACATTATAGGTAAAACCCACCACATAATTGTGGGTTGGATTCTGCACATTGCTTAATGGAGCGCCATCGCCAAAATTCCATTCCCAGTCGGTGATTAACCCTGTGCCGGTGAGGTAGCTGCTGTCGGTAAAATGAATCAGTCCGTTGTTGCACAGTCGGTTGAAATTGAAATCAGCCTGCACTGGGCACTGGGCAAAACCATGCCCGGCTCTGAAAATGAAAAACATCAGCAAAAAAAGTGAATACCAACGCAGCATTTTATTTAGACTTATACCAAGGGGAAATGAAAAATCAACGTTGCAAATTTAATGTATCAATGATCTCAGAACAACAATAAAATCACCTGATTCCGGAATCAGGCCGGGTTGCATTTGGTTAACATAACATCAATCAAAAGGTGTTAATTTGTTGATTAATGTGTGTTTGAATATGAATTGTGATTATATTGCACAAAAAATTCACATGAAAAGCTTGTTTTTCTGGATCAGTACTGTTTTGTTTACAGCAGGAGCTTTTGCCCAGTCAAATTATGTGGTGCTATGCTCAGTAAGCGACACAAACAACTTGTATTATCAGGCTGCCGACACATTGGCGGATTACCGAAACGGCCAACTCGTTACGTTTGATGCCAGCAACGTGAATGCGCTTGAATCTGTGCTCGAAAACTTAAGTCCTGATTATGTTGCTGTTGTATTGAGCCCTCTGGAGCTTGATATCAATTTTGTCCGGCGCTTCCTGATGCTCAGTACAAGGCTTGACAATGATCCTTTCAGCGATTTTTCATACGGATACATCACAGGAGCTACGGGGCAGGATGCACTTGATTTCGTACAGAATATCATGTATGCCGAATCGCAAAACATTGGTTCTTTGCCGTTGAATGTTGGGGGTTACGTCGCATCGTCCCTGAATCAGATTTACACGTTTCCTTCGGGTTGGATCGATTATCTGAATCCACCGGTGTACCAGGATATGTATCTGGAAACCAACGATAATGGAATAGGCCATACCTATTTTCTGAATAACACAAGCGCCCTGCTGAACAAGAAGCTGCTTGACATTGGACACAATGGCGATCCCCACATGATTTGGCTTTTTGAAGATGGCAACTCAACCACCAATCCGCCGGTTTGGTTATATGACAGCACTAGAATTGAAGATCCTGCATTTGCACGTGTGGGCATCAGCAGTTATGACATTGATGGGTTGAACCTCTATCCGGCTGTGGCATTTAATGGAGCATGTCATTCAGTTGAACCCAAACGTGTGATGGTGGAGGGCGATATTGCCGCTACGTTTGGCGATACCGACTGGGAGACAAAGTTTTATACCATGAGCGACACATTCAGCTATGCTTTGACCCTGCTCAAAACCGGAATCACCGGTTATTTTGCTCCTTGTGGTGCCAACAATGCTAACGATCAGGGCGAAGAGGTGTATAATGCCTTTCTTTATCAGGAGCCTCTTGGCGATATTCATAAGCGAACAACCGATGGTGTGGTCATGGGCTTCTTAGGGAATGCACCTGATCTGAAAATTTATACAGACGGAGAGATATTTTTTGGTTGTGATGTCTGGGCTTCGGGAAGTTTCGATCCGGCCGACTGGTCCGGTGCCTGCTATATGCTTGGCGGGAAAGCTAACCGCATCTACTTTGGCGATCCCATGTTTGACCCCTTCGTAACCAATCATGCCAGTGAACTTGAAATTGTCAGTGCTGTCCTCGATTCCGTCGCGCCTGAAGTCCTTGATATTCAGCTAATTATGGACAAGCCTGCCACTTACTTCCCTCTGTGGGATAAGTTTCATTTCAGCGACACGCGCTTGTATTATCCTGTCGAGTTACCTTCGTCGGTGGGTGATATTCAATCATTTACAGTGATCGATTCTTCAGGTCCATGCCACTTGGTCATTCATGCCGAAGAGTATTTCAGAGGAAAACATTTTCTGCATATCGAAGTTGATATCCCCGACGACATGTATAGTGCCATTCAATATGATATCACTTTCCGCATTGGTTTTCTTCAGGCCGGAATTCAGGATGTTTCAGGCGCACCTGAAGTGAAGGTATTTCCTGATCCTGCCAGCGATATTGTCCATTTCGAGATTCCGTCAGCCGATCTGTATCGATATCAAAAACTTGTGATTTACACATCAGGCGGGCAAATGATCTTTGATAAAAAACTTGAAGCATCAAGTCTTATCGATGCAAACATCGGACATCTGTCACCGGGACTATATTTTTGGCAGCTTCTTCAGGAGAATGGTGAAGCCGTATCGGGCCGCTTCTCTGTTGCCAGATAGTGTTTTTATGGATCGATTGTTTTACTGAAGCCATAAAAAATTGTTTCAGGTGCATACGTATTTCAAAAAATATGATATTTGCAACATCATTCTGAAACCTTAAACTCTAACCATATGGCCGGAAAAACCTTTGCCGAGAAAATTCTGAATGCTTCTGCCGGAAGCATCGTTTTTGCGAAACCCGACATCGTGTTATCGCACGACAATACCGCCAGCATTGCGGGAACCTTCAAAAAAATGAATGGCGAGCGTGTTGCTTATCCCGACCAGTTGCTCATTGTGCTTGATCATAATGCGCCACCAACAAGCGCTGGACTTGCTAACGATTATCATGCAATCCGTAACATTGTCGAAGAGCAGGGCATCAGCAAGTTTCACGATGTGGGTAAGGGCATTTGCCACCAAATCATGGCCATGTATGCAAGGCCTGCAATGATTGTAGTTGGAAGCGACAGTCACACTTGCACTGCAGGTGCATTTAATTCGTTTGCTGCCGGAATCGATCGTACCGAAACAGCAGGCTTGTGGAAGGCCGGTGAAACATGGTTCCGCGTACCCGATACCATTAAAATAAACCTTAGCGGCCAGCTGCAAAAAGGTGTTTATGCAAAAGATCTCGCCTTATGGATCATCGGTATGATTGGAAGCGCTGGTGCCGATTACATGAGCATCGAATATCATGGCGAAGGTGTGAAAACCCTCAATGTGGCTGACCGAATGACCATTGCCAATCTGGCATCGGAAATGGGAGCAAAAAATGCCGTGTTCCCTGCCGATGAAGTGCTGGCAGCTCATCTTGGACATCCAGTAGATGGCGTTTGGGCCGATGCCGATGCTACCTATATTCGCGAAATCGACATTGATCTTTCATCCATATTCCCGGTTGTATCAGCTCCGCACAACGTTGACAATGTAAAGGCTGTCAGCGAAGTGGAAGGCACGATACTGCATCAGGCAGTGATTGGTACCTGCACCAACGGACGCATCGAAGACCTGCGCGAAGCAGCAACCATTCTGAAAGGTCAGAAAGTGCCAAAGCATTTTCAACTGCTGATCATTCCGGCTTCGCTCGAAATCTATACACAGGCGCTGAAAGAAGGACTCATCGAAATTTTCATCGAAGCCGGTGCCAACATTCTTGCTCCGAGTTGCGGTCCATGTCTGGGTACCGGACAGGGAATTCCTGCCGATGGCTATGTGGTAATTTCAACTGCAAACCGAAACTTCCTTGGACGCATGGGTAATAAGAATTCAGAGATTTATCTGGCTTCGCCTGCTACGGTTGCCGCCTCGGCCATTGCCGGAAGAATTACCGATCCGCGTGGCATCAACGCCAGCAATAAATTCCCATACAGCATCGAGCAAAGCAACACCGTCAGCATCCCGGCCGGCGAAAATCGACTGCTGGGTAATGTGTGGCATTATACCGATGCTGATAATCTGAATACCGATCAGATGTTTGCAGGTAATCTAACCTATAATATTAAGAGCAGCGAAGGTGATAAAATCCTCCCATACCTGTTTAAAGGTTTTGATGAAGCATTTGCCGAGAAAGTAGCTGCAGGTCAACTCATCATGGCAGGTGCCAACTTTGGCTGCGGCAGCTCGCGCGAGCATCCTGCCGTTGGACTTGCTTTTGCCGATGTGAAAGCAGTGATCTGCAAATCGGTCAATCGTATTTTCTACCGTTCTTCAATCAATCAGGGACTCCCCATTATTGTTTTGCCCGAAGCTGTCGATGCATACAAAGCCGGCGATGCCGTTGAACTCGATTTCGCCGCCGGAAAACTCACCGTCGGTCATCAGGTGTTTACGTTCAATCCGCTGCCCGAAAAGCTGATGAATATTTTCGCCAACAAAGGGCTGGTAAATTATTACAAGAAAAACTAGGTTGTATAACAACCTTGAAAACACGTCAAACGCAACGGTGCTGTCATGTTGAGCGGCTCAGATGGCTATCTGAACGAAGCACGTACAGTGATGCAATCTCTGTCGAAGCATCGATAGCACCGTTTTCTCCTTGAAGCATTTGCACGAGTTTGTACAGATTCACTGAGCTGCACCAATGCATTGCTACGACATACATACACATCACAAATCGCCGTTTGCAGGCGTGTCAGAGATTCTGAACATCATTCCCGGACAAGCCGTTCCGGAATCATATTTTTCAGCAGGAATCCATCCGTGGTATGCAAAAAGTACTTCTGCCGATGATCTTCACCCCATGCTTCTATCTGAAAATTGTGTGGCCATTGGCGAATGTGGTCTTGATGCAGTAAAATCGTCTCTAACGCTTGAAGATCAGAAAATGCTGTTCAGGGCTCACCTGGAGATTGCACGGAAATTTTCAAAGCCTGTCATTCTCCATGTGGTCCGGTGCACTAACGAGCTGTTTGGAATAGTGAATGACTTTCCCGATCTCACGTATATCTGGCATGGATACAACGGCAATCAGGAGACCCTGAGACAATTTGAACGATTCAATATGTTTTTCTCTTTCGGGATGGGAGGGTTGACAAAACCTGATCTGTGGCGTAGCATGCCGGACGATCGAATGCTATGTGAAACCGACGATCGGGAGGATTCCATTATGGATGTGTATGAGTCACTGGCGAATATTCGCGGGGAGCATGTTGAAATATTTGCAGGAATTGTTGAAGCAAACATAAAAAAGATATTTGGCCATGAGCTGGGATGAAAGGACGGAATTATTGCTTGGCGCCGGAGCCATGGCGCGGCTGCGTGAAGCACATGTTTTGGTAGCCGGTCTGGGAGGGGTCGGTGGCATGGCTGCCGAAATGCTTGTGAGAGCCGGGGTAGGTGAGTTGACTGTTTTCGACGGTGATGTCGTGAGCGAAAGCAACCGAAACCGTCAATTGATTGCACTGAGCAGCAACCTTGGTCAACCCAAAGCCGTTGAGTGGAAGAACAGACTTTGCGACATAAACCCTACGCTGAAAATACACGTGATTCAT
>CAZLHV010000094.1:0-11520 GCA_964559205.1 uncultured Bacteroidaceae bacterium
GAGCAGTTGCACACGTGGTCTAAGATATTTTTTAATTTTATAACCGATAAAACTTTTCAGCAAATCGGTGCTGAATACGGTGATGATGGTGCCCGAAAAGAAGAATAATGCAGTTTCGGTCAGTTTTCCATACTCGGCATTATGTGTGATAAAACTTATCCATGTGATCCAGAACAGAATAATGAAAGGGTTGGCCACATTGAGAAAAAATCCTTTGGCCAGGTAAGTCAGTGGTTTAACCTGTGCAGGAGGGCTTTTATACGCCGAAGAACGCTTTTTCAGAATATCGGGTTTCTTAAAATAGGTATACACCCCGTACAGAATGAGAATGATTCCGCCAACAATGCCTGCATAGATCTGATTCTTACCTGTTTCAATGAAATTTGAGAGTCCCAGAAAAGAAATGAAAATGATGAAAATATCACTCATTGCGATACCAATGGCAATGAGCAGGGCTGAGCGAAATCCACGATCGATTGACGTTTGGATGATGGTAAAGAATGCCGGACCAAGGGTGATTGAGAGAATCAACCCCAAAGCCAGACCTTCCATAAATACACCCAACATGCTTCCCACAACAGTTCTATTTCAGTGAATCCAGATATTCGAGCCAATCGGGAAGATGCTTTTTCATCACACGGGGAAATTTCACTTGTGCACCCACTTTCCCACGCGATTTCATGTAATCATAAAATGTTTGCAGAGATAACACATTCACTTCCACTTTGCGGATGGCTGCAATTCTCTCAACCCGATAGTCATCGTTGAGTTGCTTCAGATTATCGTCGATGGCTTTTGCCACGGTTTCAGGATCAATGTTGTCGTCGGTTCCGATCCACCACGTATGCTTGAACATATTCTCATGCGGCAATCCAGCCACCGTAAATTCAGGAACAGAAATATTCAAATCGTGCTCCATCATTTCTACCGCCCGGTTCATGTTTTCCTGACTCAAATGTTCGCCACAAACACTTAGATAGTGTTTCGTTCGTCCCACAATCTGTATTTGCGGAGGTGCCAGAAGGGTGAATTTTACCACATCGCCGATCAGATAGCGCCATGCTCCGGCAACCGAGCTCAGCAGCAAAGCGTATTCTTTACCTGTTTCCACCTGATCGATGGTAAGGGTTTCAGCATCAGGATTGATGTTGCCGTCGTTGTCGAAATTGGTGTCGTTGAATGGAACAAATTCGAAGAAAATTCCATTGTCGAGGACCATCGACATCGACCTATTTTCGGGTTCATCCTGATAGGCGATAAATCCCTCTGAGGCCAGATAAGTTTCGATATATGTCAACGGTTTTCCAAGCAGTTTTTCGAAACTTTTCACATATGGAGCAAAGCTGACTCCACCATGGGTGAATATAGACAGATTGGGCCAGAGTTCATGAATATTCTTTAAATGATACCTCTCGATGATTCGGGTAAGCAAAATTTGAAACCATGCAGGTACCCCAACGATGGCTCCAATATCCCATTCAGGTGCTTTACGGATGATTTCTTCAATTTTTGTTTCCCAGTTGCGTTCCCTGCTGATGCGTTTGCCAGGCTTGTAATGATGCTGAAACCAGAAAGGAATATTTCCTGTGGTGATTCCACTTAAATCGCCTTCGTAATATGTGCCGTTGTATTGCAAATGTGTGCTGCCGCCCAGCATCAGAATTCCTCGTTTGAAAAAGTCTGACGGAATATCGTAGCGTGACAATGCAACCAATTGCCTAACACTGGTGCGTTTGATGGCCCTTAACATCTCGGGGGTCACCGGAATATACTTGCTCGAGGCTTCGCTGGTTCCCGAACTTAAAGCAAAATACTTGACCCTTCCTGGCCAGCAAACGTAGGCCTCGCCGGTGAGTGTACGATACCACCAGTCGTTGTGCATTTTATTGTAATCGTGAATGGGCACAGCCTGTTTAAAGGCGGTGAACACATCTTGCTCTTTAAGTAGTTCAGGAAAACCATAGTTTTCGCCAAACGCAGTTAGTTGAGCTTTGCGAAGAAGCTTTTTTAAAACTTTCTTCTGTTGGGTGACCGGCGAAGGCTTGCGATGATCTACCGGCATTTTGCTCCGGAGTTCAATAGCGCTTTTAATCAATGTCCCGATGATCGGCATGCTCAGTTCGTTTTTGCAAAGTTAGCTAAAATTATTTCTGAGTAGAATGAAGATGCTGAGCCAGTTTCGTCATTCTGTTGAGAGATTCACTTCGTCCAAGCACATTCAGGATGTCGGCCAGATGTGGACCAGAAGACCCCCCCACCAGGCTGATGCGCAATATGTTATACACTTTTCCTGCCGGGAGAGCCTGGCTTTTTACAAAGTCACCGATACTGATATCGATCGCTCCTGTGGTCCAGTCGGTGTTTTCGAACACTTTGGCCAATTCGGTGAGCCATTGTGCAGAATGTTCAGTGGCATGTTTTTTCAAATCTGCTTCATTCCACGACTCAGGAGCCACAAAGAAGTATGCGCAACTTTCAACCATCTCGGCCACAAAGTCGGCCCTTTCGCGAAGCATGCCGGCCAAACGGATCATGACTTCTTTTTCAGGCAAAGGATAACCTAGGTTCGATGCAATGCGCATCATTTCGTCGGCCACAAATTCCAGTGGTTTTTTCTGCAAGTACTGATGGTTGAACCAACGGGCTTTTACCGGGTCGAATTTTGCTCCGCCTTTACTCACGCGTTCGAGCGAAAACAGCTCACTCATTTCTTCCATGCTCATTATTTCTCGCTCATCGCCAGGATTCCAGCCCAATAACGCCAGCATATTAACAAACGCTTCGGGGAAATATCCACTCTCGCGATACCCGGAACTTTTTTCACCGGTATTGGGATCTGTAAACTGCATGGGAAATACCGGAAACCCAAGGCGGTCGCCGTCACGCTTGCTCAATTTTCCGTTGCCATCGGGTTTAAGAAGCAGCGGCAAATGGGCAAACTGCGGGCGTTCCCATCCAAATGCCTGATATAAAAGCACATGGTGAGGCGCACTCGGCAGCCATTCTTCTCCACGGATCACATGAGTAATTTCCATCAAATGGTCGTCGACAATGTTGGCCAGATGATAAGTCGGCATACCGTCACTCTTAAACAACACCTTGTCGTCGATGTTTTCAGATTTGACCACCACATGGCCGCGAATTAGGTCATCAAAACTCACCTCGGTGTGCTCAGGAACCAGCAACCGGATAGTATATGGAACACCTTCGTGAAGAAGTTTTGAGGTTTCTTCAGGACCCAAAGTCAGCGAATTTCTCAGATTTTGACGGGTTTGCGCATCATACTGAAAGGTCTTTTTTTCAGACTCATAAGATTTGCGCAAAACATCAAGCTCTTCGGCAGTATCGAATGCATAGTAGGCGTGGCCGCGATCGATCAGTTCAAGAGCATATTGCTTGTAAATCTCTTTTCTGTCACTTTGACGGTAGGGTCCGAATGGGCCACCGCAGTGTGGACCTTCATCGAACCGAATGCCGCACCAGGTCAGACTTTCGATAATATATGCCTCAGCGCCTGGCACAAAACGGGTTTGGTCAGTGTCTTCGATTCGAAGAATGAACGATCCACCGTTTTTCCGGGCAAAAAAGCTGTTGTAGAGGGCAGTCCGGACACCACCAATGTGTAAAGGTCCGGTTGGGCTGGGGGCAAAGCGTACTCTTACCATAGTCAATTCAGTCATTAAACGTCACGTACAAGTAGTGATTCGGCAAACTCGCGCAGCACTGCCGCATGATCGGCACTCAGACCTGCCACATCGAGCGATTCGAGGGCAAGCTGATGGTGATGATTCATCAGGCTTTTACACTCTTCAATCACGCCTGCTTTGTTGAAGTATTCTCTAACCCGGTTGATCTTTAGCGAATCAGGCATGTTTTTACCGGCATAGAGCGAAATAAATTCTTCTTTCTCGCTCTCAGGCAGCAATTCAAGCGCTTTAATATAGAGAAAAGTTTTCTTGCAGTCAAGAATATCTCCGCCTATCCGCTTACCAAAAGTTTTTTCATCACCATAGGTGTCGAGCAAATCATCCTGAAGCTGAAAAACCATACCCGTGTTCTCTCCAAAGCGGTAAATGGCTTCGCACTGAGATTCTGAGGCATTGCCCAGAATGGCGCCAATCTGAAGACTCGCACCCATCAGGACAGCCGTTTTTAGTAAAATCATTTCAAGATATTCATCCAGGGTGACGTGGGACAGCGATTCAAAGTTCATATCCAGTTGCTGACCTTCACATACTTCCATAGCTGTTTTTGTGAAAACACGAAGTACCTGAGGCAGTTTGTCCTCGCGGGTCATGGTTACAAATTCATATGCTTTGGCAAACATGGTGTCACCTGCCAAAATGGCTTTGTTCGATCCGTATTTGTGATAAACACTGGCTCTTCCGCGTCGAATAGGTGCATCGTCCATGATATCATCATGAACCAATGTGAAATTATGAAAAATCTCAATGGCAATGGCCGGATTAATCGCATCATCGGCATTCTGCCCATAAAAATCGCAAATCATCACAGTGAGTACCGGCCGAAGCCTTTTTCCGCCAGCGGCAAGTGCATAATCAATCGGTTCGTAAAGTTCTTCGGGCTTTTTCAAAAATTTCAGCGCATCGAAACGCGTTAAAAACAAGTCCTGGTAATGTCGGATAATGCTTTTCATGGGTGATTAGATAATGAATTTGGTATCGCTGAGAATTTGCTTAATGCCTTCGTCGAGTGGAAGCAATGGACGATTAAGGATTTTCTTCATCTTACTGATATCGGGGAGACGACGACGCATATCGCCCTCTTTTAGTGCTGGAAGAAATTTGATGTTTGAGCTTGATCCGGTGATTTCGATGATGAGTTTTGCCACATCAACCACCGGAGTCTCATTGTCATTACCAATGTTGATGATGGCGTTGTCGGTTTCCGGATGATTGATGACCTGACTGAAGCATTTGCATGTGGCTTCGACATTGTCGTCAATATAGCAAAAAGTGCGAGTTTGTTGCCCGTCGCCGTAAATGGTTAGTGGTTTGTTGCCCATAGCCAGATTGATAAATCGGCTGATGACAAAGTCCTTGCTTTGCTTGGGACCATAGGTATTGAAGAACCTGAAAATGGTGTAATGCAGGCCGAATTCTCTGAAATAGGATTTTAAGTATGCCTCCGATGCGTTTTTGACAATGGCGTATGGAAGTTTCGAATTCAGAGGCGTGGTGTTCTCATTTTGTGGAAACTCAACCGGCTCGCCGTAAACCTCGGAACTTGAGCTGAAGAAGACGCGTTTCACATTTGAGTTTTTGCTCAGATTCAGCAAATTCTCAATGCCGTGCAGGTCGCGAAGCACGCTTACCGGATTATCGAGGGTGCGCTGAACCCCAACCAGAGCCGAATAGTGAAACACATAGTCGAAATGAAATCCGAAAAACACTTCCGATATATCGCGGTAATCGTTTACATCACATTTAATGAACTTGAACCGGTCTTTGTGCATCTGAGGCAACTTCTCCGTGGTGCCGGTCGACAAATTGTCGACCACCACTAAAAAAACGTCTGGAATGCTCAACAAACGCTCGGCCAGACTGCTGCCAATAAAACCAGCTCCTCCGGTAAGTAAAACATTGATCATGATTTTTTTATTAAATTCATCAGGTATTGCCCGTAGCCACTTTTTAGCAATGGCTCTGCCAGTTTTTCCAATTGTGTGGCATCGATAAATCCTTCACTGAAGGCAATTTCTTCGATGCAACCTATTTTCAGTCCTTGCCTGCTTTCGATCACTTCCACAAACTGACTGGCCTGAAGCAGCGATGAAAAAGTGCCAGTGTCGAGCCATGCGGTCCCTCGCGACAATGTGATGACATTCAACCTGCCCTGACTCAGATAATAGCGGTTGACATCTGTTATTTCGTATTCCCCGCGTGGACTGGGGGTTAAGTTTTTTGCGACCTCCACCACACTGTTGTCGTAGAAATATAATCCTGGAACAGCATAGTTCGATTTTGGGATTTTGGGTTTCTCTTCAATGCTGATCGCCCTGAACTCACTGTCGAATTCAACCACTCCGTATCGCTCAGGATCACTCACATGATAGGCAAACACAATCCCGCCTTCGGGATCCATATTGCGAAGCTTGTCGTGCAAACCCGACGAATAGAAGATGTTGTCGCCCAGCACAAGGGCAACTTTATCGCGGCCAATAAACGATTCACCCAGCACAAATGCCTGTGCCAGACCGTTTGGAACAACCTGCTCGACGTATTCGAACCGGCAGCCCAGACCCGAACCATCGCCAAGCAAGCGCTTAAAATGAGGCAGGTCTTGCGGTGTCGAGATAATCAGAATATCCCGAATTCCTGCCATCATCAGCACTGAAAGGGGATAGTAGATCATGGGTTTGTCGTAAATGGGCATCAGCTGTTTGCTCATGGCCATTGTGATTGGGTACAGACGCGTACCGGAACCTCCAGCAAGGATAATACCTTTCATGTATTGGATATTAGCAGTTTGAGTCTTTTTCTTTTTCCATTGGTTCGGCTTCTTCGTCGTCCTCCTCATCCAGAATGTCGAGCATCGGTTTACGAAACGAACGGGTCGTGGCCCGCTTATCGAAAAACAAAATGATGGAAGGTAAAACAACCAGATTGCAGAACATGGCCACCAGCAATGTGAAGCCGATCAGATAACCAAGGCTTTGCGTTCCGCCAAATCGCGATAAAGTGAATACTGCAAAACCCAACACGAGAACAATGCCCGAAAACACCATGCCGTTGCTGGTTTCACGAACCGCGCGCAAAATACTGTCCTTTACATTCCAGCAAGATGTGCGTAACTCGTGACGATACCGCGACAAAAGGTGAATGGCGGCATCGACAGCAATGCCAAGTGCTATCGAATAAATGATAATGGTCGAAGGTTTTAAATCGATCCCCAGAATTCCCATCATCCCGGCGGTCACCAGCAATGGAATGAGGTTCGCAGCCATGCTGATCAATACCATTTTCAGATTGCTGAACAGCAGAAACATCAGAAATGCAATCACCAATACAGCAAGCAAAAGGCTTCCGATCAAATTTTTCACGAGATATGCACTGCCTTTTTCAAAAACAACGGCCGAGCCTGTGATGGTAGTTTTGTATTTTTCAACAGGGAAAATACTGTCAAGATCTGCGCGCAGATTTTCTTTCAGTGCATGAATTTCCGGAGTATAAATGTTTTTTAACCGTAAACTGATACGTGCCACCTGATTGTTGGTGTCTATAAACGAAGACAAAATGTCTTTTTTCCCTTTTTGATTCTTATCAATATCAGGCAAATAACTCAAAATAAAATTTTTCTCATTTTCATTCGGCAGATCATACATTTCGGGTCTGCCTGAATAGAACGATTGCTTTGCAAATTTCACAATTTCGACCACCGACAAAGGTTTCGAAATGGCTGGGTATTTCGACAACTTGCGTTGAAACTGATCCATCTTACGCAAGGTAGGCATGCTTTTAATCCCGCCTTTTTGCTTTGTGTCGATGGTAATTTCAATGGGCAGTACTCCCCCCATGTTTTCCTCGAAAAACATCATGTCGGTATACAATTTGTCGCCCGCAGGAACATCGTCGACCACAGTACCCTTGTTTTCAATCAGGGTAATGCCATATCCGGCCCCCAGTAAAATACCAATCACAACCCAAAGCACCACTTTGCGATTATACTGAATAATGCGCACGACGAAATCCGACAATCCGTTCATCCAGTTAAATTCAAGGTGCTTGATGTGCCGGTCTTTGGGAGGCTCGAAGAAACTATATAGGGTGGGAATCAGGATCAGGGTGAGAATAAATTCTATGATGATCGCGAGAAATGCAATGATGCCAAATTCAAACATGATGGCATTGGTGGTTACCATAAACGAACCAAATCCAACAGCTGTGGTAAGATTTGTGAGAAGTGTGGCAAATCCAACCCGCTGAACCACCCTTGTGAGTGCCTTTGCCTGATTTCCATGGGTTGCATACTCGAAATGGTACTTGGTAATCAGGTATATGCAGTTTTCGATACCGATAATAATCAATATTGGGGGGATAATGCCTGAAAGAATGGTGATGTCGAACCCCATCAGAACCATCATTCCAACAGCAAAAATGACACTGACCACCACAATGGTAAGCGAAAAGGCCAATGCTTTGAGCGATCTGAAAAAGATGAGCAGAATGAGTGCAGCCACGCCCAATGCCAGTAAAACAAATATTTTTAACTCGCGGGATACAAGATCCGAAATTTGTGTTCGGATATATGGCATTCCCGAATAATGCATTTCAATGTTGTGCTTTTCACCAAATGCAGCTATGGGCTCCTTGATGCGTTCAATGAGTGCAACGCGCTCGCTGGTGTTTAAAAATTCCTTCTTGATGTATACCATCATCACATCGGTGCCGTTTTCGCGACTGAAAAGCAACTGATCGTAAAAGGGCAGGGAATATGCCTTGTTAAGCATGGAGTCCAGCTGGGCCTGCGATGAAGGCACCTGCTGAAACAAACTCACAAGCTTAAATTTATGCGCAGCGGTGTCTTTTACCAAATTAACCCCATTGGCAATCGACACCACTTCGCTCACTCCTTCAATTTTTTTAATATCTCCGGTTAGGGACATCCAGTCGCTGAAAACACTCAGCTGTCTAATCTTTTCATCTTGAATTCCCACAAACAAAACACTGCCGTCTTCTTCAAAAGTTTTCTTAAAATCCTGATAAACAATGCTCACACTATCGGTCGGAGGCAGCATTTGTGCGTATTCGTACGACATTTGCACTTTAACTGCATTGTATCCCATGAAGAACGTGAGAATTCCAATGATGATCAGATTCAGGTAGCGGTAGCGTAAAATGTATTTCACCAACTTATTCCACATAAGGCATCGAAATTTCAGAGGCCGAAATTACAACCATTTGGCGGATTGACCAAAGATTGAAGCGGATATTTTCTTTCTTTTATGGCTACTGGATATTTGAAAGTGCTTTCCGCGCAATATGCTGTATATCAAGTATATGACAGCTTGTTTTTTACAAGGTGCATGTGAAATCTGACATTCTTTTCATTCCAAGCAGTCTGATTACCAGATTTTTCCATCTTTTCGTAAACCGTAGAAAAGCATCCACAGATCATGTTCGAGTTCGCAACTTCGCAGTTGCTCGGCAGCAATGCGTGTCGGTTCGCTGTAATCCATGATCCAGGGAATTGCCGACACTGTCGATACGGTGATAAAGGGGTATCCAAAACTTTTGAAAAAACTGAAATGATAGTTCGATTCAGGAATTTCACTCCTCAACTGTGGAAAATATAACCATGGACCACCTTGAAACTTCATCTGACCGCTTTTGCTGTATGATGACACGGGTTGAAGACCGACAGGAAATTTATACACCAGCCATGTCTGAGTATTGAACACTTCGTCGCATTTCACCAGAAAGCCCCGAAGATTCAGGGCACTTCCGTCTTCGCGATCCAATCCGCTCAGATCCGGACGATTGTGTGTCGGAAAGTACACTTCTGACAATTGATTGTCGCGATAGGCCGATAATTGTCCCAGCGTAAAAGCCCGGTCGAGTACCATAAACAATGGCAACACCGAATCGGGGCTGAAGAACAAAGATGTGAGCGAAAATGCCGTGTCGGTGTATAGCAATTTCCGACTCGAAAGAAACACATCGGCTTTGTCGAGATAAAAAGAGCCCCGGACCCCTTCCATCTCCCGGCTTGAAACAAGCTGACCCTGCGTATCATATTCTTTGCGCTGACCGTCAGGTGTTCCTTCATGATAATTCAACTCAAACGATTTTTTTCCATCCGGATAATACATTGTGCGAGGTCCATCATAGAGGCCGTCGCTGAAACTCACCTCACTGCGAAGATTGCCATTGTGATAGTATTCTGTTTGGCGGCCGTTTTTTAATCCATGCCTGAATGTTACCGAGCCCCTGATGAGTGCAGGCACTGAATCCTGAAAAACTGATCCGGATTCCGGAATGGCATAGTGTATTTTTCCACGACCCCACCAGACCCCACCTTTTCCCGGGATCCGGGCACGATCCAGGCTAACGTATCCAAATAGATTGAATTCAAGAACAATCTTACCCTTGCCATCTTCCGAATACATGGTCCAAAGTCCTGTACGGTGATTGTTTTTAAATGTACCGCTCGCTTTTAATTGCCCGTTATGGTAATACGACTGATATAACCCGTTCAGCATGCCGTCTTGCCAACAGGCCAAAATGCTGTCGCCATTGAACACTTGCGTTCTCATGCCGCTGAAATCGCTCCAAAGCTTAATCTCATGTGTGTTTGGATAGGGAACCGAATCGAACTGGCCCGTGGCAGGCAAAGCACAAATGGCAAAAAATATTGGCAGAAAAAGTCTCTTCATAATAGCTGATCAATGTGTTGTGGCGTTTCATTGCATTGAATACAGGTCATTCCGGGAAATGGCACTCTGAAATGACTTTACAGTTTGACTGCTCATTCCGAAGACTGTCATTGCTTAAATAATACAGTCGATAAGGCATGTGGTCAGTTTTCTTGCTGCCATTCGCCGCAAAGATATGCATTTTAATCCGGACAGGCCTCAGATACATGCAGCTTTGCGTTGATGTCAGTGCCACCAGAGAACTTCACTTTTCAATCAAGGTTGATGGCTGCTTTTTTGTGTGTGTCAGGTTCCAATGATGTGGACCAGTACAGTTTTTTGTGCCATGATGCTAAAGCATGGAGTCGTTCAGAAGTTGGCAAAGAGCATGTCTGGTATCTGAAAATGCATCAATCGGCTTGTATTGCAAATGATGAATTTAATTACATTTGTTCTGTTGAAAGTGGTGCTGTCAAGTAAATGAAGCGATTTGAATTTTGTAAAGTAAATTGAATGGAAGGCATAATAATGCTAGGTTTTTTAGCTTTTGGCATCATTGGATTTTCCATTGTGTTCAACCTTAGTGCGAAATTCAGAAGTAAATACACTCAATCTTCTTTTTTTAGAGCCTGGTTTAGAAAAAAACTCCCTCCTGACGACAGAAAAGCTTTCTCAGGTTGCATCATTAAGATGTTTCTTTTATTTTTATCATTTATTGTTTTTGTAATCATTGTTTCGACCATATCGTAACAACGATAGCCTTGCGCCCAAAGAACACCATGCATCCGACTCAGGATCAGGTCACCTCATGCAGTTCAAACCACTTGTTTAGCGCCTGGATTTGCCGTGCATAAACTTAATGCCAATGCTACGCAAATAAACTCCCCCCGGCATGAGAAAAAACTGAAGACTCAATGATCAATGATGCAACAAAAATTCTAAACTGTCGTAAAAAAGTGTCCAATTAATAGGGTGTTAAGCCAACGTAGGTTTTGGATTTTCATTGGGGATGCCTCCTTTTGGTGGCACAGCTTCTTCGACTAGTACAAGATTGGTGTTTCCGTTAGCTTTTTAGTTATGTGTGAAAGAATAAATCTCGTTTATTTCGAAAAAACAATAAAAACAATCAGGATTATTTCTATGAT
>CAZLHV010000095.1:0-11519 GCA_964559205.1 uncultured Bacteroidaceae bacterium
GGTTACCTGGGAGGACATAATGGTTATCAAATCACCCGTTGGGCTGAGAAATTTACAAACACATATCCTGCTGGTACTGCCATCGAGTTCATCGATTATTATTTTGTAGAAGGAATGACCAATAGTGCCACCAATTTTATTACCGCAACCATTTGGGATGCAAGTGGAACAGGAGGGGCACCCGGAGCTGTCGTCACAAGTCAAAATGTGTTGCTCCAGGAGATTGAAGACAACCAGACCACAACCGGATTTTATCCCACAAGGGTAATCTTTCCGACAGCTGTTGCCCTGCCGACCGGTGATTTTTATGTTGGTTTTACGCTGACCCACGCTGCAGGGGATAGTGTTTGTCTGGCAACCACGCAGGATCTTGCGGGAGATGCCACAAGGCCTAATGCAGTTTGGGCTTACAACACTCTGGGAAGTGGCGTTTGGGAGCCTTTCACCAATTATATTACTCCGGAATTATCATTTCATGTTTATCTTTATGCCACGACATTACCAGTTACAGCAGTCATGACGCCTGACCTCCCATCGGTTTGTTCGGGCGGAAGCATCAACTTCTCTTCGGCAGGCTGTACAAATGAGACCATGGTTGACTGGTATTTCAATGGAGCAAACATTGACACCACGTCTCAGGCAAACCCCGGTGTGATTTTCAGCTCTCCGGGAACATACACACAATATTTGGTTGCATACAATACTTGTGGTTTTTACCGTATCGATTCAACAGTTGTTACAGTGAATGCTTCACCAAATATTACAGTTTCAACTGTAAGTGACACAATTTGCCCGGGCAGCAGCACGCAATTGAATGCATTAGGGGCCGCATCATATGCTTGGACCCCGGCAACTGGTCTTAATAATGCAGGAATCTCAAACCCTGTTGCTTCACCTTTGGTGACCACAACCTATACAGTGGTGGGCACCACAGCAGGCTGTAGTGATGCCGTATCGTTGACCATTGTTGTTGATCAACCTCCAACTGTTGCATACAGTTATTCACCTCATCCAATAGCGTGCAGCAATGAAATAGTTTTGTTTGATGCAAGCCCATCATCCAATGCAAGTGCCTGGCAATGGACGTTTACAAATGGTTCACCCGCATCTTCATATTCCGAGTTTCCATCGGTAAGTTTCCCAGCTGGTACACATGAGGTTAAGTTGGTTGTTGCCAATACGTGTGGCGATTTGGACTCTGTTACATTCAATCTTGATGTGGCTGCTGCACCAATGCCTGATCTTGGTAATGATACATCGGTTTGCCTTTTTACTGATTTCACCATTGATGCAGGATCAGGCTATTCAGCTTATTCATGGTCGGGGGGCTCTTCAGTTACAAACCTGTTGACTGTAAACGAATCAACTGCTGGCACAAATACTTATACCGTAACTGTTACCGATGCTAATGGATGTCAGGGTACCGACGATATTGTTGTTGATTTTATCATCTGTGCGGCAGTCAATGATTTGGTTTCTGAAGAAGTTCTGATTTGGCCAAATCCGGCAAATGATTATATTTTTATAGATGGTTTGTCTGAACCGGTATGGATCACCATCTATTCTTCAACCGGACAAATTGTAGTCAATCATGAATGGGTCAACAATGGATATCTGAGGCTTCCGGCACTTGGTGCAGGATTGTATCAGGTGATGATTTCGACAGACGTCAGGCAGGAAATCAAACCTCTTATGATTTTGCATTAACCAGTGTTATTCGGACCAGTTATTCCTGAATTTAAATCCTTTATTGAGGAATCAAATGAAAGCCCCGGCTAACCTCACGGCGCCGGGGCAGGGATAAACCAACCCGGATGAGAATCATTCTGGAAAAGTTCCTTCGTGATTGGCAGCCATCCATGCAAGGAAGGCCACCAGAAATGCATTTTTCTTTAAGTCATCTTCGATGAGGCGTTCCATCACATCGACTTGTGTGTGGTAAATGCTAAAGTAATCGAGATGATCCTGAATAAATTGATAGCCTGGAAGACCGGCATCAAGAAAAGGGATATGGTCCGTTAAATCGGCACTCATAAGTGAAACAGTTTTTGAACCTTCTAAATTCGCTTTGTTAAACCACTCTTGCATGAGTGAAACGGCCGCAACATTATCGTGCAATTGAATTCCCCTGATTAAACCACTTCCATTGTCAAGGTTCAGATAAAGGAAGTGTTTTTCTTTTCCTGATTTGAAATGGGTTTCAACATAGCTTGTTGAGCCGAAATAGCCTTGTTCTTCACCACCCCACAGCCCAATTCGGATGGTTCGCTCAGGTATTAATCCGCATTGAATCAACAATCGCATGGCTTCAATCATTACTGCAACACCTGCACCGTTGTCAGCTGCGCCAAGACCTGCCTGATAGGAATCAAGGTGCGCACCAATGGTAACTATTTCATTGGGATACTTGCTGCCGGTAATTTCACCGATGACGTTCATGCCTTTTACAGGATCATCACCGGTTTTCGCCTCAATGTTTAGTTCGCCCTTTACATTGGTGCCTTTTTTCAACAAGTGAACCAGGGTGCAGTATTGTTCGGAACTGATAGAAATTTGCGGAACAACATCAGGAGCATCATGTTTATAGCCCTTCACCAGAAAATCAAACTGATCGTTAATCACTCCCGGAAGGGTGACACTGAACGACATCACTGAACCATATGACCTGAAACCGCTTTCAATTATTGCCACAGCACCTTCTTTAGTGCAGAAATCGATTCGATCTGTGAGCAATTGGAAATAAGGTTTATATCGGGCATTCATTTCCTCTTCTTCTTTGTCTGCCTGTGCTATTTCTTCTGGTGTCCTTGCTTTCATAGCTGCAAAACGGGACAGGGTACTGTCAGCCCAGCGATCAGCAATGGGGTCAAAGTTCATGTCATGAGGCCAGACTGGCGAGATGAGCACAATCTTGCCCTTAAGCTTTCCTTTAAACGATTCAAAGTCTTCAGGTGTTCTTGCGTTCAGAAAAACAAGATCAGCGGTTTGTGGTCCGTTTGTTCCGTTGCACCATGCTTTGGGGCAAGAATTAATGAACATTGGATAGGGCTCTGTAATTGTAAAGGTGTATTTTTTCAACTCCCAATCTCGTCCAAGTGGTTCCCAGTATTCTGTTTTCACGTTTTTCAACCCAATACTCTGAAGTGTTGTCATGGCCCATTCTACGGCTTTTTGATACCGGTTTGTGAAGGTTAGTCTTGGTCCAATGCCTTCTGATAGTTCTGAAGCAAACAGCATGACTTTGCTGTTTATCAAGGCGGTGTTGAATAACGTATCAACAGGGCTCTTCCCCGTTTGAGGGAAAGAACCCGTCGATACGTGCACCATGAAGAAGAAGATAATAGCTGATAAATAACAAAATGGCTTTCTCATGTGGTTGGTTGATTTGCAAAGGTGGGCTACTTGGTGAAAACAATTTTATCGATGGTTCTTGAATTTTTAACCCCGATGATATACCACCCCGGATCAAGAAAGCTTACGTCAATTACCGGATCGTTCTGGTCGGCGATCATTTGTAGCATCACCTGACCTGCAGCATTGATAATGAATAATTCGTCACCTTCATTTGCCCCGGTAACCCGCATGCTGAAAATGCATGGATTTGGGAATACTTCAATTTTTCTCGCTTTTTCTTCTTCAATAGGAGTAGAAATCTCAATAGCTTTTGACGAATCTTCCACAAGCTGAATGCCCGGTATATGATCGTTTCTTAATGCAGCCTTGTGTTCATTCATCATTGTGTAAGACTCGCTGAAACTGAATCCTTTGTCTGTGCCCGTAAAGGGATGTCCGATGTTTTCCGCGAAACCCGATAAAGCGGATAACAAAATGGCTGATGATAATAAGATGTGTGTTTTCATGACTCGGCGTTTTTGGTTAACAATTCAAATTTGCAATCCAAGAGCAGGTGTTTCAAACATTTTTCTACCAATGCCCGATATAGGACGTCTTGTGTAAAAGAAATGTTACAATGTCTGGAAATCTGACAAAAACAGCCGTTCGCCTGTAAAAAACCCATTGGTGGATGTTTAATCCCCTTTTGTCGGCAGAATGATCAATAGAGTAAACCGGCAATTGAATGCCAAATGAAGATGACAGCTATCGACCAGATGAGGCTTATCGCAGTCACCAGGATTCCGGGTTTCAGAAACTCGAAGAAACTAATTTTTATATTGTTCCTTGATGCCGATTCAATCACTATTAAATTGGCTACGGCACCAATAATGGTGGCATTGCCGGCCAATGTTGCAGCCGAAGCCAGCGAGATCCAAAGCATCTCGCTCCCGGCATGCTGCATCAGGGGTAGAATGGCAATGGTGAATGGCACATTGCTGACCACCTGTGAGGCAATCAGGCTTACCCCATGCAATGCAACGACACTTTTCATGTCTGCCTGAAGCGGTGAGGCTTCAAAAAGTCCACTCATTGCTCCTGAACGAACAAAACCGTCCACAACGACAAACAGACCACTAAAAAATAAAAGCAACACCCAGTCAACTTCCTTGATGACCTTGCTGGGCTTAACATTTCCAAGCAACATGATGATTGATGCACCACATAGAGCAATAAGCGGAATGGATAGTCCAAGTGTTTTCCCGGTAAAAAATCCGGCAATCACAAGGACGAAAACCGGTATAGACAGCCTTGTTTTATGCCGCTCGACATCAATGGGATTTTCCTGATATACAATTTCTGCTTTGATGCTGAATTCTGATGGATACATTAGGCGTATTACCGGGATCATTAATAACAATCCTGGAATAGCTACTGCAGAAAGAATCAATAGAAAGCGTCCGTAGGAAATGTCACTCGAAACACCAATGAGCATGTTTTGAGGGTTACCTGTTATGGTCATGACAGACCCAATGTTCGAGGACAATATGACAGCGATAAGGTATGGGATTGGATTTCTGTTAGCTGACCGACAAATCATAATGACCATCGGGGTGAACATCAGTACGACCACATCGTTGACCATAAACGCCGATGAAATGCCGGTTACAAATACAATGATAAAAAGCAGCCGGCGCTGATTGCCTGCAATACCCATGGTTTTGGTTGCGAGTACTTTGAAAAATCCATCGAGTTGCATCACGGCAATAATAATCATCATGCCAAGCAAAAGGGCAATGGTGTTAAAGTCAATGGCATGTAATGCTTCCTCAGGAGATAGGACTCCGAAAACCACCATGGCCACTGCTCCGAAAAATGCTGCTGATGGCCGGTCAATGTTTACCCATGGAAGTCGGGTGAAAATGATTCCAAGATATGTGATGATAAAAATAATGACAGCCGTCGTCATGCTTTCAATTCAAAGGAGTAAACTCATGCGAGATGCTTTCAGGTGAAACGGTAAGCGTCATGAATGAAGCTCCGTTTTCATCATCGCGGCAATGATCCATGATGATGTATTTTGTTGGTCCGAGTTGCGATTCATATCTCGAATGATCATGCCCGCTTACAACATAGGATACATTGTTTTCCGCGAAAAGATCAAGCAGCACATACAACTCTTCAGGAGGTAAATTGGTCGACATGCCCAGCCCGTCCTTGAAAATATTGAGATGTGTCGCCACGAAGCAATTCCGGAAGGCGGGGCGAAAATTGGCCAGTGTTTCGCTGAGCCAGTTCAGCTGATCGCTGCCAAGTGTGCCACTACCACTGTCGAGGATAATAAACAAATCGCTTCCTTCGCTGGTTTGAACTGTAAAATAATATGAAGAAGCTCCAAAATACTGAAAAAACAATGGCCAGCTTCCAAAATACAGGTCGTGATTGCCTGTGGTGAAAAACCAGTTCACCGAGTCGGTTCCCGACATTAATGCATTCAGCGTATCGTAATTTTCGGGATGACCTCTGGTAATGTCGCCTGCAACAATCAGTGCTGCGGCTCGGTCGATGCGTGCAGCCGTTAGAATTGAGTCGAAATGTACATGGGTTCCAATGTGTGTGTCTCCACAGAAAATAATTCGGTATGTGCTGCTATCGGCCACAATGCTACGATAACCATGTATTTGGTTGAATTGATGCGACTGGGAAAACCTTTCCTGTGCATTGTATTTGGAGCGCACGAATCCACTCTCATCAAGATCGTTGCTGCAAGCCTGAAAAAGCACAATGACTAATAATACTACTAATCGAAAATTTGCCATGTGAGCCCTCCCGTAAGATAGAATCCAAAATAATCGCTTTGAAGGTTCATGCTTCCTGCAGGCTGATACCACCAGGATAAATGGCTTTTCAATTTCTTTGACAGATTGTAATCGCCACGCAGATATAACATGAAATTGGTTTCCTGCTGAAAAAGCCAACCGTTGCTGTTACTGATCCCGGCAGTGATGTTCCATGGTTCGGGTTTGCTCCGCAGTTTCAATCCGGCCTCATATAACAGATTGCGCCATTCTTTCACCATGGGACTTTCAGGCCACAGACTTTCTCCTTTGTTGGTTAATTTATAAAAGCGACTGTTATTACCTGCTACCAGTAACAAGTGCGGGCGTTCATGTTTTAACCAAAAAACTGCATTGTATTCGCTGATATATTCCGAAAATGGCCTGTACCAAACACCTGTTCCGATGCTGATAGAGTCTCCAAAAACATGTATTCTGACATCCCCGCTTAGCTTAATGACTTTGAGGATTGAGTGCCCGTGGTCTGCTGCCTGAAATTGCACTCCGCTGCTCAGGCGATAATCATTGTGCTGCCAATTTGCAGCAATGATCGGATTCAGATACAAATGGTCGCGTGTTTGGTTGTGACCGGTTGTACATCCCGATTCAATCTGAATCTGGCTTTGAGCCTGAAAGCTGTTCAGAAAGAATATCCAGAAATAGCTGATCAGAAATGCTTTCATCGTGGCAAAGATACAAATACTGGTTTTGCACAATCACAACATGTGTTTGTTGTACTCCTTTTTTATAATTTTGCAGTTCATTACAAATCAATATCTATGGGACGCGCATTTGAATACCGCAAGGCCAGAAAATTTAAACGATGGGGCAATATGTCCCGCTTGTTTACACGTTATGGACGCGAAATCACCATGGCGGTGAAGGAGGGTGGTTCAAGCCCCGAATATAACACCAAGCTTAGGGCCATTATCCAGAATGCCAAGAGTGATAACATGCCTAAAGAGAACATTGAACGTGCAATAAAAAAGGCTACTGATAAGGATACAGCGGACTACAAAGAGGTGTCATATGAAGGTTATGGACCTCACGGGATTGCTGTTTATGTTCATTGTGCCACCGACAATACCACACGTACAGTGGCCAATATTCGCAGTTACTTTAATAAATACAATGGAAGCCTTGGCACCAATGGTTCTGTAAGTTTTATGTTTGATAAAAAATCAGTTTTTATTTTCAAAGACACTGGTCAGGATATTGAAGAATTAGAGCTTGAGCTCATTGATTTTGGTGCTGAAGAAGTGTTTAAAAACGAAGACGGAATTCAGGTGTATGGAGATTTCAGCAGTTTTGGAACCTTGCAAAAAGCCATCGAAGAAAAAGGATTTGAAATCACCAAGGCCGATTACGATTATTTGCCAAATGTCGACTTGAAGCATCTTTCTCCCGAAGAGCAGGTCGATGTGGATAAACTGCTTGAGCGTATTGAAGAAGACGATGATGTGGTGCGTGTGTATAGCACCATGGCCTGATTCCAATAGATTTGTATCACATGACAGAGCATTTCTTTCAATTCAACCAGCAAAAAATCGCTTATGCAGTTCATGGGGCTGGTCCTATGGTCATGCTCGTGCATGGATACACTGAGTCGAAAGAAATATGGTATCCAATAGCAAAACAGCTGGGAGGACAATACACTTTTGTAATGCCCGATCTTCCTGGCCATGGATCGAGCGATTTGGTGCCGGAATTATCAATGGAATCGATTGCCAGAATGCTTGGCGAACTTGCCATGGAGCTCGATTCGGGACGTTTTACTATGATTGGTCATAGCATGGGTGGATATGCGAGCCTTTGTTTTGCAGAGAAGTATGGGCATTTACTGAATGGCATTGGGTTGTTTCATTCAAATGCGAGGGCCGACAGTGCCGAGATTAAATCGAACAGACTTCGGATGATCGATATCATCGATCAGGATCATGGGTCGTTTCTGAATGGATTTATCCCTGATCTGATTTTTGAAGAAAACCGACAAGCGCTCAATGATGAAATTGCAGTTTTGCAGGAAAGGGCCTCGTCAATAAGCAAAGAAGCACTGATAGCATCGCAGAAAGCCATGATGGAGAGGCAGGGGAGCATTGAATTACTTGCAACTACCGATATGCCTGTTTTGTTTATCATTGGGAAACAGGACAAGCGTGTAGATTTTCATCAGGTTTTAGCTCAAGCCGTTTTACCCAAGCGATCTTTCGTTTTAATACTCGAGAATTGCGGACACATGGGCTATCTGGAAGCACCAAAAGACACGCTAGCAGCGCTCAGTGGATTTTTACTGGCTTGCCGGGAGCAATGAAACCTTGGAGAGGGGATTAATCAAATACAATCGAAAAAGTGCCAGGGTTGCCATTTGTGCCATTAAATGATTCCTGAAAGCTTCCAGTAGTGGCACTTGTCCAGGTCATTTCGTATTTGTCTGATCCACCAACAGTAAACACAAGCTCTGACTCATTTATTCCTGTTTTTGAATAAGTAAAGGCAAAGTCATCAACGCCAGTAAGCGCAGCCATGCCTGAGCTGCCAGTGCTTGCGAAATACCACTCGTTTGTCGGACCACCTGTTTCTGCAAGTGTGATGGTCAGTTTTCCCCAGCTTGCAGTAGCAATGGCATAGTCGGTTCCTCCGTTGTTGCCATCATCTTCATCTTCCTGACATGAAGAGATGAAGAGGGATAAGCTGAAAGAAATGGCGATTAACAATAGGAATTTTTTCATAAGAGTGCATTTTGTGCAAATATAAAACATTTCATTTTGCGACAAAAGTCATGTGAAGAAAATTGTTTTAGTGAAAAATCAGCCAAAGTTAATTTCTTTGATTTCGAAAATATTACCTGCCTTATCAATGATATAACGGGCAATCCGGTTATTTTCCTTTGGGAATTCAATGACTTTATAACCCTTTTTTCTGGCTTTTTCGGTAGCTTCAGCAGCATGCCAGAACTCGAGGGCAAGATGACCCAAGCCGGCCTTGGTGTTTTCGGGGCAAATCAATAGCTCGATTACAAGCCCGAATTGCTTCATGCGAATGACTTCGATGTGATCTGATACACCAAAAACCAATTCAGCTGCCTGATTATTGAGTGTGAAGCGGTTAATCTCTTCAAAATCAAGAATGTCGGCATAGAAATTCTGAATTTCAGATATTTCACGAATATGAATTCCAATGTGTCGCAGCATGTTCGAATGGATTTGAAAAAAAGACACCCTGCGCAAACAGGGTGTCCATAAGTAAGATGAAATGACTATTCTTCGTCTTTTTCCTGCTCTTCGTAAGCCTTTAGCAGAACAGTTTGGACATCGGCGGGTACCTGCTGGTACTCGTTGAATTTCATTGTGTATGTAGCCTTTCCTGAAGTGAGAGAGCTAAGTGCAGTAGAGTAGCGGTTCATCTCTGCCAGAGGAACTCGTGCTTTAATTTTCTGGTAGTTTCCTTCGCTGTCCATGCCCATTACCACTGCACGACGACCCTGAAGATCGGTCATGACATCACCCATTCTGTCGGCGGGAACCATCACTTCAACATCATAAATTGGCTCCAGAATTTTAGGGCCTGCATTTTTAAAAGCATCCTTAAATGCTTGACGTCCGGCAAGTTTGAAAGAGAGTTCGTTTGAATCAACCGGGTGCATTTTGCCGTCGTATACGTACACCACGATATCACGGGCATAGGAACCTGTGAGTGGTCCTTCTTCAATTTTTTCCATGATACCCTTCAGAATTGCCGGCATGAAACGTGCGTCGATTGCACCGCCAACAATACAGTTGTTGAATACAAGCTTTCCTCCCCAGGGCAGAGGGTGTTCATCGGTTCCACGAACCGGAAACTCGGTGGTCCAGCTCATGCCTTCGCGCCATGGCTCAATCATCATGTGAACTTCACCAAACTGTCCAGCACCACCCGATTGTTTTTTGTGGCGGTACATAGCCTTAGCGGCTTTGGTAATGGTTTCACGATAAGGAATTTTTGGAGGATAGAGCTCAACCGGTACTTTTTCGATGGTTTCCATATGCCATTTTGCTGCATTCATGTGCATTTCACCTTGGCAGCTGACAATAATCTGTTTAAGCTCTTTTGAGTATTCAACAAGAATGGTTGGATCGATTTTTCGCAGCTCGTTGAGTACAGCGCCAAGCTTTTCGTCATCAGCAGTATTCTGAGCTTTAATTGCAGTGCGGTATTTCGGATCCGGATACTGAATAGATAAAATCTCTTCGTCGGAGTTTTTAGGGTTGTTTAGGGTTTCGTTTGTAGCAGAGTTTTTTAGTTTCACTGTAGCTACAATATCTCCGGCAACAGCTTTTTCGAGCTTTTCGCGATTTTTACCGGCAACGGCAAAAATTTGGGTGATTCTTTCTTTGGTACTGTTGGTGCCATTTACCACATCGGTGCCTTCGGAAATTTCACCGGCAGCAATTTTGAAGAAGCTGATTTCACCAAGATGTTGCTCAATGCTGGTCTTGAAAATAAAACCACAGAACGGATCGGCACTGTTATAGTGATACTCTTTGCCGCTTTTCGATTTCATGGGGACTCCCTGTGTTGGGGATGGTCCAAACTGAGCAATAAATTCCATCAGACGGCCGGTACCCATATTGTGTTTTGAACTGGCACAAAGCAATGGGAATATGTTTCGCTGGATAATGCTATTGGCAAGTCCTTTCAATAATTCTTCCTCGCTCAGATCGCCATTTTCAAAGAACTTTTCCATCAGTGCCTCATCACTTTCGGCTGCAGCTTCAATCAACGAGCTACGCATGGCTTCAGCTTTTGCTTTTTCAGCCTCCGGAATGTCCAGAATCTCGGGTTTCCCTCCTGTGGCAGGATACTTCAGCATTTTCATCATCAGTACATCAATGATGCTGTTGAAGCCAAGACCAGTTGAAACAGGGTACTGAACCGGAATAACCTTGTTGCCAAACTGTGTTTGCAATTCTCGAAGCACTTCCTCGAAGTTTGCTTTTTCGTGATCGAGTTGATTCATTAAAAACAACACAGGCTTGTTCATCCGGGTAAGATTCCTCCAGCTGATTTCTGTGGTAACCTCAATGCCGTTTTGAGCATTGATAAGCATCACGGCCAAATCGCTAACGGTGAGAGCTGAAAGAACTTCGCCAACAAAGTCATCGAATCCCGGAGTGTCGATCATATTGATCTTTTTGCCGGCATATTCGGCATATAGTACTGTTGAAAAGACAGAGTTTTGTCTTTCCAGTTCAATCTCGCGGTAATCCGAAACAGAGTTTTTGTCTTCCACGCTGCCGCGGCGGTTGATCACACCACCTTCGAGCAACAAGCACTCGGCCAGAGTTGTTTTTCCTGATTTTGCACCACCTA
>CAZLHV010000096.1:0-11515 GCA_964559205.1 uncultured Bacteroidaceae bacterium
TGGTATAAATTTTAAAAATGTTATTATCATTAATGTGGATGACTCAAATGAGTATGTAAAGTATTTCATCAAGAATGATGTTGAGATATCAATTGACACAATATGTTGTATGGATCTAAAAACATATACTATTATCTGTGAGCAAAATAATCACATATTATTGACTTCGCAACATTTGTCTTCTAATAGTAATGGTTATAGGTATTATATATTTAAAAACAATGAGTTAATATCATCATTTTACTCATATCATGCATTAAACTATTTTGACTTATCGGATGAGGATAAAGAAAGACTCAAGATACTAATAACACTTATCGAGTTTTTTGATATAGAATAAAATTTGAAATACACCATTACTTCCTGCACCATCCAAGACAAAACCAAAATTTCCAAAAGCCATATGTGGCAAGAAATGAACGCCTGGCGTTTATAATTTTGCAATCAATGCTTGATGATTAAAAAAAGGCAGCCTGCACAACTAAGAAAAAATCGAAATTCAATATAATCAAACTTTAACTATATTTGAGTTTCAAAATGAAACGAAAATAGAAAAGCCCGCAATTTGACAGATAACAGTTTGTTTTGAAATTCAAAATGCTGATTCAAAGGTCTTTGCAAAAGAAGTAGAAGAAGAAAGCCAACAGCAAGAAAGTAGTGGCATCAAACGTGAACAAAATTTAAGGCTGAATTCAATATGAAATTAATTCTACCGACATTTCTTTTCTTTCTATTTCTTAATCAAGGGAAAGCCAGCTTAATGGAATATCACATGTGTTTTACAACGCCTTGTATTTCTGGTAGTTCCAATTGCACAAATGCGTATTATCACGAAATAGCGTTTTTTAATGATTCAATGGCAAAATACACCATTATTCAAGTCAGTGAGGTTAGATTCAGCTTTAACTATAAATCAATTGACACCTTGACGGTTTTTGGCACTTATCACTTAATGAAAAACAAAGTCCTCATTCAAATTGACGATTACAGAATTTCTTCATTTCTAAACTTCAATACTCATTGCGGAATTCAATTCATTATATCAGGCGTCTATCAAATCAAATCTGACGGTCTCAAGATGAAATCAAATCAGGCATCAATTTTTGCAAATCAAATGATATTTATTGGAAAAACCGCAAAACGAAAGGCCAAGTGTATTAAAATACATATGAATGATGATTGTGATGAAGACATGCATGTTTGCCTAAACACTTGTTGGTTTTGGGATCAGATTTCCAGGAAATAGTAGTAAGGATATCCAAGATTCAACAGCCTGATCAGAATAATGTTGCAACTCTACACTATACCATCTGCGAATTTTCTCAGATAAATCTGCATAAATGAAAAACGCGAAAAGAGGATACGGGTAAATGCAGAATACATGAAAAACGAGACCAGTGAAGTGCAGGTTGTGATTCAGGCAATAATGAATGCGTCCGTGAAATTGCATCATTTGAGTTGATCTGATGCGATTGTAAGCTTGAGAAGATGATTTTCGCTGTTAAACCACGTCAATGATGTCGTTGAGGCGGTCGAATTTTTTGCGATAGTCGTCCATGGCATGCATAATGATTTCTCGGGCTTTCTCGCCACCGTAAATATGGGTGATTTGCGCATTTCGGGTCTCACCGGGCATATCCTTGTAGGTGAGAAAATAATGCCGCAAGCGGTCAACAATCAGTCTGGGGAGCTGACTGATATCGATAAAATCACCGTAGGTGGCGTCGCCCTGCAGCACGGCAATGATTTTGTCGTCGGCTGCCCCTTTGTCAATCATGCGGAAGCCCCCGATAGGGATCGCGCGCGCCAGAATGTTTCCGTGCGCAATATTTTTCTCGGTCAGGACACAAATATCAATCGGGTCACCGTCACCTTTAATGCCTTCCTGTCCCACTTTTTCGCTGCAATGCTTTCCAATAAGTTCTCCGCAATAGGTCTGTGGTAAAAAACCGTAGAGTGCTGGAATGACATTGGAATATTTCTGAGGCCGGTCGATGGTGAGATAACCGCTTCGTTTGTCCACCTCGTATTTCACCGTATCGGTCGGAACCACTTCGATGAAAGCCGTCACAAGGTCGGGGGCTGTGTCGCCAATGTCAACGCCGTGCCATGGATGCGATTTATATCGAAGTCCCATCATTCGCCCGATGGGGTCCATCAGAATATTTGCTGACATTTTTTTTTGCAAAGTTACGTCTTTCCGGCAATCTGCACCAAATTGAATGATTGTAAATAATCATTCAGGGCATTTGCAGGTTCAGAGAAAACTCTGTACAAATACAGCTTTTGATGATCTTCATCACGCCAGCTATATGTCTCGATCTAAAGGCGAATTTCCGTGGCACGCAAGCCTTATCCTGAACTTGCTGCACGCTGATTTCACAAGTCATCAAAGGCATACCAAAACAGCCGTTTTCATGAAGTTTCACTGCCTGTCACGGGCAAGTGCAGTGGACTGAAAACCAAATGCCTTTTTCTGAGCCACAATCGCAAGAGATATGATTATTATCATGGTCATTGTCGATCAAACCTGTAGAGATCGGAGAGAAAGACCTATCTTTGCAGCTGTATGAAGGACACCAACCTGAGATCTGTCACTAAGGGAATCAGCTGGCGGGCAGTAGCCAGTTTCGACACCTTTGTGCTGAGCTACATTATCTTTGGCAATGTGGCACATGCCTCGGCCATAGCAGGATTTGAGCTGTTGACAAAAGTGGTTTTGTTTTTTCTACACGAGCGTCTGTGGAATATTATCAAGGCAGGCCGCAGGGCAAATGGCACCGTAGCGCCCTGGCGTTCTTTGGTAAAAAGCATTTCGTATCGGTTTTGGGGAAGCATCGACACCACGGTGTTGTCATACATTGTCACCGGAGACCTCACTTTTTCGTTTGTACTTAGTGGTACCGAAGTGGTGACAAAAATCATCCTCTATTATTTTCACGAAAGGCTATGGTCAAAGATTAAATGGGGTCGCATTTATTCTGACGAAGACTCAAGGCTTAAATCGGTATAGCGAAAGCAGGTTACAAGGTGATCATTCACAAGGCCGCAAGCCTGCAGATGAGCGTATATGATGGTGCTGCCCACAAACTTAAACCCACGCTTTTTCATGTCTTTGCTGATGGCATCGGAAAGCGGTGTCGAAGCAGGTATTTCGGCCATTGAATTGATATTTGACTGCACCGGCTGGTGATTGACAAAAGCCCAGAGGTATTGGCAAAATGAGCCGAATTCATTTTGTATGCGGATAAAAGCTTTTGCATTGCCGATGGCCGACGTGATTTTTAAGCGGTTTCGGACAATACCTTCATTAAGCATCAGACGGTTGATGTCCTTTTCGGTAAACAATGCCACTTTTTCGACGTCGAAACCAGCAAAAGCTTTTCGAAAATGCTCGCGTTTTCGGAGTATAGTCAACCAGCTCAGTCCGGCCTGAAAAGTCTCGAGAATCAGGAATTCGAACATGGCAGGGTCGTCGTGCACCGGCACGCCCCATTCATGATCATGATAACGAATGTAAAGAGGATCTGTGCCGCACCAGGGGCAGCGGATTTTGGCATCTTTCATCTTTTTTTTCTCAAAACTACAAAGAATTA
This sequence comes from uncultured Bacteroidaceae bacterium, assembly GCA_964559205.1. Classification (GTDB taxonomy): domain Bacteria; phylum Bacteroidota; class Bacteroidia; order Bacteroidales; family DTU049; genus GWF2-43-63. Next base: position 3,597 of record CAZLHV010000096.1, read on the forward strand.
CTGCTTAATAAATATGGCAACAAAAATGAGTGTATCTGAAACCTTTTTAAAGGAAAGTTGTCTGTCAATCTGAAAACACATACATTTGCCCTGATCAAACACGACCAGCACCATGAAGAAACCTGTACGCATTCTGACATTCATGCTTGTTTGCCTGTTCGCCATGAACACCAATTCGCAAACATTGCCTAAAGGAATGACTGAAGCTGAAAAAGCGCTGATGCCATTCTATTCTTTTCCCGAAGCCAAGGGAATCACCACCCCACCCTCATGGAGGCCCAGGGCCATGGCCGAATGGGAAGAAATTGACGTATTAGTGATCACCTGGACATCCTACACATCGGTTTTAAGACAGATTGTCGATGCGGCTCAGGAAGAATGTACGGTTTTAATCTCGTGCAGTGATTCCAATACGGTGAAAAGCTACCTCACCAGTGGTGGTGTTCCTTTGACCAACGTGAAATATCTGGAAGTGCCCTACAATTCGGTTTGGATACGAGATTATGGTGCTCATACCATTTACAAGGACTCGGTTGGCGATCACGCCCTGGTAGACTGGACCTACAACAGACCACGTCCCGAAGATGATGTCATGCCTGTTGAACATGCCTCTTGGGCAGGATTATCGCTGTACCAGATGACCAACAGCCCCTGGGATTTTACAGCCACTGGGGGCAACCTGATGGTGGATGGTTTTGGAACAGCCATGTCGAGTGAGCTGATTGTTGACGAAAACCCCTCACACAGTATTGCACAGATTGACACCATCATGAAGCGATTTCTGGGCATCGATGAATACGTACTCTTCCCTACTCTGCCATACGATGGAATTCATCATATCGACATGCACATGAAACTGCTTGACGAGGAAACCATTCTTGTGGGAGAGTACCCGTCGGGAATTTCAGACGGGCCGCAGATTGAAGCGAATCTTCAATGGCTTCTCAGCAATTTCAGCAGTGTTTATGGCACACCCTATCGCGTAGTAAGAATTCCGATGCCTTCGAGCACTTCTGGCAGCTGGCCCTCATCAGGGGCATATTACCGCACTTACACCAATGGGGTTTTTGTGAACAAAACCTATATCTATCCAAGTTACTATCAGGAATTCGACACCACCGCCTTCCGCATTTACACCGAGGCGCTCCCTGGTTACACGTTGGTTCCTATCGACTGCGATCCTGACCCCATCAGTGCCAGCGGTGCCATTCACTGCATCACCAATTGCATCGGAAGCGACGATCCGCTGCTTATCTCGCACCAACGGCTCAGCAGCCCGCAAACGGGAAGCTCAGACTATGCTGTCACGGCTCTGATTCAACATGTTTCGGGCATTGCTTCGGCGCAGATTTATTATAAAACCAGTCTGGCCGGATCCTATGCTTCCGTATCCATGTCATCCTCCGGCAACGACCAGTGGACAGGCCATATTCCGGTTCAGCCCGACGGAACCACTGTGTATTATTACATTCAGGCGCAGGCAGTCAGTGGAAAAACGCAGGTAAGACCTATGCCTGCCCCGGCTGGTTACTGGGAGTTCAATTGTCAGAATTCGGTTGGGATAAACGAAGTATCGGCTTTTTCCGGCATGCAGCAGGTATATCCAAACCCGGCCGCCTACATCACCTGCATCCCGGTAGAATGTGGCAGTGGATTCAATGGCAAGCTTCTGTTACTCGATGCTACCGGACGCACAGTCGAAGTGCTTCACGAGGGGATGTTCCCGGCAGGTACAAACCACTACTTTTTCAACGCCATATCGCTTCAATCGGGCTTGTACATCATTCAACTCGAGTCCGATCAGAGTGTGCAGCAGCAAAAGGTAATTGTGAGAAATTTCTGACGTAAACTGCGATGTCAAAATGGTCTAGCGGCAAGAATCAGCTTTAAGGTTCTGTTGATAACCCGCATAGTATGAATCAATTTTCAGGCAGGCAAGGTTGTACAACAGCATGAAATCTATGCCTGAGTAGTTCCCGAGTGCCCAGCGTTCGTTGTTTTGACCATTTTGGGCTTCGGGAGTAGCTGACCACTTAAATTCGGCCGACCAGCCTTTTATCAGTGCAGGGGTACCGGTAGTGTATGCCCAGGTTCCCCGCTGAGGTGCCTCGTTGAGCTGTTTGGCCAGCTTTTGCGAATCGAAGGGAAGCTCGTCGACCGACACCTGATGAACCACCGCATACAGCAACAGGAAGAATGTGTCCCAATCATAAGGTGCTGTTATGATGGAAATTTCCCTGCCTACATTCTGAAACAGGCAGCTTGAACCCGAAAGGGCCAGGGCTTCAGCCATCAGGAACCTTAAAATTCTGTATTCTTTTAGTCCAACCCTGCTGAGCGAAGCATATTCGGTGCCTTCAAAGGCTGTTCGGCACCATGGAGCCCTTGCAAGCGACGGGTACTTTTTTTTGAGTGAATCTTTTGAGCTGCACTGAAAGGCAATGTTTTTCAACGCAAAAGCATAGGCACGCGCATCGGCGCCATTGTTGTTCCCCATTTTGCTGCCATCGGGAAAAGCCGGGCGCCACCAGTTTTGTTCACCTGCGCTGAGAAACGAAATCATGTTCAATACATGAAGTTTTGCCCGGGCCTGTACCCGGCTATCGTCAACCAACTTGATGGTGAGTACCAATCCGACCAGAGAACCCAGAACTTCATCCTGACTTGTAAACTTCTGATTTTTATAGTAGCGGAAAAAGCTCTGCTCACGAAGGGCAAAAGCGGCTGAATCGGGATGGGAACCTTCGCGGTGACTAAAGAAGTAGCCCTCAGGTTGAGTATACATGGCAAGACACTCAACTGCATTCCGGTGAATATATGCGGGATCTCCGAAACGACAATCAGAAAGCATTTTCCGGAAATCGTGCGATTCCATTAAATCTTTATTCAGGCCATGATGCATTTGAGCTGAAAGGATTGGAGGAGCATCTTCTCGAACAAAAAAGCCATCGAGTGTGTCGGTGCCAAACCATGGCGGTCCGCTTTCACACCTGTCGGTACGATCGAATGCATCGAGCACGCAGTTTATTTCTCTCAGCACCAACTGAGCTAACTCATGCTCACCTGATCTCATCAGCAATGAGTACTCTGTCGCCAGAACGGCCAGCAGATAACCCGTGCGTGTGTGTGTTTGTCCGAAAGTGATTGCCGGATGATAGTCGGTTTCATCGCCGGAATTGTGCATGCCATCAGGGTTGATTAACACGTCTCGATTGCGGATATTGGCCAGCAAACCTCCGCCGGGCTCGTTTGAAAAGAACACAAAATATTTCAGGCGCATTCTATACGCCTCGTATTTGCGATACAAAACCGAATCCTGCTGAGCTGTGATGCTAAAGCATAGCAGAAATAAAAGCAGAAATTGTAAAATTCTCATCATGTCACAGCAGGGAATAAAGAGCAAGCCGAAATTAATCATATTTTTGTTCTCCTAAACAAATGATCCGCAGAGAAGACATATTAAGAATCATGGACGCTGTTCGCATCGAAGATGTGATTGGCGAGTACCTTTCGTTAAGGAAGCGTGGTTCAAATCTCATTGGTCTATGTCCGTTCCACAACGAAAAAACACCTTCGTTTAATGTGTCTCCTTCACTCAACATTTTCAAGTGTTTCGGCTGTGGAAAAGCTGGCAATGCTGTGAATTTTCTGATGGAATACGAACACTACACTTATCCTGAGGCGCTTAGGAAGCTGGCTGCAAAGTTTGGTGTTGAGATTGTGGAGGATGAACCGGATGCGGATTATCAGGAAAAAAAATCGGAAGAGGAACAATCGTATTTTGTGCATGAATTTGCCGCAAAGTGGTTCAGCAAGCAGTTGTGGGAATCACGCGAGGGCATGTCGGTGGGATTAAGTTATTTTCGCGAGCGCGGTCTCAGCGATGCCATTGTCAGAAAATTTGGACTGGGGTTTTCCCCGTCGGGCTACGATGCCTTTTCGAAACATGCGAAAAGTGAGGGGTTTTCGCAGGAAGTGCTGGTTAAAAACGGGCTAATCAGTGGTGAATCGGGCAATGACCGATTTCGTGAACGCATCATTTTTCCGATCCACAGCATCAGTGGCCGTGTCATTGCCTTTGGAGGCAGAACGCTGAAAACCGATGCAAAAATTGCCAAATACGTCAATTCTCCCGAAACCCCCATCTATCACAAGAGCAATGTATTGTACGGAATTCATCTGGCCAAGAACAGCATCATCAGTCAGGACGAATGTTATCTTGTGGAAGGCTACATGGATGTCATTTCGATGGTTCAGTCGGGGATAACGAATGTGGTTGCATCGAGTGGCACAAGCCTGACACCTGATCAAATCAGACTGATCAGGCGATACACTACCAATGTGTGTATTCTCTACGATGGAGATATGGCGGGCATCAAAGCATCGTTCAGGGCGATCGACATGTTGTTGTCCGAAGGGCTGAGTGTTCGGGTGGTGCTTTTCCCCGACAAAGAAGATCCGGACTCCTATTCGAGAAAACATTCGGCAAAAGAACTGATCGAATTTCTTGAAAAAAACAAAAAGACATTTATTCTTTTCAAGGCCGGTGTATTGTTCGAAGAAGCCGGCAATGACCCTTTACAAAGGGCTGCTGCCATGAAAGATATTGTGCGCTCCATCTCTGAAATTCCTGATGGGATCATGCGCTCGCTATTGTTGTCGGATTGTGCCAAACTATTCGCACTTGAAGAAAAAGTGCTGGTGAATGAGCTGAATAAAATGCTGAAGGCAAAGACCAACAAAGCCTTACGCTCAGTAGCTGAAGTGATCGATGAAAACGAGGAGGATGAAACTAGCGAAGTTCAGGCCATGCCTTTGCCCGACCGCATGGAAGAAGCCGAGAAAAACCTGTTGAAGATGATCCTTGTACACGGCAATCAACTCATGCGTTTTCAATCAGACAATGAATTCGGGATGAAAGACACCGTTGAGAAATCTGTGTCTTCGTATATTTTCAGTGAACTCGACGCAGACAGCCTCCGCTTTAAGAATCCCCGCTATGCGCGTGTTTATGATGTATGCAAAATACAGGCTGAGGCTGACGGTATCAGTAATGCCAGCAGGATACTGAATATGCTTGACCCCAATTTGACCAAAGTTGCTGCCGATATCATGAACAGTGTTCACAACCTCAGTCCCAACTGGGAAAAAAAGCATGGGATCTTTGTGGTGCATTCTGAAAACAACATGGCCGTTCTGATTGGTGAAATCGAAAGTGCAGTCATGGAATACAAGCAATTAGTCATTGCATCAAAAATGAATGAAATCAGAAAAGAAATGGCAGAAACCACCAACGAAGATGACGTCATTATCCTTGTGAGGCAGTTTCACCTGTTTAAGCAGATTGAAGTCGAAATTGACAAGAAAATCAGGCAGCGCGTCATCAACAAATAGCAGATCGAAGCAGATCATGAACGACATCAGGACACAAAAACAAGAGCTCCGTTCGTTGATAAAAAAACGCAAAGCCGGCTTATCATTCGATGAAAAGATCCTTCGTTCTGAGAAGATATTCAGTTTCGTCGAAAAGCAGGAATGGTTTATTTCGGCACAAGTGGTTATGGCCTACTGGAGCCTTTCTGACGAAGTGAATACCCATGATTTTATTCGGCGGTGGATGACCCGCAAAACCATTTTGCTGCCAAGAATGACCGGCCCTGACATCGAGCCGGTTCATTTCACCGGCTGCCTGAAAAAGGAGAACACGCTTGGCATTGGAGAACCAGATGGATTGCCGTATGCCGATACCGACATGATTAATATCATTATTGTACCAGGCGTAGCGTTTGATAAAGCCGGGAACCGCATGGGAAGAGGAAAAGGCTACTACGATCGCTTTCTGAACTCAATCAAGGCTTTAAAAATTGGCGTGTGTTTTGAGGAGCAGGTGGTCCATTTTGTTCCTGGCGAGGCCCACGATGTGCCGATGGATATGATGGTTTATTTTTAGTAAATTTGTCAATTAAACACGAAATAACATGAAGCTATCTGGTTTCCTCATTCTTTTTCTGATGTTCTCTGCATCAGCCGCATTTTCTCAGAAAACCCATGTCACCGGCACTCTCAGTGGCAGTACAAGTTCAACCAGCATCACACTGGAAAATTTTCTGCAACCAACCCTTTTCTCGCAGAAGGCTAACATTGAAAAGGGCAAATTTACTTTTGAATTTGATCTAGACAGAGAGGATATTTTCAAGTTAAAACTCAGCGACAAAAATTATCTGGGCATGGTCATCAAACCCGGCGATAAAATAAAACTAACGCTTGGGGCTTCGCAATTGAATTTATTGCCTGTCATTGAGGGTTCTGATCAAACCATACTGCTTTACGATACCGAAAAAAAATTGCAGGTGATTGCTGCAAAACAAGACAGCCTGAACAAGGCATATTCGACTGCCGATGCCACACAGAAAAAAGAAATTGAAACGGCCTATTACGCCCTTGACGATGAAAAAAACAACCTGATAGCCAATACCATAAAGCTACATCCAGATTATCTGGTCAACATGTTTTTTATAGAGCGTCTCAACATTGATCAGTATTATGACGTTTACAAGCTACTTGATTCAACCTTATCACAGAAATATAGCTACAATTCAGTTGTAGCCAACCTGCACCAGTCTGTCACGAGTGCAAAGGCAACTGCAGTTGGAGCAAAGGCTCCTGAAATCAATCTTCCCACACCTTCAGGAGAACTGCTGAATCTCTATTCAATCAAGGGCAAAATCATCATTGTAGATTTCTGGGCTTCATGGTGTCGGCCATGCAGAGCCGAGAATCCGAACATGACACAATTATATGCTGATTATCACAGCAAAGGGCTCGAAATTTTCGGGGTTTCGCTCGACAAGGACAGCGCCTCGTGGGTAAAGGCAATTTCTGACGATAAGCTGATCTGGCACCATGTCAGCGACTTAAAGTTTTGGAGCAGTGTGGCTGCAAAAGCCTATGGTGTTGGATCTATCCCAAGCATGTTTGTGCTCGACAGCGAATATAACATTATCGCCAAGAATATCCGGGGCGAACAGCTAAGAAATTTCGTTGCTGGAAAGCTTAATTAGAATCCTTAAAACAATCTTTTCAGGTCAATCCTATGGGTTGACCTTTTTTGTTATTTCAGGAATTTCTACTTAAAAAGCTCACTGAGCATATTCATATTCAAGCCTTCGAAGCCACCTGAAGGAATATTTCCTCCGGGGGTAATTTTATCAATAAACTCAGGCAGAAAACTGCTCAGATCGGATGATGTTTTTTCGCTGTTGGAGCCCGTGAGCTTAGCAATTTCATTCACTTTGTCGTCGCCAAAAACGCTACGGATCTGTTCAGCTGAGATGGGCAAATTACTCCCGGTTCCAACCCACGATTGTATCAAATCGCTCAGACCCTTTGAAGCAAACATTTGCATCAGGCCGTTGAGCCCTCCATTGTTTCCACCAATCAGTTGCAAGGCAGAGCTCAAAAAGTCGCTTCCTCCTTTGTTTTGAGCAAATCCCGATAACAAACTCTGTAAATCCATAATATTTAGTTGAGTTACAAATATACTGCAATAAATGGGATCATGAGATCATCATTTCGGTCATGGATTTACCAAGCAGTTGAATGGCTTTGCTGCGCCCTAACTCGTCGAGGTTAGCGGGCGGGCCGTAAGGTGTGTTATTCACGTCAACAATATAAATACGGCCATCATCGCGATTTCGCAACACATCGACCTCGCCAAAATCGAGACCAATAATGCGTGCAAATGCCAGAATGCCTTCTTGTTCGGCTTGTGAAAGAATTTGATCGGGCAACTGAAAATGCACAGAGGATGCCCGGGTTTCGAAGCGACTCTGAGGTGATTTCAGTTTAAGATAAACAAAAGGAATCCCGCTGCGGGTAACTGGCACCCTGATGTCCTCGAAAGCACCTTCAGGAGTTTC
>CAZLHV010000097.1:0-11479 GCA_964559205.1 uncultured Bacteroidaceae bacterium
ATTTAGACCAATTCTACCCAATTCAATTTTTTCTTATACCTTTGCACAAATTTTTAACCTACTAACCCAACGCTGTTATTTATGAGAAAAGCTTTTCTTCTTCTTTCAGCTCTTCTGACTGCCCCTGTTCTGTCTTTCGCTGGCGAAGCCGAACTCGTTATCCCCGATGCAGTCAAAGACCAGAACCTGCTCTATTGGGGTTTTCTCATCACACTCGCCGGATTCCTTTTTGGACTCTATCAATTTATCCGGGTGCGCAAACTCAGAGCTCACAAAAGCATGCTCGATGTCGCTGACGTAATCTACCAAACCGGCAAAACGTATCTGCTCCGACAAGGACGATTCTTAGCACTGCTTTTCATCTTCATCGGTTCTGCTGTTGGATTCTATTTCGGTTTCCTTTCCGATGCCGATTTTGGTCTCGGAGGCGTTGCAATGATCCTTGGATGGACCATCGTGGGTATCCTAGGTTCATATGCCGTCGCTTGGTTTGGTGTGCGTATGAATACCCTCGCAAATGCCCGTATGGCTTTTGCTTCTCTCGAACGTAAACCACTTAAGCTTCTCAATATCCCTCTCAACGCTGGTATGAGCATCGGCGTGGTTCTGATCAGTCTCGAACTCATAATCATGCTCATCATTCTCATGTTCGTCCCGGGTGAATACGCTGGCGCTTCCTTTATTGGTTTTGCCATTGGTGAATCGCTAGGCGCTTCGGTGCTTCGTATCGCCGGTGGTATTTTTACCAAAATCGCTGACATCGGATCCGACCTTATGAAAGTGATTTTTAAAATCGGTGAAGATGACCCAAGAAACCCGGGAACCATTGCCGATTGTGTAGGCGATAACGCCGGCGATAGCGTTGGCCCAACGGCCGATGGCTTCGAAACTTATGGCGTAACTGGTGTGGCGCTCATTTCTTTTATTTTACTCGCCGTTACCAATGTCGATTATCAGGTGCAGTTACTGACCTGGATTTTTGTGATGCGCATTCTCATGATCATCACTTCTGTCTTTTCTTTTGGAATCAACAACATGATCAGTCGCGCCAGATATCACAATGTTGATGATCTTGATTTCGAAAAACCACTTACTTCCTTGGTTTGGATCACCTCAATCATTTCTATTATTGTCACTTTTGCGGTTAGCTACCTTTTAATTGGTGATTTGCCACAGGACTTGTGGATAACCCTTAGTGTCATTATTTCAGCTGGAACTCTTGGCGCTGCGCTCATTCCTGAATTTACAAAGTTGTTTACCAGCCCCAAATCATCTCATGTCAACGAGGTTGTTGAATCGAGCCGCAGGGGTGGCCCATCCTTAAACATTCTTTCGGGTCTTGTAGCAGGTAATTTCAGTGCTTTCTGGAAAGGACTTGTGTTTGTTGCACTGATGGCCATTGCATACTTTGCAAGCAATTATGGACTCGATGAACTGATGGTGTATCCAAGCATTTTTGCTTTCGGTCTTGTTGCCTTTGGCATGTTGGGCATGGGTCCTGTAACCATTGCGGTTGACAGCTATGGCCCGGTTACCGATAACGCACAGTCCATTTACGAGCTGTCACTTATTGAAGAAGTGCCCAACGTGAAAGAAGAGATTGAACGCGATTTTGGGTTTACTCCTGACTTCGAAAAATCAAAGCATTATCTCGAAGCCAACGATGGAGCAGGCAACACGTTTAAAGCCACTGCAAAACCTGTGCTGATTGGTACTGCCGTTGTAGGTGCAACAACCATGATTTTTTCATTGATTTTGCTCATCAACAAGGAACTGGGGGTTGATCCGGCTACCATTCTTAATCTGCTCAACCCATTCACTATCTTTGGATTCTTGTTGGGTGGCGCGGTGATTTACTGGTTCACCGGAGCTTCAATTCAGGCTGTTACAACAGGAGCCGGTCGTGCCGTTGAGTACATTAAAAACAACATCAATCTTGATCCAAACGCCGAGAAGAAAGCAAGTACCGAGAAATCGAAGCAGGTCGTCGAAATCTGTACAAAGTACGCTCAAAACGGAATGTTTAATATCTTCATCGCGATTTTCTCTTTTGCGCTTGGAATCGCATTCCTTTCAGCCCCAGGTGAAGATGGCTACAACGCACCTGTGGCAATGTTCGTCAGTTACCTCATTTCGATTGCATTGTTTGGACTGTTTCAGGCTGTCTTTATGGCAAATGCAGGTGGTGCGTGGGACAATGCAAAGAAGGTTATTGAAGTGGATCTGAAAGAAAAAGGAACTGATTTACATGCTGCATCCGTGGTTGGCGATACTGTGGGTGATCCCTTTAAAGATACTTCTTCGGTGGCGCTCAATCCCATTATTAAGTTTACCACTCTTTTTGGATTGCTTGCAATGGAAATCGCCATCAGCGAAGCATTCCGTGGAGTAGCACCATGGATCGGCGCATTTTTCTTTATCGTAGCCGTGATCTTTGTGTATCGCTCATTCTACTCAATGCGACTCAACAAGAAATAACACATGATTCGCAATGATATAAAGCCGGTGTATTGCCGGCTTTTTTATTTGTCAGAAGATAGAAACCTGAAGTATTCTGCACTGTCCGCTTTCCCTATTGCTTGATAGCTCGAGCTTAGATTACGCATGATTTGCTTGTTATTCGGAGCAAGGCCATGTGCTCGTTTTAAATAGAAAACTGACTCACGAAAGCGGCCCTTGTAGCCATAAAGTACACCTAAGTTTTCAAGAGTAGATGCATCTTTAGGGTTCAGTTGATAAGCCTTCAGCAAGTACTTTTCTGCTTTCAGAAAATCGTTTTTGCCTTTGCCATAAAGTTCACCTGCCTTATTCCATGCTGGTGCATAGGTGCTGTCTGTAAGAATTGATTCCTGAATGGCCCAAATGGCAGAATCGGTTAATCCAAGATTATCATAGGCGATTGATAACTGAAATCGATATACAGCAGAATCTTTATTCGATTTTGACAAATGATTAAACACTGTGATGGCATTGCGATAGTCTTTTTGATTCAAAAGCGCTATTCCGGTCGCGTATATGTTGGATTCCATCCCTCTGCGCTCAGGGTCCAGGCGCATGCAAATCATGTAATTCTCCATGGCGTTTTTATAATTGCCAACAGTGAACCATGCTTTTCCACTTAAGTCATAAACCCCATAATAGTCAGGATGAATTTCTCGTGCCCTGTTTAAGTATCGCAGAGCATCACTTGCCAGTTTTTGCTTTTTTACCTGATTTCTTTCTTCATCGGCTCTTTGAAGCAACATCTCTGCCGCCGACACATTCACTTTGGCACTGTTGGTCGAAGTCTCAACGTCCGTTAAAAACAGGGTGTAATTATCGGTCCATGCAAAGCTCCGGCCTACGGTACGAATGCTGTAAAAAGCTAAAAGGATGATAAGGACGGTTTTCATCGTGGGCCATTTCTCACGGTATTTATTAAAGAAGTAACCGCCAATGATGCAAAAGCCCAGTATCGGTACAAACATAAAACGCTCATTCATGAAGGTGCCGATGTTAAACAGCAGATTCGACGCAATTGAAAAGGTAGCCCAAAATACAACCAGTCCAAAAGCCCATATGCTTTTGTTTCGTAACCCTCTGAAAATAGCTACAATGCTAATGATTACAACAAGCAGTGTTAACCACACCAGCGGGTCGGAAAAGTTTGTGATGGCAATTTGTTTAGGATAATAATCGTGCGTGAGCGGATAGGGGAATACGATCAGTTTTGCATACATCAACCATGTGAAAATGACGGTGGCAATTTCTTCTCCTTTGCTTGAATGGATGAAAGGATTGTTTAACAGCTCAGGGGTGATTTCGGTATCGAGAACACCGCCAACCACTTGAGAGCGGATGTATAAAAAGACCAGGGTGGGCAGAACAAGCACACTCATTCCGATGATGTAGTCCTTTCTTGTAGCCTTCGTGTAAAAATATAAAGCCAGAGGAAAAACAGCCAGCCATGTTACTGCGTTTTCTTTCGATAATAGCGCAATAAAAAATAGGGCTCCCGATGCAAGCAAACGCCATGGCTTTCTGTCTTTGATGTAATCAAACAGTAACAGCATGGCACCAAGACTGCAAAGCATGGTGATGATTTCATCGCGCCCTTTAATGTTGGCCACTACTTCTGTATGCAGAGGATGGGCTGCAAATAACGCGGTAATAACAAATGGCATCGAAAAGAAAACAGGTTTCGCGCTTTTTTCTTCCGGGAAAAGCCTTCGTAAAAAGGCAAACAGCACCAACAGAAGCAAAGCGTAGAAAAACACATTCAATGCATGTCCTATGGCAGGATTAAAGCCGAAAAGCGCCGTTTCAACCGCAAACATAAAATGCGTGAATGGACGATATCGCCCTCCAGCCACCATTCCCGAACCTTCGCCAAAGAAACCTGTAAATGCATCGTTTGTGAAAATATCGCCTATGCCGTCAAATCCCTTTTGCGTAAAAGAATTTCCTGTGATCATCAATGTGTCGTCGAGTGTGTAGTCAAAGCCAATGGTCAACCCATACAGACCAATCGCAAATGACAGCAGAAAAACACGTTGAGCCCTTAAGTACGAGTGAGGTTTTATCAACTCGGGTGTTTTTGCCTTTGGATTCGGTTGTTTTGTTTGCTTCATTTTATTTAAAGTCAGTGTATAATAAGTACCTAGCGCGAATTTCAAGATATTGCTTAATTCCTGATTGCCACGTTTTTTCAATCTTTTCGGGGCTTTGTCCCGAGGATATTTGCTTCCTCAATAAGTTGCTACCCGCTAGTTTGTCAAAAAAACGTTCATTCCAAAATTCAGCTTCATTGCCATTTTCCTTAAAAGTTTCAAATATCTCGCATATCCAATACAGGTGAAGGTGACCCTGATATTTGAGCAATTCCCCGGAAAACTTTTTCAAGTCATATCCATAGCATGTGTCGCCTTTCCAAGGTGGGTGCTCTGACATACCTTTGATTGGCTCAGGAACAAAGAAAAATGGTGCGCCTTTAAGCTTTGGATGCCCAATGATCTCAAAAGGCCGCATCGTTCCTCTTCCAACACTTATGCTTGTTCCTTCAAACAATCCCAGACTGGGATAAAGGTATATTGACTCCATGCTTGCCAAATTTGGTGATGGCTTGATAGGAACCTGATACAGGCATGTGTGATCCCAGTTCAAACATGGTATCACAGTTAAATCACATTTTACCTGCCCTTTCAGCCATCCTTCCCCATTGATCATCCTCGCAAGCTCGCCGACTGTCAGCCCGTGAACCAATGGAATCGGGTGCATTCCTACAAAACTCTTGTATGATGGATGCAATACCGGTCCATCCACGTAATGTCCGTTTGGGTTTGGCCGGTCAAGAACAATTAAAGGTGTCTCGTTTTCGGCACAGGCTTCCATCACATAATGCATGGTTGATATATAGGTGTAAAACCTTACCCCCACATCCTGAATGTCAAAAACAAGCACATCCAGATCTTCCAGTTGCTCGGGCTTTGGCTTAAAATCATTTCCAAAGAGTGAAATCACCTCAATCCCGGTTGCACTGTCACGCCCATTCACAACTTGTTCTCCTGCCGATTGCATGCCTCGAAAACCATGTTCTGGTGCGAAAACTCTAACCACATTAATCATCGATGCAAGTAAGGTGTCAGCCAAATGCCGTTCTCCTATCATCGATGTTTGATTAACGACCAATCCAACCCGCTTCCCCTTTAGCATTGGAAAATAATCCACAGTCCGTTCAGCTCCATTCATCACTATGGAGTCATTCACTTCTCTTAGCCAGCTTTTGTCTTCCGACTGTGACCAAAGGTTGTTAATGAACAGAAAAAAGATAAAGATTAAAAGAATACATCTCATACGAGAACGAAATTATAAAAAAACTGCTTAATCCATGCATTTTTTCCTGATACAACTCTAATCTGTTCGAAGAAGTAATACACAAGCGGGCCACCCCTGTTGAAACAAGTCGTGTTCTTTTATTTTATTATTTTTGTTGAAATATTTCAAATTGAATTACCCGCATCATATTGCTCGAAATCTGGCTGGAAAACACAAGAAAGGCGTGACAGGACCTGTTATTCGCGTTTCAGTTTTTAGCATTGCCCTGAGCATTGTGGTTATGTTGCTCGCTTTTGCAATTGTGAGGGGGTTTCAAAAGGAAATTAAAGAGAAAATTATCGGATTTGGCTCGCATATCCAGATTCGCCCCTTCGACACAAACGAATCTCTTGAGCAAACTCCTGTCGCTGTTGACCGTCCCGATATTGATGCTCTCCAGTCAGTGAAGGGAATAAAATCCATTTTCCCTTTCGTTGAAAAGGGTGGTTTGGTGAAAACCGACAGCAACCTGCATGGTGTCGTGATGAAAGGTGTCAATAATGAGTTCGATTGGTCTTTCCTCGAGAAGAATCTTGTAAAAGGCTCCTTGCCTTCCTATATGGATTCTGTTTCAGATGAAGTGATGATTTCGTCAAGAATAGCGACACTCCTTAATCTCGATTTAGACAGCGCCTTAAGGGTCTACTTTATTATCCCTGGAGAGGTTCAGCCTCGAGGAAGGAAGTTTGTAATTTCAGGCATCTATTCTACAGGAATGTCTGAGTTCGATCAGGTCTATGCCATTTGCGACATGAGACATCTGCAAAAGCTGAATTCATGGGGAGATTCTTTGGTTAGTGGTTACGAGTTGCTGTTAAATGATTTTGAATACCTGAATCCTGCCCTCGATGAAGTGAATCAAACCATTTATTATGATCTTTACGCCGAAGATATCGTTTCACGTCAGGCTCAGTTTTTCGATTGGCTCAATCTTCTCGACTCCAATGTGTTGATTATTCTGCTGTTAATGACATTGGTTGCCATCATCAACATCATTTCAATCATCCTTATTCTGATTCTGGAGCGAATCCCCCTAATCGGGTTGCTGAAGGCATTGGGATCTGGCAATGGATTTATTCGTAAAGTGTTTTTATATATGTCGGCTAGATTGCTTTTGATGGGTGTTTTCTGGGGCAATGTGGTTGGCCTGGGACTTTTGTTCCTGCAAAATTATCTCAAAATTTTTCCTCTCAACGAAGATATGTATTATATCAGCTATGTGCCTGTTCTCATCAAAGCTGATTATATCCTGTTTGTAAATATTGGTGTGCTCACGGTCTCTGCAATTGCCGTGTTAATGCCATCTTTTATTATTCGCCGCATTCATCCTTCTGCAGCACTTCAGTACAAGTAATCTTGAAACTATGCGGCTTTTCGTGACAATCCCT
Source organism: uncultured Bacteroidaceae bacterium (assembly GCA_964559205.1). Taxonomy (GTDB): domain Bacteria; phylum Bacteroidota; class Bacteroidia; order Bacteroidales; family DTU049; genus GWF2-43-63. The sequence continues at coordinate 7,242 of CAZLHV010000097.1, forward strand.
GCTATCAACGAAGCTGAATCGATTTCTTTCATTTTGCATGATCTGGCAAAACAGGATTGTAAAGATTTCACACTCCTTGTATGTGTCAACCAGCCCGATCATTGGTGGAACGATGAAACAAAACTTGATGTCTGCACGAATAATCTTGATACAATCAGCATCATCCGCGATTTTTGCAGGACAGAAAACATCAGCCTTGTTCTCATCGATAAATGCTCGCCAGGTATGGGCTGGACTGGTAAGCAGGGTGGTGTGGGATGGGCCCGGAAAATCCTCATGGATACGGTCAATCAAATGGCTTCGGATCACGATGTTATTGTATCTCTCGATGCGGATACCCGGGTTGAAACCAATTATCTGAGCGAAATCCGGAATCAATTCGATACGTTCAAGAAAGCTTCATCCCTCGCTTTGCCCTACTTTCATTATCTACAGGGAGATATCGATCATCAAAAGTCAATGCTCCGTTATGAAATCTATTTGCGCTGTTATGCAATTAATCTACTGCGAATCAATCATCCTTTTGCATATACTCCCATCGGAAGCGCAATGGCGGCACGTGTTTCGGCATACCGAAGCATTCGGGGGCTTACGGCAACGAGTTCTGGTGAGGATTTCTACTTCCTGATGAAACTTCGGAAATCTGGTATTGTGATTCCTTTTTGCAAAACCCGTGTATTCCCGTCCTCCCGCAAATCGCACAGGGTGATTTTTGGAACCGGACCCACCGTTGCACTCGGCGCTCAGGGTCAGGTTGGCCGTTATCCAATCTATCATCCGTCTCTTTTCGATCAGATTGATCTTGCATGTAAGGCGTTCATCCATTTGCATCTGTCCGATCATCAAAAGCATATCCAGCAGGCTTTGAATGTTTTTCCTGATCTCGAGTATAATAAACTGCGCAAAAATCACCCAATGCGTGAGCGCTTTATTCATGCATGTTTTCAGAAAGCCGATGCATTTGCAATATATAAATATGTGCGGTCTCATCAGCCTGAAGACATCACTGATATCAGCTGCATTGCATCTTTGCTCTCGCACCTGAAGCTTGATGTGTCATTTTCATCGAATATGGATTTACATGAGCAACCGCTTGAAACGTTAGAGTATTTGCGGACAATGCTGATGAGGGCCGAAGAAGATTTGCTCCAACAGAAATATAATGCGTATTTTGCATTGCGAAACGATCTCAGTCACCCGATATGGAAATACATGAGTTGATGGTTATTCTTGGCCCGACGGCTACCGGAAAAACAGCACTGGCAGTAAAAGCTGCACGGGCGCTAAATGCCGAAATCATCAGTGCCGACAGCCGTCAGGTCTATCGAGGTCTGGATATCGGTACCGGCAAAGACCTTTCAGAATACAGTCTAGGTGGTCCCCAAGTGCCGGTCCATCTGATCGATATTCTCAATCCCGGTGACGCATATAACGCATTTCAGTTTAAATCCGATGCTATTGCTTCAGCCATCGGCATACAGCAACGCGGAAAACTGCCCATCATCTGCGGGGGTACAGGGTTATATATCGAAACGCTGTTACTCGATTACCATTTTCAGCCTTCTGGCCGAAATGAAGAGTTTCGTCAACAGGTTGAAACACTCGATAACATGGCGCTGGCTCAGGCGATCGAAAGTCAAGGCGGAACGCTTAGCGATGAAGATCGCTCCAACCGGCATCGTCTGATTCGCCGCCTCGAGGTGCTCTTGCACCCGGGCATAAATATCGATTTTGATGAGTCATTGCAAATCAAAAAGTTACATGTTTTCGGGATTGAACTCCCGCGTGAGCTGATTCGAAATAAAATCAGTATTCGCCTCAAAGACCGGCTTGAAAACGGAATGATAGAGGAGGTCAGGGCGCTCATCGAATCGGGAATTTCGCTGAAATGGCTGAATGCACTTGGTCTTGAATATCGTTATGTGAGCCGGTTTCTGAATAATGAATTGACCTTTCAGCAAATGTTTACTCAGCTCGAAACTGCCATACATCAGTTTGCAAAGCGTCAGAGCACCTGGTTCAGACGCATGGAAAAGCGGGGGATCGAAATACATTGGATTGATGGCCAGTGTTCTGATGAGGAAAAACTGAGTTCAATCATGTCAGCATTCAGCAATTCAAAATAATGTAACCTATCGGCATATGAAACACACCTTTTCTCTTTTTTTACTGCTGACCTCGGTTTCAATCATGGCTCAGCCCACCCTTACTTGGCAGAAAACTTTTGGAGGCAGTGGTCATGAGTACACTGTCAACACCATACCGGTCAGTGGAGGGGGCTTTGTTTTTATTGGCCATACCGAATCTTCCAATGGCGATGTACCTGACAATTCCGGCGAAACCGATTTGTGGGTGGCCAAAGCCAATGCAGCAGGAACACTCGAGTGGTCATTTACTTACGGAGGTACTTACGATGATGAGGGCGCCGACATTGTTCAGGCTGCCGACGGAACTTTTTTTGTCGCCGGCTGGACCGATTCGAACGACGGGGATGTTAGCGGAAATCATGACACTTACAGCTCCGATTACTGGATCCTTCATCTCAGTGCTTCGGGTACTGTGATCAAGAAAAAGTGCTTTGGCGGCACCTCCGACGACGATGCTGCGGCCATCGACATGACACCCGACGGAGCCATTCTCGTGTCGGGAACTACCTATTCTTATGATGGCGATGTGTCGGGAAATCATGGAACATACGAAACAGATGTTTGGGTGATCAAGCTCGACACCGCATTGAATCTTATTGCACAACGATGCATCGGCGGAACAGATTACGAAGAAGGAATCAACTTGGTTGCCACATCCGACAATGGCTGTGCCATCACTGGCCGTTCCTATTCTTCCGATGGCGATGTGACCGATTATCACAATGGTTCCGATATGCTGGTGGCCAAACTCACTTCTTCGCTTGCCATTGATTGGGCAAAATGCTTTGGTGGAAGTGAAACCGAAGAGGGAAATGCCATTGTTCAATTGTCCGACGGAAGTTTCACCGTTCTCGGTTATACATCTACTCACAACAATGGCGATGTGACCGGGCATCATGGTGCTTCAGGCTACGACGATTTCTGGCTGGTGAAGCTCTCCACAAGTGGTGTGATCGAATGGGCCAAATGCTATGGTGGCAGTGGAGACGATCAGGCCGACGGTCTTACTGTAACGGTCGATGGAGGTTACACCATGTGTGGCCTCACCAACTCGTCTGATGGAGATGTGACAGGCTATCATTCGGCCATGTTTGCTCCCGATTTTTGGGTGGCAAAGACTTTCTCCGATGGAACCCTGATGTGGCAGCGCTGCTGCGGCGGTAGCGATCAGGACGAGAGTTTCAACGTGTACGAAGAAAGCGCCAATGTATATGTCGTCACAGGTTTTACCTATTCCACCGACTATGATGTGACTTCAAATCATGGCAGCGCCGATGGCTGGATTATTAAAATTACCGGTGTTTTGGGCTTAAATGACGAAAAAGTTGCAATCACTCTGGTTTGGCCAAATCCGGTGAACGACAAATTGTTTTATGAGAATCACATTTTTGATAAATTCTATGTGATTGATTTGCAAGGAAATATTGTTGCTGAAGGATGTCCTTCATTTGAAAACCACATTGACGTAAGCAACCTTGATCAGGGAAGCTATTCAGTTTGTTTTCTTTCCGGCCAAACAATTTCTATGGCACGAATGCTTATCGTCAGATAGTATATGTTTGGTTATTAGTGTTTTGTCAAAGGGTCTTTGTTAATAGCCCATGGTCTTTCCGCTCATGTGTTCCATCGAAACGCGGAACACAAGCACATTGTGAATGGCAGGTGCATTGTATTTGTAATCGTCGCGCCCGGTATATTGCTTCATGATGATATTAAGCGCCCGCTCTTTGGCGGCATAATCGTTTATAAATTCAACCTCTCCCTGAACAAGCACACTTCTGTATCGCATAAAGTGGCTGCAGGCAACATCTTCATGCTGATATGCCAGCGCTTCACTGTTTGAAAATGCAATGCAAACCCTGGGATTCGATTTGAGGATGTCTATTTTTTTCCCTTCAGGCCCGCTGTGCAGATAAATATACTGCCCGTCGGTTCCAAAATTGAATGGGAGTACATATGGAGTGGCTTCCTGTGTGGCCATGGACAAAAAACAAACCTTCGAATTACGAATGATTTCTTCAAGTTGTTGTTTTTCTTTGACGATTTTTACCCTCATAACTAAACATTTCTCTGATTTTACCGTCTAAAGAT
>CAZLHV010000098.1:0-11410 GCA_964559205.1 uncultured Bacteroidaceae bacterium
GCCAATGTCTCGGATCAGGAGAAGCGAATTGCAGTGATTGACGAAACAGGGTTGTTTCAGGATAAATTCCCCTCGAACAGTAAAGTGCGGTTTGAGAATATATACATGACGTATAACGAGGCCACAGAAAACATCAACACACTGGGATACGACGCCATTTTGTTGATCCCTGAAACTGTGGTGAATAACCCCGATGCTGTGAAGCTGAGTTCTGAAAAGGATATGGGTCTTGGAATCATCAGCATGATTGAAGGAGTGATCAAACAGGAACTTGAAGCACACAAACTGGCCCTGTCTGGTATTGATAAAAAGATTCTTGACGACATTTCGGTTGATGTACGTGTGGATACGTTCTCGCTGAAAGAAGGGCGTGAAGAGCGCAGCTTTTCCGGTATCCGGTACGGACTTGGGTTTATCGGTGGTCTGCTCATTTACATGTTCATCTTTTTGTATGGTGCCCAGGTGATGAGAGGCGTCATTGAGGAGAAAACAAACCGTATTGTGGAGGTGATCGTAAGCAGTGTAAAGCCTTTTCAGCTCATGCTGGGGAAAATTGCCGGTGTGGCTTTGGTGGGTCTGACCCAGTTTATTCTATGGATATTCCTGACTTTTGTCATTGTTTTCAGCCTGCAGCAGATCAATCCCGAAATGTTCAAGTATAAGGAACCTCCAAAGGTTGTTCTTGACAGCAAGGGGCTTTCGCCTACTGAAATGGCTCAACAGCAGGAAGCGATGCAGTTGAGCAACAGCGAGCTGAATCAATTGCTCGAAGGCATTCAGCATATCCATTTTGGAACCATGCTGATCACCTTTGCCTTCTTTTTCTTGTTCGGATATCTGCTGTATGCATCCATGTTTGCAGGCATTGGTTCGGCGGTGGACAACGATGCCGATACGCAGCAATTCATGTTGCCGGTAACCGTGCCATTGCTGATTGCACTTATCAGCCTGAATTTTGTGCTGAATAATCCGGACGGGCCGGTTTCTTTTTGGCTGAGCATGATCCCTTTCACCTCACCAATTGTGATGATGGCCCGGATTCCCTTCAATCCGCCTGCATGGCAAATCGGTGTATCGATGCTCCTGCTCATTCTCGGGTTCATTTTCACCACATGGCTGGCAGGACGGATTTATCGAACCGGCATTCTGATGTACGGAAAAAAGCCTTCCATCCGCGAATTGCTGAAGTGGCTCCGCTATTAATATCGTTTGTATGAAGGCGCAATCAAAGACCATGGCGCACATGCCTGTAGGAGATTACATTCTTCTGCTCAACTCAGCCTTAAGTGCAGCTGCTGACCCGGTCAAAGCAGCCGGAGCAAAAAAATACATGAAAGATCAGTCTGGGTTTTACGGGGTGAGCTCTCCTCGCCGTAAGGAAATTCTGCGCGGGTTCCTTGCAGAAAATGGACTGCCGCAATTTGCAGATATAGAAGACTTTGCGAAAGGTTGCTGGCAAATCCCTTACCGCGAAATGCAATATTGCGCCATGGAAATCCTTTTCAGAATGCGCAAAAAATTGACCCCTTCGCACATTTCTTTGCTTGAATTACTCATTCAGAATAAGGGCTGGTGGGATACGGTCGATTTCATCTCGCCCTCGCTGGCAGGAGGCATTTTTCAGGCTTATCCTCATATCGTCGACGAAGTGACTCAAAGGTGGCAGAATCATGAAAATATGTGGATGAGAAGGTCTGCAATCCTTCATCAGCTGAAATTCAAGGAAAAGACCAATCAGGAACGACTGTTTCGGATTTGCAGCAATCTGGCACACGAGCAGGAGTTCTTTATCCGAAAGGCCATTGGATGGGCCTTGCGCGAATATGCAAAGACAAATGAAGCATCTGTGAGAGCGTTCGTCGCAGCGACCCGGCTTTCGGGATTAAGCAGGCGGGAAGCAATGAAGCATTTGTTGTAGGTTTTTCAAATGATGATTACTTTTGAAAAAACAACAGGATGAAAAACTATTTACTTTTGATGGTCGTCATGCTGATGTCCTGCAAAAACCAAAAAGAAATGAAAAACATTCAGACTGAAATCGGCTCATTGATGTATTCCTACGAGGATTCATCCGTACCTCCTCAGCATCACCGCAGTTATTCTTTGCTGGTGTCAAAAAGCAAAATTGTCGTCAAAGTCGACAGTTATGGAACCGTGCTTACCGACACAACGGTCATGATCAACCAACAGCAGTTCGATAGTCTCATTGCAGTTTATCAAAACCTCAATATCACTCTGGTAAAAAGCCGCGAACCACAAGGGTGTGTTGGGGGCACTGGAAGCAGCCTTCGGGTATGGGATATCAGGGATTCGCTGATTCTCGACGGTCATGTCTACTATTGTGGCGGTAAGGAATATGGAAATCTGCAGGGAGATGTTCGTGGACTGGGTCAGGAGATCAAAGAGCTGATTCCTGAATTTGACCAATTGTTGAAGCGTGATTGGAGACCAGGCGGAACCGATGAATGATCTTTTGAGTCATCTTGACCGTTTCGAAGTCAGCGATGATGAATTCAGGCATTTTTCAGTTCTTCACGGACGTCTGCACACTCATAGAGTCATGGCATGGGTGTGTGTGCTTGCAAAGAAGCTGAATCTCAATAATGCAGGTCGTTTGGCGTTTTTTTCTGCCCGGGTCCATGATCTTGGACGTTACACCGACAATGTAGAACCCGGGCATGGGTTTGAGGCCGCCGAAGTCTATTTGCCGAAATACCGTGGTCTGTTTGAAGAATTTGGGTTGAGGCCTGAGGAATACGAGGTCGTTTCTCAAGCGGTGGCCTGGCATTCACGTCGTAGCGAACCAACCCTGCATGTAGGCGATCCTAACGTAGTTAAACTGCTCAAGGATGCCGATGGACTTGACCGGGTGAGGCTTGGCCCTGAAGAACCTGATCCGGCTTATTTCAGGTTTTTAAGCACCCCGATGCTGGTGCCTGCAGCCCTTGCATTGTATGAGCTGACTGAAAATAGCAGGGAAATTACATTGACGGAAACGGTTCAACAGGCTTTTTTTCTGACAGAAACTGCGGTTCTTTAAATGCGATTTCATCGTTCGGCAGCCTTCAATGTAAAAGCATTCCAGCGACTTGGTCTGCAGGGGCATGGCGGGGAACCATCAAAACCAATATCGCTGGAAAGCTGTCAGGCTGGTTGCTTTATTCAGCCTTTACGGAATCGATCAGGAAGTTTTATTTCTTTTACGGTAGGTGCGGATCGCAAACCACACGGCAAGTCCTGCAAAAAGAATGGGCCAAATGGTGATCAGGAAAAGCACAAGGGATTTTAATATAAACCAGCCTTTGTCGAGTGCGTCGATCAGTTGTTTGCCAAATCCGGGTCTGTAAGCATCGATCTGATCAGCATCAGCCATTTTAATATGACTTACCTTGTCCCGGCCGTAAATGTGCAAGGTGACAGTGGCAAACTGAACCCTATCTTTCAGGTCAAGGGTTTCGAGCAATGCCTCATCATTTCTGATTTCTTTTTCAAGTTGGGCTTCGATTGCTGCAAGTCGGTCGGCCGAAGCCCCCGAAGTAGTCAGCTGGCTTACCTGTACGTTATACAGGTCTAATCGCTTCTTTTCCAGTTGCTTTCTGAGAAATGAAAGGGTTACATCTTCGGCTGTAATGTTCCGGTAATCCATGAAATCGACCATGGGTGCAATTCCTTTTAACAATGTATCGAGGTTTCTGACCGGTACACGCAGTACGATGTCGTTGGTGAGCTTGTAGGTGGTCGATTCAACCACTGAGTCGCTGCTGATCCTCGTTTCTTTTGTCGAAGAAACATCACTAGCCATTTGGGTGCTGGCCACCCATCCGCCATGACGTTTCACCAGATCTTCGATGGCATAGGTGGTTTCGACCACATCGGTTGCACGAAACTTCATCTCGGCTGTGCGGATCAGTTTCTTCAGAGAATCGATGTAGCCGGTTTGAGCAGCCGAAGAACTGACCATTCGAGAGAATTCATCTTTATCTCCACCTTCCTGACGCGCTTTGCCTGATGTGGCCTGAGGGCTTTCGTCGCTTAGCATTTCCGATTCTTCAGCAGCGCTTTTTTTCATGGCGTCGTCTGCACTTCTGCTGTCCTCTGTGTTTTGCGAAGAACCACTGCTGTCCTTCTTCGCTCCATTGCAGCCCCAGGCCAGAATGACCATCAGCAAGGCTGCTGCAAAAATTTGATTCGTTTTCATAATTTTGGTTTTTGGTTTATCAGGTTTATCATAACAATACGATTCAGGATGAAAATATTGTGGGATTTCATATTTTCATCTCAAGTGTCGATCATCATTTCCCGTATATCCTTGATTGTCTTGGTGTTGATATATTATCTGTGCAAATATAACAAATATACATAATGATTGTATTGATAAAAATGATTAATTTTGCGCCAAACAATAAACAGCTTGATTATGAAAATCTTCAGAATTCTCGGATTGCTGATTACAGCAGGAATGATTATGGTGGCATGCGAAGGACCGGAAGGCCCACGCGGAGCAGCCGGAACAAACGGTGTTGATGGTATTGACGGAACCGATGGAAACGCCAATGTGATGTATTACGGATTTCCCGGCCAGGTGGTTGGTGCATCAAACACTTACCTGACACACACTTTGCCACTGACCTATGGATTTACCGATTCATCAATCGTTCTGCCTTACCTTTACTACAGTGCTATGTGGTATCAGATTGGTCAAATTGGCCCCAATGGCGATTTCCTGACGAGATATTTCATCACAGGAGGCGCTACTGAAACCAATGTTTACACCAGAATCCTGAATCTGGATGGCACAACCTACAGCGGAGTAGATTATACCATTGATTCATTCCGCATTTTTGTGGTGCCGGCCAGTGTGTTCCACATGGCAGAAGATGCAAATGTTGATTTTTCCAACTATCGTGAAGTAAACGCATACTTCGGTCAGAAATAAAACAGTCATTGATTCGAAAAGCCTGCCCTTCGCGGCGGGCTTTTTTTTATGTCTGTTGCATTTGGTTAAGCCTGATGGCCACTGTACAACCTGCTGACCAAATCAAACAAGGTTTTTCAGTTGACCCACTTACTTAAGCTTTGGACTTCTTATAAATATATGCGAAGCCCTACATTGATTCCCACGTTGCTGAGCGAATAATTTTCTTTGAGCCATTTGGAGGGTTCCGATTGAGGAGGCTGGTTGTTGAAGTCGAATTCATCGCGATCAACATACTCCACATCGATTTGCGAAGCTGTCATATATGGCAGCTGATCGACTCCGTTTTCAGTATATGCGACTGTTGTTCTCTTGTTTGGCGAGTAGGACATATTGACCATGCTCAGTTCTCCAAAGAGCGACCATTTGTCATTGAATCGAAAAGTGGTTCCCAGAGCAGCTGATAGACCAATGGCTATGCCTTTGTTGTAGCGATATTCTATATGAAGGTCGTCGCCAGAACTAATGCCGTCGTGTATTTCGGTCATGCTTCCCCGGCTAATTACTGTTCCAAATTTGGCATATGGTTGGGCTTTGCCGTCTCCGGCTGAGATTTGCAACGAAGGGTTGATTCTGATCATTTCAGCAGAAAACTCGTAGTTCATGTTTGTGTATGGGGTTGCGGAATCAACCCTGATATAATGAGCGCTGCAAGGAGATCCTCCAAAGTAGTATGCGCCAATTTCAAGCGAAATATTGTCAGTAATTCCGTAGCCAAAAGAAATCCCGGCCTTGAATCCTTGGCCCAGAGAAAAGTTTACTCTTTCTGATGTGTACACGCTTCCAATATAATCAACATTGGTGTAATACCAGCTGTTGTTCTGGGGACTTAGTTTGGTTCCATATCCAGCATCAATACTCAGATACATGCTTTGGGCACTTGTAATTCCTGGAATCATGCTGGCCAGAAGAAATAGTGTGGAGAAAATCACGTTTTTGCGCTTCATGATAAATGATTTTAAGTTCGTTTGATGAAAATAATAAAGAAGTGATTAAGTGCAAAGTTATGATTATTTGTCTATGAAATTCAATTTATTATCTTTCTTTATCAAGGTCACGGTTATGCTCTATGTTGTTGCGATGTATGTATAGCTGAAGGTATAATCGATTACAAACGCTTATATCCGTTTGGAAATGAAATTAAGTGCTTATTCTTTGCATTATATTGGGCTACTGTGTTAATTTTGTTGCCGATTTGTTGAAAAGATTTTCTCGCAAATCAGGATTATATAGTACTTTTAATCAAAAATTTCATGCTTGGAAAAGGAGATATTGCCCCCGATTTCGCATTCGTTGATCAGAATGGAAATGAGTTGAAGTTGAGTAACTTGCGTGGCACGAAGGTGATTTTATATTTTTACCCGAAAGATGCCACCCCGGGATGCACTTCTGAAGCCTGTGATTTCAGAGATCATTATTCTGAACTGAAAAGTCAGGGGTATTTTGTGATTGGGATTAGTGCTGATACTTTACAGTCTCACCAGCGTTTCGCCGAGAAATATAAGTTGCCTTTTCCGTTGGTGGCCGATGTGAATAAGGAAATCATTCGTTCATACGGGGTCTGGGGACCAAAAAAATTCATGGGGCGGTCATTTGATGGGATATTACGAACAACTTTTATCATCGACCAGGATGGTCTGATTAGCGAAGTGATTCAGAAAGTGGACACGAAAGCCAGCACTGCCCAGATTTACAACGTATTAAAAACAAATCAAATATGAGCAAGGAAAAAGAAAATTCCGTGAATTCGGAAAAGATGAAGGCGCTGCAAATGACCATCGAGCGTTTGGAAAAGACTTACGGCAAAGGAACGATCATGAAGCTTGGCGATAATGCAGTTGATGAACTTGAAGTGATTTCTACTGGCAGCATCGGCATAGATCTGGCCATTGGAGTAGGCGGTTTTCCGCGGGGAAGGATCATTGAGATTTATGGTCCTGAAAGCTCGGGAAAAACAACACTGGCGATTCATGCAATTGCAGAGGCTCAGAAGAAGGGTGGCATTGCAGCGTTCATTGATGCAGAACATGCTTTTGACTTGAATTACGCCCAGAAACTAGGTGTGGACATCGAAAATCTGCTCGTTTCACAGCCCGACAATGGAGAACAGGCATTGGAAATTGCCGAAAACCTGATTCGCAGCGGTGCGATCGACATCATCGTTGTCGACTCCGTAGCAGCTTTAACCCCCAAAAGTGAAATTGAGGGTGAAATGGGGGACTCAAAAATGGGTCTCCATGCAAGGTTAATGTCTCAGGCACTTCGGAAATTAACAGGAACGATTAGTAAAACACGTTGTGTTTGCATTTTTATCAACCAGCTGCGCGAGAAAATCGGCGTCATGTTTGGCAATCCTGAAACGACCACCGGTGGAAATGCATTAAAGTTTTATGCTTCTGTGAGAATCGATATCAGGCGAATTGCCCAGCTTAAAGACGGCGACTCGGTCACCGGAAACCGGGTAAAGGTAAAAGTAGTGAAAAATAAAGTAGCGCCTCCATTTCAGCAAGCCGAACTCGATATTATTTATGGACAGGGTTTTTCCAAATCTGGTGAAATTATCGATATGGGGGTTGACCTCAACATAATTAAGAAAAGTGGCTCATGGTTCAGCTATGATGAAACCAAACTTGGTCAGGGCCGTGATTCCGTCAAAGCTTTATTGCTCGATAATCCTGAACTGATGGATGAACTCGAGGCAAAAATTGTCGAAAAACTCAAGCAACAATCATGATCCGTCGAATCTTTTTTCCATTGATATTGCCACTGCTCATTGCACTGATTTCATCCTGCGGAGCAGGATCTAAGGATGCAAACCCTGATCAGGATTCTTTATTGTCACCTCTGGAAACGCTAAACAAGTTGATCGAAGAAAACCCTGAGGCCGACAGCCTGTATCAGCAACGAGCCGAGTATTATCTGTCTGTCAATCAACCCGAAAAGGCACTTACTGATATCAGAACAGCCATACAGAAAAACCCTGAGAAAACAGATTATCAGTTAACCATGGCCGACATCTACCTTTCAATGCAAAACATTGAATCGTGCCGGAAAACTTTGTTAAAGGCATTTGACATGGATCCGGGTAATCCTGAGCCGAGTCTGAAGCTGGCAGAGCTAAACCTGTTTCTTGAAGACTACGAAAAGGTTTATTTGTATTGCAATAAAGCATTGGAAATAGACAAGTTCAGTGCAAAAGCTTCCTTCATTAAGGGGTTTGCACTACTTGAACAAAAGGATACGACAAAGGCAATTGTGCATCTGCAGCAAGCTACCCAAAACGATGCAGAGTATTACGATGCTTATATCCTGCTCGGTCATATTTTTGATGCGCGGCATGACCCTATCGCAGGGAATTACCTGAAAACAGCTGTCAGACTTCGACCTGAATCAGTTGAGGCTCGTTATCTGTACGGGCTGTGGCTGCAAAATCAAGGTCTGGCCGAGGATGCTTTGGTGCAATACGATGCGCTGCTGACCGTTGAACCGGAAAACGCAGCGGCATGGAATAACATCGGATACATCAATTTGGTGTATCTGAAAAATTACCGAACTGCCGTTGATAAGTTCTCAAAAGCCATTGAACTCAAACGGGATTTTACCGAAGCATATGTCAATCGCGGAGTGGCCTATGAGGAACTGGGTATGTTCGAAAAGGCTCGCTCGGATTTCAAGCAGGCACTGAAAATAAATGACAATTATGAGAAAGCCATTGAAGGATTAAACCGTATAGAAGGGAAATAAACATGAAAAAGTACTTGCTGATTCTTTTACTGCCATGGCTGGTGTCTTCCTGCTGTGAAGAATGTGCTAAGACTGATGATGGAATCATTGGCCCACGCGAAGTAAAGCTACAAAGCGATGTCATGACCCCCGAAAATCTTTGGGACTTTGGTCGGGTTTCCGATATACAGATCAGCCCGAACGATAGTCTGATCCTTTTCGGCGTGACCTGGTACGATTGGAAACAGAATAAGGGTAACCGAGATCTTTATACCATGAAAATGGATGGCAGCGATCGTAAAAACATCACTTCAACAAACGAAGGTGAATACAATGCGGTTTGGCTCGACAAAAACACCATCATGTTTTTGGCTTCCGATAAAAACGGCGAAATGCAGATATTTTCAATGAGCATTGCCGGCGGTGCCCGAAAACAGGTGTCGGAATTACCCGGAGGAATCACAGGTTTTAAAATAGCGCCTGACGGAAAACAGATTGCATATTCTTGTGAGTTGCCATTGCCCGGCATTACAGATATTTACAAGGACCTCGATAAAGCCAATGCCCGCATCATCGATGATTTGATGTATCGCCACTGGGACGAATGGGTGACCACCCGTAGCCACCTTTTTGTGTCAGAAATTAAAAACGGTCGTATGGAGAAGGGAAAGGATGTCCTTGAAGGTGAACCTTTTGAGGTACCTCAAAAACCTTTTGGCGGCCTGGAGCAGATTTGCTGGTCACCCGACAGCAGGCAAATTGTGTATACCTGCCGCAAAAAAACCGGCACTGAGTATTCGTTGTCAACAAACACCGATTTATTTCTCTATGATATCGCTACAGCAAAAACACGAAATCTGACCGAAGGCATGAATGGATATGACTGGAATCCGGTGTTTAGTCCTGATGGTAATAAGCTTGCCTGGGAAAGCATGGAACGCGATGGATACGAAGCAGACAAGCTGCGACTCTTTGTGCTTGACATGAAAAGTGGCGAAAAAACTGAATACACAACAACGTTTGATCAAAGTGCCGAACAACTGCGCTGGAATGAAAAGGGCGACTGTATTTATTTTCTGAGCGATTGGCACGGAACCCGGCATATCTATGTGCTTGATTTTTACGACAACAGCATCAATCAGGTTTCTGAAGGCATTTGTGATTATGTTGCGTTTGAATTAGTTGATGACATGGCTGTTGCACAGCGTCAAAGCATGTCGCAACCCGATGAAATTTTCGCAGTAGACCTCAAGAACGGTCAGGGCAAAAATATTTCTGAAATCAATAAGGATATTCTTTCGCAGCTGACCATGGGAAAGGTTGAGGAACGTTGGATTACCACAACGGACAATAAAAAGATGCTGACCTGGGTCATTTATCCCCCACATTTTGACTCGACCAAAACCTATCCTGTTCTGCTTTATTGTCAGGGAGGTCCGCAGGGAATGGTGGGCCAATTCTGGAGTTATCGCTGGAATTTTCAGATGATGGCAGCAAACAACTACATTGTGGTGGCTCCCAACCGACGCGGAGTGCCGGGTTTTGGCATGGAATGGCTTGAGCAGATCTCGGGCGATTATGGCGGACAGAATATGAAAGATTATCTGGTGGCCATCGACAGTGTTGCAGCTGAACCATGGGCTGACGAAAATCGCATGGCCGCTGTTGGGGCAAGCTATGGAGGCTTTTCAGTATTCTGGCTGGCCGGAAATCACGAAGGACGTTTCAAAGCGTTTATTGCTCACGATGGCATGTTTAATCTCGAAAGCCAGTACCTTGAAACCGAAGAAATGTGGTTCGTTAACTGGGACCTTGGCGGGGCATATTGGGAAAAGGAAAATGCTGTAGCACAGCGTTCATATGCTAACAGCCCTCACCGCTTTGTCGACAAATGGGATACGCCTATTCTCATATTTCATGGTGAGCGCGATTACCGCATTGCATACACTCAGGCCATGCAGGCTTTTACGGCTGCAAAACTCAGAAAAATTCCGTCCCGGCTCGTGTTGTTTCCCGAAGAAAATCACTGGGTGCTAAAACCTCAGAACGCCATCTTATGGCAGCGTGAATTCAAGGGCTGGCTTGACAAACATTTGAAGTAATTGGCCTATGACATTGCGCCCCATACGCTACTTTGAATTTATTGCAGAAGCAGTTTCGATGAAGTATGCTGTTAGGGAATTTCAGTTCTACGTCATTCACAACTGACTACACCCCACTGACCACTAGTAAGAATTCTGTCGAATTAAAACCGACCATCCACAACTGACCTCTACCTTCTCTCAAAAACAACTAAAACAATCTGCAACCCATATGAAACAGACCCTTATTGAAAAAATCATTGCTTCTCACAGCAATCAATCGTTTGTGAAACCCGGTGATATCGTCGATGTTTTCATTGACACAAGAGCTGCCCGCGATTTTGGCGGAGCCAATGTGGTGAAAAACATTGTGGATAATGGCCTGAAAGTCGCTGACCCTTCAAAAACGGTATTCACTTTTGACTGTAACCCCACGGGTTCAGATCAGAAATATGCTGCAAATCAGCATTACTGCCGTTTGTTTGCCCGCGACAACAACATTAAAGTCTATGACATCGATTCAGGTATCGGAACCCACCTCGCCATCGAAAAAGGGCTTGTATGGCCCGGCTCCACTTTTGTCTCAACCGATTCTCATGCAAACATCATGGGCGCAATCGGGTCATTTGGA
>CAZLHV010000099.1:0-11401 GCA_964559205.1 uncultured Bacteroidaceae bacterium
AAACACCTTATTATTTATCCAGTTTCTCAATCAGCGCATACAGCATTTTTGAAATTTCTTCAAGCTGATTATCCAATGAAAGCTGAACTTCGGTTGAAATAGATTTGCTTGCATGAAGAAAATCAAAGATTGCAGAACATTCAAACGCGCTACCCCGAGCTACCACCATAAAATTTTTCCGATCCTTATTACTGAAACGCGAAGAGCCCTCCGCAATATTCAGCATAATGCTGATTGATGCTCTGCGAAGCTGATCATTAACTGTCTTATCAAATGTATTTTCTGCAATCAATTCAGTTGCGGTTAAGGCAAAATCGCGTGCTTTTTGATAAACGATGAGCTTTTTAAAGTCGAACATGTTTTCTATTTTTTATTCAAGCAAGCATTCAGGTAAAACTTGCTTAAAAGATTAATGCACTGTGTGAGTGAGAGTGTGAGATATCAGAAAACAGAATGAGAGTGGTCGCTCGCTGTTCACTCGCTCTCACTCTCACTCTGTTTTAGCTCCCCCTGCTGGACTTGAACCAGCGACCCTCTGATTAACAGTCAGATGCTCTAACCGACTGAGCTAAGGAGGAATGTTTTTCAAAATTCGGAGTGCAAAAATAGGAATTTATTTTAATAAATGAATATATTTTTTCACTTTTGCAAAAAAAAGCATGAGAATTCTTGGAATCGGCAATGCACTGGTTGATTTAATGACTCGGATCGACCATGATGATATTCTTAGGCAACTTGATTTGCCTAAAGGCAGCATGCAACTGGTTGATGCGGAAATGTCGCACAAAGTATCGGAGGCCACGAAACACTATCCGCGAAGCATTGCGAGCGGGGGCTCTGCGGCCAACACCATTCACGGGCTTGCCCGGCTTGGGATTGAAGTTGGTTTCATTGGCAAAACCGGTATGGATGAGATGGGTGAGTTTTTTGCAAAGGACATGATAAAAAGTGGCATAACGCCAATATTGATGCACAGCACAACGCCAAGTGGTGTGGCTCTTGCATTGGTTTCGCCTGATGGTGAGCGTACTTTTGCCACTTACCTTGGAGCTGCTGTTGAGATGACCGCTGAGGACATTCATCCAGAAATATTTTCAGATTACAACATTTTACATATTGAAGGCTATCTGCTGCAGAATTACGGATTAATATCCGAGGCCATCAAAACAGCGAAAGAATGCGGGATGCTCGTTTCGCTCGATATGGCAAGTTATAATGTGGTGGAACAGCATCGTGATTTCCTGAACGACATCATCGATTCCTATGTTGATATCGTTTTTGCAAATGAAGAAGAGAGCAAAGCCTTTACCGGCAAAGAACCAGAATTATCTATTGCAGAATTGGGAAAACGAGTTGATATTGCCGTAGTGAAAACCGGTCCCGGAGGCTCATTGGTATCGATGAACGGAAGTGTCGTCCACGTTCCGACAGAGAAAATCAACCCGGTTGATACTACGGGAGCTGGTGATCTGTATGCAGCAGGTTTTCTGTATGGGCTTGTAAATGGGTTTGCCCCGGAGGCATGTGGAAAATTCGGAACCAAACTGGCATCTGAAGTCATTCGTCACATCGGCGCAAAAATTCCCGATGAAAAATGGCATGCACTCAGGCAACCATAGTTGCTTTTCGCTGTCTACACTTTATGTCAAAAAAAACGGCATTTTGCATGAAAAGAAGTTGACTTAAACTTTTTCTCCCGTACTTTGTCTAATCATCTCACAAAAATTCCTCCGATGAAAAAACCTTTTTTTGCTGTTCTGCTGATGATTGTCTGCATAAGTAGCTTTGCCCAAAGCGGGTTACAGATCGATCAGCGGGTTACAGCCTATTTTGGGCAGGATAAAATTAACGAATGGACTGCCAGCTCGCCAGATTCAATTAAGTATTACAATTTTATTGTCAGCTCATCATTTGAGATCTGGACTGAGGAGAATTTTAACCTGATCGAAAAACCTGTATCTGTTCAGGAGATTTCAATGAATCAGGCTGCTTTGAAAGCGCTGGATCAACCGCAAGAATTTAACATTCTTACCATTGGCGTTGTTTATAGCCAGAATGATGTGGTTTGGTACAGGATTCAAAACAGCAATTACTTTCTGAAGCTGGAATCACTGAGCTTCATTGAAAAGAAATACAGGTCTGGAAAATAAATAGAGTTTTATGAGAATCACAATATTTTTTCTTTTCGCCATTCTGAGTGTTGGTATTGCCAACAGCCAGACCGTTGTCAATCTGAATGCATCGACCCATGCCACGACACAGAACGGTTGTGCCTATTGGTTTTATGACGATGGTGGTGTAGGCTCGGCCTATACTGCAAGTCAGGATCGTTGGATTACTTTTGCAAGTTCAAGCGGAACAAACACACATATCAGACTTAGTTTTGCCGCGTTTGATATTGAACCTGGGGATACCATGTTCATTTATGACGGACCTACAACTGCATCTCCATTGATTGGGTGGTACAACAACAGCAACCCTCTTTCTGGTGCATCGACTATTGTTCAGGCCTCGGTATCAAATGTTAGCGGAGATGTGACCATCCGTTTCAAAAGCAACGGAAGCACCCAGACGGCTGGCTGGAACTGTTCTGTTTCCTGCATTCCTCAGTGTCAGGAAGTCATTGCATCGGTTGACACCATGGACATGTTTCCCCTCCCCAACGACAGCAACTATGTGGATATTTGTCTAGGCGATGTGATCACTTTCGCCGCAACCGGATATGGTCCCGGAGTTTTTCCTGAAAATGATCTTCTTTATCATCAGGACAGTACCACAACACTATTTATCTGGGATTTTGGCGATGGAACCATTGATACAGGCAGAGTTATTGATCATCTGTACCCCAACGCCATGGGCTATGATGTATTTCTGACAGTGATTGACACCCGCGGGTGTACCAACACCATGCTGCTCAATCTCCGGGTGCGCATTTCGGCCAACCCAATTATCGACATCAAACCTCTGCCAGACATCTGCGCCGGGGACACCATTGATTTGGTGGTAGGTGAAAATGCAACATCAACAATTGTGGTAGCACCAACAGGATCGTTTCAGATTGCAACCGAGATGTACGACAGCACAACCTTTATCCCCGACGGTCCCTACTGTTTGCCAAACTGTTATGGAACACCGGTAACTTTTTCGACGTTTCCTCCGGGATCAACGATCCAAAGTGCTGCTGATATTGCCTCGATTTGTATGAGCATGGAGCACACATTTGTTGGAGACCTTAGTTTTAGCATCCTTTGTCCCAATGGTTCAAGTGTTATGCTTGACAGTTATGATAACAGCGGTGGTTCAGATTTTGGTTTATCGAATTCATCTGATGGCTCTCCTACATGCAGTGCAGCAGCCAATCCACCGGGAACCGGTTGGACCTATTGTTGGAGTGAGGTTTATCCCCAACAAGGACTTCTCAATACACTCGATGCCGGAACCAGTCCTATTCCTGCAACAGACA
This sequence comes from uncultured Bacteroidaceae bacterium, assembly GCA_964559205.1. Lineage (GTDB taxonomy): Bacteria > Bacteroidota > Bacteroidia > Bacteroidales > DTU049 > GWF2-43-63. The sequence continues at coordinate 3,464 of CAZLHV010000099.1, forward strand.
CACTGAATAACACGGGTTACATCACACCACAAAATTCGCTATCTGGACTCATCGGATGTCCGCTTAACGGTACATGGAGCATTCAGATATGCGATGAATGGGGTTTCGACAATGGCTATGTTTTTTGGTGGTCGCTTACGCTGCTAAATCAAACCCAAAGTGGCGCCTGGTCTTACACCGTTCCAATCGACTCTGTAACATGGTCAGGTCCGTTTATTTATTCCACATCGGATTCAACCGCCTATGTGGCTCCCCAGACTGCAGGCACGTATAATTACACTGCTACGGTATGGGATGCATATGGCTGTTCTTACGATACAGTGCTCACCATTGAAGTACTCGCCAATCCTGAACCAGATCTTGGAAACGACACAACCACCTGCGAGGGATCTGTATTGAATCTTAATGCAGGCCCGGGGACACAGTATTTCTGGTCGACCGGATCAACGACTCAAACATTAAGCGTTGACGTAAACGGCACATATTCTGTAACTGTGGCAAACGGCAACGGAAATGTGACGTGTTATGGTTCCGATACCGTCGATGTAACATTTGTGCCTTGGTCAAGTGTGAATCTGGGACCTGATCAGTGCTCAACCGATCCAGTTTTACTCGATGCCCAGAATCCAGGATTTAATTACTTATGGTCAAACGGTTCAAATAATCAAACCATCAACGCAACCACCACCGGAACGTATTGGGTCAGTGTTTCTTATGGCTCATATAACGAATGTTCAGATGTTGACTCCGTGTATATACAGGTCATCCCCACCCCTGTTCTGGAGTTGGGAGCTGACATGGAGATGTGTAAACACGAGTATCGTATCATCGATGCGGGGCAAGGAACTTCTCAGTACACCTATTTGTGGTCAAATGGAAGCTCAACTCCTTATATCACCATCGAGAATGTTCCCGTGGGATATTACACATATAGCGTTACGGTAACCGGATGTGATACCAAAACTGATACTGTGGGCATCGATGTGCTGGCATGTGATTTAACCATTCCAAATGTGATCACGCCTGGCAATGGGGATGGATTCAACGATGTCTTCAGGGTGAATAATCTTGAATACTATCCCAATAGTGTGCTCATGGTTTTCAATCGATGGGGTAAAAAGATTTACGAAAACAGCAATTATCAAAACGATTGGGACGGTGAGGATTTTGCCTCAGGCACCTATTATTATATTCTAAAGGTCAATTTTGGCAATGAGGAATATGAAGAGTATCATGGAACCATTACCATCATGAGAGATTAAATATCTCAATAAAAAAGCCGGTTTTCACCGGCTTTTTTTTATTTGATCAATCCCTCTTCTGCCAGTTTCATGACCAGCTGGGTAAACTCACGAGGCTGCATGGCATCAGACAAATTTAACTGACCTATGCGAGTTCTGCATAATGAATTCAGATATGCCCCCGACGACAACATTGCGCCAAAATCACGTGCGATTGAACGAATATAGGTACCCTTGCTGCATACAATGCGAAAATGTACTTCCGGCAGGCTAATCTCAGTTATTTCAAATTGATATATGGAAACCGGCCGGGCTTTCATGTCAACTTCTCTGCCCCTGCGAGCCAGTTCGTATGCCCTTTTTCCCGCAATTTTCACGGCACTGTGATCGGGAGGAAACTGTAAAATATCGCCCGTGAGCGCTTTAGAAGCAGAAACAATCATTTCCTCTGTGATATGTTCCCATGGAAAAGTGGCATCGACTTCCTGTTCACGGTCATACGAAGGAGTTGTAGCCCCCAGCATAAAAGAACCTGTATATTCTTTCTCCTGAGATTGAATTACTTCCATTTCCTTTGTCTTTTTTCCTGTGAGAATCACCAGCAATCCGGTTGCCAGAGGGTCAAGTGTACCTGCATGACCAACCTTTACTTTCACGGGAAGAGATTTTCGAAGCTGAGATTTAATGAGATTTACTGCATCAAACGAAGTCCATGTGTAAGGCTTGTCAATGAGTAAAATTTCACCTTCGGCAAAATTGAACATGTCAGGATATATTGAGTGAGTAGCCGCTCCAGAGCAAAGCGAGGATGAGACCTCCTATGACAATTCTGTAAACACCAAACCAACGAAACCCAAATCTGGTGAGAATGGCAATAAAGCCTTTTATTGCGAAGATAGCGACAACAAAGGCAACTGCATTTCCAAAAAGAAGTAGATTTAAGTGGTCAGAATTGCCCAGGATGTCATGATTCTGATAAAGCTTGTATGCTGAAGCTGCAAGCATGGTAGGAACAGCCAGGAAAAAACTAAATTCAGCCGCTGCCTTACGAGATAATCCCTGCGACATGCCTCCAATTATCGTAGCTGCAGAGCGACTCACTCCGGGAATCATGGCAATGACTTGAAAAAGTCCGATAAAAAAAGCCTTCCCATAACCAATTTGCTGATTATCTGACTGTTTCGAGAACCACTTATCGGCAAAGAGGAGGACAATTCCACCCAGAACGAGCGATATGGCTACAACCTGCACACTTTCAAGCATTAGGTCTATCTGGTCGCCCAGAAGAAAGCCGAAAACAGCAGCAGGAATAAAAGCGACAAAAAGAATCCAGTAAAACCGGAAATTTTGAAAGAACCGGCGGATATATAATACCAACACAGCTAAAATGGCACCAAACTGAATGTTAACAATATACGCCTTCGAGAAATCATTGGGGGTATGTCCCAACAAAGCTTCAGTAATCATCATATGTCCCGTGGAAGAGATGGGAAGAAACTCGGTCAGCCCTTCAACGATGGCAATGATGAGTGCATCAAACCAACTCATTATTCTGTTTCAGCTTGATCTTTCGGCCGATATAGAATGGCAATGATTTCGATGACAAATCCAAGAATAATCAACACCGGACTTAAGATGGTTCTTTGAAAGCTGAAAAGATCTTCGCTAAAAACATTCGGATCAGATGATCCACCGCCAATCATGAGGATATACCCCAGCAGAATAACGGCCAGACCAATCAGCATCAACATGTAGTTTTTGCGACCAAATACGAATGTGGGACCAGAAAAAGGCTGTTTCTCCTTGTTGCTCATCGGAATAAAATTTAGATGCAAAGGTAATAAAAACGAGAAGAAAAAAATGAAAATCTATCGGTTTGCCAGATAATCGGCAATACCATCTGAGGTAGCTTTCAATGCTTTGTCGCCTTTGTGCCAATTGGCAGGACACACTTCGCCGTTTTCTTCAAAGAACTGGAGCGCATCAACCATTCTGAGTATTTCCTCCACACTTCTTCCCAAAGGCATATCATTCACCACCTGATGGCGCACAATGCCTTGTTTGTCAATGAGGAAAAGCCCACGATAGGCCACAGGTTCGCCTTCAAACTCCATTTCTCCGTCTTCGTTCATCTGAAAATCTCCGGCTAGTACATCGAAGTTTTTTGAAATAGTTTTCGCAAGATCAGAGACTATCGGATAGGTAACACCTTTAATTCCCCCTTGATTCTGAGGGGTTTGCAGCCATGCCCAATGAGAAAACTTGGAGTCTGTGCTGCAAGCAACCACTGCTACTCCCCGTTCTTCAAATTGAGGCAACGCTTCTTGAAATGCAATGAGCTCAGTAGGACAAACAAACGTGAAGTCCATTGGATAGAAGAAGAAAACCACATGCTTTTTTCCGATAAACTGATCGAGAGAAAAATTCTCAACCAGATCATTTCCGTTGATCACTGCATCAGCTTTGAACGACGGGGCCTGTTTTCCTGTTAATACTGCCATGATTTGATTTTTTGCAAAGATAGAAAAAACAACGTCAGATATTTCGCATTGCATCCTCGCTCGGAGTGATACTTATCACGGGAACCTGACTATTGCGAATAATGTTTGATGCCGTTGATCCGACAAAAGTGTGACGCCAGTCCAATTCCTGTTGGGTCATGATCATAATTATATCTGATTCGGTATCGCCCGAATACTGAATAATTCTGTCAGCAATGGTTGCTGATCCCGAAAAATGATAAATCAACTCAGTGGTACAAGGGACATTGTTTTCGGCGAGAAAATCCTTGGTTTTCATCATCTTCTCGGCAAACTCTCTCTCCCTGCTGAAATTCTCTCTAGTAATCACTGTCAGAAGCTTGATGGTCGATCCGTAGTATCGGCTAAACAAAATCGCTACTGCAATTTTATTCCGGATTTGTTTCGACAAATCAAGAGGAAGCAGAATTTTGTCAAAAGATGACTTGATAATACTGTTGATGGTAAGGACAGGGCACTTTGCCATTCTAACCACTTGCGCAGTATACTTGCCTATTGAATTCTGCAAAGGGCTGGTGCGTCCCGATTTACCCATGACAATGAGTCTTGCATTGCATTGGGCAGCATAATCTACAATTTGCTCATATACATTTCCTTCGAGCAACTGGTAATTGACATTAAAAGAGAACTTCTCGGAATATGCATGGGCTAAACGTCTGATTTTCGTTGCAACAGCTTCATCAGCCTCACTATATGTCACATTGGGCTGCTGAGCATTGTATGAAATAGCATTTCGTTGGTTGGCCACATGGATCAAAGTCATGGATGTATTCATCAGTCGGGCAAGAAAATAGGCCTGCTGAATCTGCATATCAGTGCGTCGTCCAAAATCAATGGGAATCAGAATATTATCGTAATTGTTTTCCATTTTGTACTTTTGCAGATTATTCAAAACGCTAAGATATAAAAAAATGAAAAAGATTGCTGAATCCGAACTTGTACTTCATAATGATGGCAGCGTTTATCACCTGAGGCTTCATCCCGGCGAAATTGCCGAAAAAGTGATTCTGGTAGGCGACCCAGCCCGCACTGATCTTGTGGCGTCGATGTTCGATAAAATCACGATCAAGAGAGAAAACCGCGAGATTTTTACGCGAACAGGAACCTATAAAGGCAAAAATATCAGCGTCATTAGTACTGGAATGGGCACTGATAATCTGGATATTGTGGTCAATGAGCTGGATGCCCTGGTGAACATTGATCTGAAGAAAAGAGTGATAAACAAAACTCAAAAAAGTCTCACTTTAGTTCGAATTGGCACATCGGGTGGGCTCAATTCAAAAATTCCTACCGGTTCTTTTCTGTTTTCCAGTCATGGGATTGGACTCGACGGCCTGCTGCATTTCTACAAGGGAAGCTCAATGTTCAGAGAAACCGATATCGAGCAACAACTTATGAATCAGCTGGGATGGCCCGCACGCTGGCCCGCTCCATATGTAGTTGAAGCGCATTCTGAACTTCATAAAACACTTTCAAAAGGTCATCATAGTGGCATGACCCTGACCGCTTCGGGTTTTTATGGACCTCAGGGAAGACAGCTTCGACTCGGCTTGCATTATCCCGAATTCAATGACCGCGTAGCAGCATTCCGATACAAGAAAAACATTATTACCAATTACGAAATGGAAACGTCAGCTTTATACGGGCTTGCGAAAATGCTGGGCCATAAAGCATGTACAGGATGTGTTATCATTGCCAACAGAGCTGATAAAACATTTCTGAAAGATTACAAACCGTATATGAAAAAGCTCATATCGCTTGTACTTGACAGAATCTAGTAAATCCATTTTCCTAAATGACTTCAGGTCTCATTCGCTATGCAACGAATGACGGCATAAACTTTTCAGAATTGTTATAAATCCAGCCCATCAAGCAGTTCATCATTGACAAGGTTGGGCAATGTAACCGTTAATCCGGGATTAGCTTCCATGGCTCGCTTGATCGCAAAGGTTGCGTTCGGATTACGTGCCCAGTTGCGACGCGAAATACCATTGTTTACATCCCAGAAAAGCATACTCTTCAAGCGACGATCAGCATCGGCACTGCCATCGAGCACCATACCAAAACCGCCGTTGATGACTTCTCCCCAGCCCACACCACCGCCATTATGCAGCGAAATCCAGGTAGCACCACGGAATCCGTCACCTGCGAAATTCTGCACAGCCATATCGGCAGTGAAACTCGAACCGTCGTAAATATTTGAAGTCTCACGGAACGGGCTATCCGTGCCTGACACATCGTGGTGGTCACGACCAAGAACAATCGGGGCCGAAATAAGTCCTTCTTTTATGGCATTATTGAAAGCTTCGGCAATTCGAATGCGGCCATCAGCATCGGCATACAGAATGCGGGCCTGCGAACCCACAACGAGTTTATTTTTCTGCGCTTCGCGGATCCAGTGAATATTGTCACGCATTTGCTGACTGATTTCTTCGGGCGAGCTGGCCGCCATTTTCTCAAGAACATCAGCTGCAATGTTGTCGGATAATTCCAGATCTTCGGGTTTACCAGAAGTGCATACCCAGCGGAAAGGGCCAAATCCGAAATCGAAACACATTGGTCCCATGATATCCTGAACATAGCTTGGGTCGCGGAAAGATCCATCAATATTCAGAATATCGGCGCCTGCCCTGGAAGCTTCGAGCAGAAAAGCGTTGCCGTAATCGAAGAAATAGGTTCCTCGCTCAGCATGCTTATTGATGATGGCAGCCTGACGCCGCAGACTTTCGTACACTTTTTCCTTAAACAAATCAGGCTGCTCAGCCATCATGAGATTCGATTCCTCGAAGCTCATTCCAGCAGGGTAATAACCACCGGCAAATGGGTTATGAAGTGATGTCTGATCAGACCCAATATGAACAAATATATTTTCCTTATACAGATGTTCCCACAAATCTACAATATTGCCCACGTAAGCAATTGAGAGGGCTTCTTTATTATTTACCGCATCAACCGCGCGTTTGGTTAGTGCACTGAGATCGGAAAATATTTCATCGACCCAGCCCTGATCGTATCTTTTGTGTGCGGCAGCTGAATTCACCTCAGCCACAATGCCAACCACACCAGCAATTTTTGCTGCTTTTGGCTGCGCGCCTGACATTCCGCCAAGTCCTGAGCTGACGAAAATCATTCCACCCAGACCTTCGCCTTTGGCAGCTTTCATTCGTCCTGCGTTAAGAACGGTAATTGTTGTGCCATGGACAATACCCTGTGGTCCGATATACATGTACGAACCAGCTGTCATTTGTCCATACTGCGAAACACCTGTGGCATTCATGCGTTCGTAGTCGTCGCGAGAACTATAATTCGGAATAACCAAGCCATTGGTAACAACAACCCTCGGGGCATCTTTATGGCTAGGGTAAACACCCATTGGATGTCCGCTGTACATAGACAAAGTCTGCTCTTCGGTCATATTGGCCAGATATTGCATGGTTAGCAGATATTGCGCCCAGTTTTGGAACACGGCTCCATTTCCGCCATAGGTGATCAGCTCGTCGGGATGTTGAGCCACAGCAGGATCAAGATTGTTTTGTATCATGAGCATGATAGCAGCAGCCTGACGCGATTTTGCAGGATAGTCTTCAATAGGGCGGGCATACATTTCGTATTCGGGTTTAAAACGATACATGTAAATGCGGCCGTAATTTTTTAGTTCACTTGCAAATTCGGGAGCCAATGTTTTATGCCAGCTTTCGGGGAAATATCGCAAGGCATTTCGTATGGCTAAAAACTTTTCTTTCCTGGTGAGAATATCTTTTCGCTTGGGAGCATGATTGGCATTTGGATTATACGCTTTTGGAGCAGGCAGCTCTTTTGGAATACCAGCCAAAATGGCATTTTTGAATTCTTCGTTGGACATAGAATCATGTTTATTCGGGGCAAAATTAGAAAAACAATTCAATATGGCCGAAGCATGCGATCCGGCAGGATCAATTGAATGAATTATCCAGCGCAAATTTTCATATAATCAGCAAATTTCACGTCAAAATAAAAAGAAAAAGTGAAATGCAACATTGAAAGAGACATTGGGAAAATTTATCGCGCAAAAGTCTGATTTGCATCATTATAACAGTGCAAGCAAATACCTCATCCTTCGGGATTGAACTATTGGTGTTAAAACCCCGAGTTTTTTCGCTCCAGGCGCTTAAACAAAG
>CAZLHV010000100.1:0-11350 GCA_964559205.1 uncultured Bacteroidaceae bacterium
GCAATCGATGTGAAACCAGTCGGACTGATAGGCGTCGAGTTCGCGCACCAGTTCAGGCAAATCGGATGTTCCGGCACTATATAACGAAGCTGAAATTTTCATTTTAATTAAATACGGAGCAAAGATACAAAAATAGTGGTCAGTGCAGAGGCGTTGCAATGCAACGGCTGTAACATGTTGGCAGTGGTGAGTAGTGAGTTGGGAAAGCATTCATCTACTTCAAACTTTTTGTTCACAAAGGTTTTGTGTCAAATAATCTATCGCCGACTTTTGCTGGCAATAAAATTCTGTTCATGCGATAATGTATTTATCATTGTTCCGAGACACATGCGGAATTCACCGACGGACTGCAGCACGATTACGGCGGAGAGTTGTATTTATTGCATTGATCCATACCATTCATTTATTATCATACGATATTTGTTTGCCTGACACGAAACGCTTGAATCAAAATTCATATTACTTTTGAACCGAATTATTCTTCCGAAAACAATTATTCCATGTGTTTCTCAGCCACAGCCAGTTTCGCGGCAGGAGCAGTACTGACTGCCATCGGCGCAGTAGCGTTACGTAAAACCACAAAACCGCAGCAGTTGCCATTTGCAGGTATTCCGATCCTGTTTGCCGCTCAACAGTTTGCCGAAGGGTTTCTCTGGCTGTCCCTTTCAAATCCCGATTATGCAGCATTGAAAATGCCCTGCACCTACCTGTTTTTGTTTTTCGCACAGGTCTTCTGGCCATTCTGGGTCCCCTTTGCCATAATGAAGCTTGAAACGCATCCGCGCCGAAAAAAAATACTACGCATCATGTTTGCAATTGGCTCCATGGTATCGCTGTATTTTATTACCTGCATGATGATCTTTCCGGTCAACGGCGTTATTCGTGAGTGCCATATCTTTTACACTTTTGGATATCCAGTGGTCATGACACCGGTGGTCACAGGCTTTTATGCCATCGCGACGATCGGATCGCTCATGTTTTCATCGGTAAGGGGAATGAAACTATTCGGAGCTCTGGTGCTGCTCGCATACCTTGTTACAGGTGTTTTCTATTTCGACTTTTTTGTTTCGGTGTGGTGTTTCTTTTCGGCCCTGCTTAGCGCCATGATTGTGTGGATAATTCTACACTTGCGTTCTAAAAAAGGCAATTTGCTCAGATAACACCAGAATGGAATCCAGTCACAACCATGCTGACAGCAACTTTGTATTCATTGCGCCCTTCGTCGAAAAATGCACAGATCGGTGCTTAGTCTGTTGCAGGTTTTTTCCCGGCAAGCGTTCCGCAGGCAGCCATGATGTCGCGACCGCGTGAGCGCCGAATGGTTGTTCCCACACCACGTTGCAACAACTCCTGCTGAAACTTTATCACTTCGTTCTCGTCGGGCGACTCAAAGGGCAAACCAGGAACTTTATTGTATGGAATCAGGTTTACCTTTGCGCGACAACGCATGGCCAAATCGGCAAGCCGGACTGCATGAGGCTTGTGATGATTGATTCCTTTGAAGACAATGTATTCGAGCGATACCCGGCGATGCTTGGGCAATTCGTGACTGCGAATGGTGTCGAGTGCATCTTTTACCGGATGGCTGTTTTCGACCGGCATCAGTTTGGCTCGATCCTCCGAAAAGGGACTATGCAGACTGATGGCAATGTTTACCCGGGTTTTCTCAAGCAATTGCTCAAGATTTGCAGTTAAACCGATGGTAGAAACGGTAATGCGTCCGGCACCAAAAGCAAATCCCCAGTCTGCGGTCAGAATTTCAAGACTGTTTAAAACCGCTTCGAGGTTATCGAGCGGTTCACCCATGCCCATATACACAATATTTGTAATTTGAGCTGCCTCGTCGATCGACATCAGCTGATTCAAAATTTCGCCCGAACTGAGCTGCCCATGAAAGCCATTCATGCCAGTAGCACAGAATCGGCATCCATAGCGGCAGCCTGCTTGCGATGAAACGCAAACCGTGAGTCGCTCGCCGTCGGGAATAACGGCCGTTTCGACCACGCGGCCACCACTGTATTCAAATAAATATTTTTTGGTTCCGTCTTTCGAAACTGAGACCTGTGACCAGGGGGTTAAAAATGCAGGATACGTCTGTGCAAGCCACTCCCTAATGTTCTTAGGCAGATTGCTCATCTGCTCATAATCAAACACACGGTTGCGGTATAACCACGTGCAAAGCTGTTGTGCAGTGAACGAACGCGCGCCACCGGCAGCAATTGCAGCCGAAATCTCAGACAAGGTCAATCCAAAAAGTGAAGCAGAATCCATACAAAAAAACCCGGTTTAGCCGGGTTCTGATTTATTTGTGGAGCATACGAGAGTCGAACTCGTTACCTCTTGACTGCCAGTCAAACGCTCTAGCCAAATGAGCTAATGCCCCAACTTTAGGGCTGCAAATATACAAAGTTTTTCTGATTTGAAAAAAAACTTTATTACCAGGTCACAAAAATATTTGCATTGAATCATTGGTTCCGAAATCAACGTAACAGATCATCCATCCAAAATACTTTATCTTTGTTTTCGTTCATTAAACCATGTGGCGATTCATTGCATCATTGGCGTTGTTATTGACCGTTCTTAACGGAAGGGCTCAGCATGAATCTGCCCTGAAAACACGCATGCTGCATTTTCCGCTCCCCGACTCATTGCTGCTGGATTCCTTCACCGTAAATCCGGAGTCCATCCAATTGCTCCTGCCCAATCAAACAAAGCTCGATACATCGTATTATACCTACGACATCAATAGCGGATGGCTCAGGTTTAAAAAATCACTTTTGGCCGATAGCGGCACTGTGAGCATTCAATACGAAGCCATGAGTGTGCAGCTCACCAAAGTTTACCGGCACAAGGATACGACCTTGCTTTTTCCAGAGCTGAAACAATTTTACGACCCCTTTGCTGCTTCAAACGCGGCAGGAAGCAGCGACTGGCTCGAAACCGGTGGGCTCGTGAAATCGGGCAGTATCACCCGTGGATTCAGCGTGGGCAACCGGCAGGATTTTGCGCTCAACTCATCGCTTAACCTCATATTATCGGGAAAGCTTAACAACGATCTTGAGATTCAGGCTGCGATATCCGACGCAAGTATTCCGGTTCAACCCGATGGGAATACGCAGCAAATACAGGAATTCGATAAAATATTTATCCGGCTTTCGAAGGATAAAACATCCTTCACTGCTGGCGATATTGAAACACACTCAACTGATCAGGATTACTTTTTACGATACAACCGAAAGGCTCAAGGTGCCTCGCTATCAAGCGAACTGGATCCAGGGCTCATCAAAAACGATCACTTGGGATTCACTGTGAGTGGCGCATTTGGCAAAGGCCGGTATGCCCGGCAGGAAATTAATGCCATCGAAAGCAACAGGGGTCCATATAAACTCAGAGGCAACAACAACGAAAACTATATCATTGTTCTTGCTGGCAGCGAAAAAGTATTTGTCGATGGAGCTCAATTAACCAGGGGCGAAGAAAACGATTACATTATTGATTACAATACTGCAGAAATCACATTCACAAACAGAGTCGTCATTTCTTCAAAAACAAGAATCATTGCCGAATTCGAGTATTCCGACAAGAATTATGCACGATCACTTGTTTCTGCTGGCGCCGATTACAAAGTTGGAAAATTCAGTGCAGGAATTAGCCTGTTGTCAGAAACCGACCTGAAGAATCAAACCATCATGCAGGAGCTAAGCGATGAACAAAAAGCCATTCTTGCACAGGCTGGCGACCAACCCGATCTTGCCATTGCAAGCGGAATCGACAGTATTGGATTCAATACCAGCAGGGTATTATATGCACTGCGCGACAGCCTGGGTTATGACAGTGTTTTTGTATATTCAACTCATCCAGACAGTGCACATTTCGCCTTGTCCTTTTCATACGTGGGGTCAAACCACGGAAACTATATTCAAACAGGAAGCGATGCAAATGGAAGGGTTTTTAAGTGGGTGGCTCCCACATCAGGCATCCCTCAGGGCGATTATGAGCCTGTTATCTTGCTGATTACACCAAAAAAAACAAGCCTATACACTTTCCGTACAGCATGGCAATTCAGCACAAACACGATGATTAAAGCCGAATATGCTCAAAGCGATAAAGACCTCAACCTGTTTTCAGATTTAGATGACGACAACAACAAAGGTCGCGCACTGATGTTCAGCTTTAATCACCGCAAGGAAATCGGAAAAGACACAACAAAAAAATGGCTGCTTGACGCAGTTGTCAGGGGTGACGTAACCGATCATGCGTTTTCCATTGCCGACCGGTTCCGATCGGTCGAATTCGATCGCGACTGGAATTCGGCATTCATGGATGTAGGAGGTAACCGATGGTTTGGAGAAGCACTTGTGTCGCTAAAAAATCGCAGGAAGGACTACTTTGGATTGAGCAGTGGAATATTTTTAAGAGATGCCGTTAATCGGGCAATCAAACACTCCTTTCAAGCTGATAAACGATGGAAAAAGCTCAGAATCGAAAGCAAAATCTCCTGGCTTGAATCACCTGCTGCAGGTCTCAACACACAATTTCTTCGTCATCATCATCTGGCAGAACTCACATTCGGTAAAATGTTTAGCGGAATTGAAACAGATGGTGAATCGAGAAAAACAAGAATTGGCGAAAGCACATTGTTGCATAGCAGCTCTGCCGCTTGGTGGTCAGGCAAAATATATTACGGACTGTCCGACAGCTCTGGAAACAAAATCAGGGTATACTATACCCAACGTACCGATACACGTCCCGACAGCACCTACTTTGTGCCTGAAATAAACAGTCAGGACTGGGGTGCTGAGGCTGGAGGTTCTCCATGGAAAGGACATGAGGCTTTAGCAAGAATAAGCTACCGCCGGCTGAATTATAGCGATAGTATTGTAAGTAAGGAAGAATTCGTTCTAGGAAGAACTGAATACAGTGGTCGATTGAAAAACAGGCTCCTTGTGTTCAGTATGAATTATGAAGCCGGATCGGGTATGGAGGCAAAGAAGGAATTCACCTATCTTGAGGTCGCCCCAGGTCAAGGAAACTACGCCTGGATTGACTATAATGGCAACAACATTCGCGAACTCAACGAGTTTGAATCAGCTGCATTCAGCGATCAGGGAAATTTCATCCGGGTGTTCACTCCAACCAACGATTATATCAGAGTTTTCTATTCAAACCTGGCGGGAAGCCTTTCTCTGGCACTTTCAGAATGGATCAAAAAAGAAAAAGGACCATTATCATGGCTTGCGCGTATCTCAAACCGCAGTGCATTCAGCTGGGATAAAAAAACATCTTCCAATCAACTAATTGAAATGTATATTCCGTTTTCGGCCGATGAAAACGACACCACATTGGTGACTCAAATCTCCATTTGGAGAAACATAGCATCCTTCAAATCAAAAAACGGACAAACATCGATTATCTGGACAAATACTTCAGGGAGAAACAGAGGTTTACTTACCAACGGTGTGGAAGACCGGAGCAATGAAAGCAATGAATTAAAGCTTATTCAAACCATCCGGCGCGTTTGGAACATCGAAATGTCCCTCAGCAATGGAAACAAGAATTACTCATCCGAGTATTTTCAATCAAACAACTATGCCATTAGAGAACATGCCATCAGGCCTATTGCAGCCTGGCAACCAGGAACAACGTTCCGATGGTCCTGGATTTATCAATACAGCGAAAAAAACAATACTCTAAGCACACAGCGTGCTATTGTTCGCAAGGCAGGAACAGAACTGAAATTCAGCAAATCGGGAACCGGTCTTGCACTCCTTCAGTTCAACATGTTGCAGATAAACTTTCTTGGTACCACCGACAGCAATTTAGGATATATCATGCTGGAAGGCCTGAAACCAGGACGAAACTTCACCTGGAATCTCAGCATACAGCGCACTTTGGGGAGCAACATGCAACTCAATTTCATGTATGAAGGCCGATCAAGCGAAGGCAACCCGGTCATCCATACAGGCAATGTTCAGGTTAGGGTATTTTTCTGATAGTTTCCTACAAAAAGCCAATAAAAAACGGGAGGTGTTCTCCTCCCGTTGTCGCAAAATTATCAGCAATTTACTGCTTTAGAAAAGCCTTGCTATATTCTGCCTTATCGGCAAATCGAACATAATAGGCGCCTGGCTCAAGAAAATCAACAGGCAATACAATTTGATTGTTTCCCATTACACATGCATAATTGGCAACCCATATCTGGCGGCCTGTCAGATCCGTGATGGCCACGTTAATATTGTTGTAGTCTGAAGAATAGAAACTCAGATGGAGCACATCCTCTGCAGGATTAGGATAAACCTGAATTTCGGTGACTTGCTCATCCAATAATCCAAGAATGACATTAATCTGATCAGAAATGCCCGTACAACCATTGCTATCGGTCACTTCAACCCTATAGAATCCGCTTGCAGTAACAATCAAACTCTCATTGGTGGCCCCGCCAATGATGCTGCCATTATAATACCACTGATACGAAACGTATTGTGTTCCTGCATGAAGTTCGTTGAAACCTTCAGTGATTACTGGCACCGGATTTGGCACAGCATCAATTGTGTATACATAATAATACGTGCCGCATGTGTTCGTGGCCTCGAGAGAAATCTCATCGTCCTGAATCAACAATGGATATGAATAACTTGAATCCGTTCCTGAATACTCCGAAGAACCATTTAAGAAAAACTCATAATTCAAAAACGAATTCTCTATGGCAATCGTTGTACCGTAACCCTCACACACGATACTGTCAGCGTACACTTCAATCGGGGTGCCGGCATTAAAGCCAACTTCTGTATCAACTGAGGTTACACTCACCTTATCAATCATCATGTATCCAGTATGGGTCGACCCATCGCCTCCATTTGTAGCTGGAGCAGCACTTCCATATGGTCCACCCAGTCCGCCTGTAACAATCTGTGGCCCGCTAATCGAAAAAGTGTTTTCATAGAATATTTTAATTCGGCCACCACCGCCGCCGCCGCCATCATCGTTCGCAGTGCTGGTTCCAACACCTCCATTGCCACCTGCAGCCGAAAGAGTGCCATTGATATCAATATCATTCCCTGCTAAAAGTATGCCTCCTCCAGATCCTCCACCGCTGCCTCGTGAGCCACCAATTCCCGGAGCTCCATCCATGACGATCGTTCCATTCAAGGTTAAGTAAGTATAAACCAAATATACTCCTCCTCCTCCATTTCCTCCGGAGCTTACGCCACCACCACCACCCGAGCCCATGCTGATACTCGTAGATGAGGCATCATCATAAACAGGACCACCTGTACCAGGTGTATCTCCCGCATCATATCCTCCAGTTCCGCCAACTCCACCATAACTGCCACCCCCTGCACCAGAATTGCTTGAACCGCCTCCACCGCCTGTACCAGATCCTGCTGCAGTAACTGCGCCCCCGAGCTCACCTTTTCCAATCCCATTGATCACTCCACCAATCTCAGCATATACTCCCATTGACAAAAATCCTGTTTCATCTTCAAGAAATATTGTATCGCCAGCAGCAACTTCAAACCACTGATAGCCATACATTCCCGAAATAGTATCATTGCCACTGCTGACATATGAGTTGGTGAAAACCTGATTGAAATCTGAAGTGTTTGCCGCGGTATCATTGCCGTAAACCATGTAAATTACCCTGTCAGAGAGTGGCGCAATCTCATCAATCATCACCCATATCTCTGTTGTGCTGGTATTGATTCCCGAACGAACCCAGTGGGGAAATACAACCACGCCGCAGGAATCCGTAAACCGAATATCGTTTCCGGAACTATTCATTTTACCAGCCAAGATAGGGGTTTCAGTATCCACAATAACCCTGATGATTTCATCAGTAGCCACTGAAGAAAAAGTACTGGTCGCAGTGATCGGAACCGCGTATTGCCAACCTATCAATTGCTGTTGTACATATTGTCCGGAAGAAAGCCCGGACAGTACAATTACACACAAAATTGTAAATAATGATTTCATGCCTTTTTTTTACAAAGATAATAATTAATTTCATAAACGAACATTGCATTTTATGATTTGCCACATTCATGCGTACAATTTGACGATTGATATTAATTTAAATACCAACCGATTCTCTTTCCCATTATCGCCGCATATCGAGCTTATAGCCAACTATTCCTCTCCAAATAGTGATCACATTGCCAATCCAATTCGTTCAAAATGCATATCGGGATTTTATCAAATCTTCATCTCAACGAGAAACCATAAATCGCCTTTATGAGAATGATGCATTGAATCGGTTCGATGCAGATTTTCCCCAGCTAACCATAATGGCAGTTAGAGAAAAGCTGGAGCAGCCATAACAGAATTCATCTGGAAATTCAGCATTCAACGCACGCTGGGATCCAACATGCAACTCAACTTCATCTACGATGGCCGCGCCAGCGAAGGCAACCCTGTGGTGCATACTGGAAATTTGCATGTGAGGGTGTTTTTCTAAATTTGTAGCTCACGCAAACACCAAGTGAAGCTCAAAAAGATGTAATATTGAGGTGCATTTATTATCTTTGTGAGTTTGAAGTTCAAAAGTGATGAAAAACCGCGAATAGCAAATCATTGACTTTGTCAAAATAAATTGTGAATGTAACATGGATAGAAAAACGACATCTAAAGTATTTTTAGAGCAGATGAAACAACAAATAGAAACAGAGGGGGTTAATTTAATTTATGAATTCTTTGTAACATTTTCTCGCTTTGAATTTGCATTAAAAGCATCTGGCTTTGCCAAAGGAGATGTTACCAGAGTAAAGCCTGATTGGGATAAGTTTACAAGTATTATCGAAGAAAATTTCGAAAATGCAATCAAAACGAAGACGGTTTCTAGGGCAATAGAATACTTGACTAATCATCCACCTAAACGACAAAATTATGCGAATGGGGTATTAGGATGGAAGGCAATAGACCAACACACAGATGGATCAATTGTTTTCCATTTAAGCTCATCTATTAGGACAATAAGAAATAATCTCTTTCATGGAGGCAAGTTTAATGGCATTTACGAAAAAGATACTTCAAGAAATTATCTCCTTTTAAAACACTCAATTGCAGTGCTTGACTTTTGGCTTGAATTTAACAATTCAGTCAAGGTGAAATTTCTTGAACAAATTTCTTAGTATTTGATAGGAATTTATTAAGTAATATAGAGAATACTAGCTGGAATTACAAGATTTAAAGAATAGTTACAGACTCTTCTTGAGCACAATAAATTGATGTTGCATCAATAATTGCCGTTAAGTACTATCTCCATCACTTCTTATAATCTAATGAACAACGAATAAATTGCAAGTATTAGCGCAATAAAACCAATAATGATACTTGCTATTGCAAATCCTTTCCCCTTGTGCTCTTGAGCAGATTTCTTCAATTTACTTATACTAATATATCCAAAAACTATTGCAACCAATCCAAATAATCCAGAAACCCCCATACTCAATCCAAGTAAGACAAAAGAAGGTACGGAAATAATAAAACCTGTTAAGCCAAATCCTTCTACACTCTCTCTCTTTTTAGTCTCTTCAACTAATTTTTCAGCGAAAACTTCCTTTTGCCCATTTACATATTTGATAAACAACACATCACTCTTTGAAACCACATAAGTTGGCCCACTTAAATTATCACATCTAATATACTTAATCTCATTTGTTGAAACTTCAGTAACTTTAGCAAAAATCTCATCCCCGTTTCTCATAACAATTAAATCGCAATCCTCACAGCCTGCTAACGTAGTAGAATTCTTGCGAATTTGGTTTGTATCTTTGCTATTAGAAAACTCCAAGTTTTGCTTCTCTGTTGAACAAAGCACAATAGCAGTGTCAACTATTAGGTTTGCATGTTCGAGGGAATAATCTATCTTTCGATTGATAAAAAAGTCAAGATTGCGCGGTTTTATGTTTTCAGATGATTGTTTTCCTATCACGAAAACACCTGGCAAATAATGTCTTTTTTCGATCGCACATGAAGTTGTCAAAAGAACAACTATATTTAATGCCAGCACAATGTTGTAGAAATTTTTCATTGAAACAATTTTAATTAAACAACTTATTGAAAAGTATCGCAAATATTTCCAAGTTCGAGAGAATCATGTTGAAATTCAAATATTAAACATTCAGCAACCTATCAACATAACCGCTCTATTCTATATGCAAACGTATCAAATTATTTCAACAAAAGAGAAATATCTTAAATATTTTTGTATTAAAAGAAAAATAATTGTTGTGAACTTAGAATTAAAAATCACATGCTACTTTCGAAACGTAATATAGTTGATTTGTAATTGGTGCCTGTTAGGAGTTTAAGCTCACGCAAACGCCAAATGAAGCTCAAAAAAGGCGAAAACAGAGCTTTATCCGGCTAAAACATGAGCCTGAAACTGCAAATTAATAATATTTATGTCGGATTTCGCCGTAATATTTGGAATTCAATTCCAATTTTCACCGTGTTTTTTGGACTTATATTCCAATTTTCGCCGTATTTTTTGGATTTCAAAGAAAAAGATCGTATATTTGCTTCCGGAAATCTGCATATATGAAGTACAGACAAATAGGCAATTACGCAAAAAAAATCAGTAAATCCGGGCTAGGAAGGATTCTTATTTTCACGGGTGCCCGGCAGACTGGTAAAACAACGCTTGTCAAAAAGCTGTTTCCTGATTATGCCTATTTATCAATCGAAGACCCTCTTACCAGAGCAGATTTCACAGGCCTTACAGCAGCCCGATGGCATACACTTTATCCAAAAGCCATACTCGATGAGATTCAGAAAGAACCGGTTTTGATTGAAAGCATCAAAGCCGTGTACGATCAGTTTTCCGAACCGCGCTACATTTTACTTGGCTCCAGCCAGTTGCTTCTCATGGAAAAAGTGAGCGAGAGTCTTGCCGGACGATGTGTCATTATCGAAATGTTTCCATTGACACTGCCCGAAATAAAAGCAGATGATCCGGAAAAATCGCAGCTGTCACTGTTTCAGAAAATGCTTAACAATCCCGGTCAGAAAATGGATTTTTATCCATCCTTTAATCTGGATCCGGAAATGGCAAAAAAACAAACAGCCTACTCACATTATTGCACTTTCGGTGGCTACCCTGCACTCACTGACACACAATTATCAGATGAACAGAAATACATCTGGATAGGTCAATATGTAAGAACCTATCTTGAACGTGATATTCGCGATCTGGCATCCTTTCGCGAACTTGAACCATTTGTTATTCTTCAGCGGGCTCTTGCCGTACAGACTTCACAAACAATCAACGCTTCAACACTCGCCACCCAAACCGGCCTCAGCGTAAAAACAGTTCAACGATATATTCAATATCTGAATATCAGCTACCAAA
>CAZLHV010000101.1:0-11288 GCA_964559205.1 uncultured Bacteroidaceae bacterium
ATTGAGTGAATCGGGTTCCTTATCAAAATACGTTTTTGCGGCTGATTTAATACCAAATGCCTGACTACCGAAATCAACCGTGTTGAAATACATGGCAATGATTTCTTCCTTGGTGTAATTTCGTTCGAGTTTGATTGCTGTCACCCACTCGCGGAATTTGATGGTAACCAGTTCAATGGCAGAAATGTCACGGTCGCGCGGAAACAAGTTCTTGGCTAGTTGCTGAGTAATGGTACTGCCTCCTCCGCTGCTTCGGTTTCCACCAAAAAGTGTTTTTACAAAAACACGAAAAAGACCCCGGGCATCAACACCCGAATGCTTTTCGAAACGAATATCTTCGGTTGCAATCAATGCCTGCACAAGATAAGGCGATAAATGCTGATACTCAACATTGGTGCGGTTTTCAATATAGAATTTTCCTAGCAAAGCTTGATCGGAACTGTAAATTTCCGACGCAAGATTGTTTCGAGGGTTCTCAAGCTCTTCAAAAGATGGAATAGGGCCAAGCATTCCGAGTGAGACCCCGATAAAGAACACGTAGAATGCGGCAGCACCAATAAAAAACGTCCGCCACATCCGCCTGATGTAGCGCCGATGCTCTTCACGAACATTCTTTCCCCGGATCCAGGCCATTATTTTCTTCATGGCAAAAAAATTATAGTTGTGTTGGCGTTATTCTTATTCCGATATCACTGATACCCGTGAGCAAGGTATCTCGCATGGCCTGCCGGAACTCAAATGAATAGAGTCCAGCATGCGGAAACACAAATTTTCTGCTGATCATCACTTCGTTGGTTCTTAAATGTCCTGTTCCATCGCCAAGCCAGCGACCGTCGGTGTCAGCAAGAACAAATTCGATGGTGTCAACTTTCATGCTGTCACCGGGCATGGTGGTTGTTACAAAGCAAAACAGGTTACTCCATGCATAATCGGTGTTGTGTCTGAGCATAAAGTAAAAATCGAACAATCCGGTGGTATCGGTAATGTTCACATCAAATTTGATGGGATAGTCCTTATCCCACCCTTCGGACGGAATTTCTTTCATTTTATTATACACCGATGAATCACAGCCTGATACGATCAGACCTGCGATTACAATCAAGACAATGAGTATTTTCTGCATTAGTCGGCCAATTTTGAAATATCATCCTTTCCAACAACGTTCTCATCCTCCATTTTGTTTTCAAGGCTAATGGCAAATTCCTCCAGAGCCTCGGGAACCTGTCCGGATTTGTTCATCTTCTGAATTTTTTCGACATGTGCAATCGGAAGCGCCATAAGGTTGCCAGGAGCATTGGTATAGGAATACCACATCAGCTCTTTGAAAATATCACTCTTTTGGTGCGTGGCAAGTCCCTTTTTAGTCTTCAGAGGATGTGTATCAGGAAAAGACTTCAGAATTTCCTGATAAACAGGAGCTTCATAATTGAGACAGCATTTGAGCTTGCCGCACAAGCCAGCCAATTTCTGTGGATTAAGTGACAATTGCTGTATTCGGGCTGCATGAGTTGTGACCGATTGAAACTGATGGATAAAAGCGCTGCAGCACAATTCGCGACCACAGGTTCCAATGCCACCCAGCTTACCGGATTCTTGTCTGGCACCGATTTGTCGCATTTCGATGCGAATTTTAAATTCGTCGGCCAAGATTTTAATAAGTTCGCGAAAATCGACACGGTCTTCAGCAGTATAATAAAAGATGGCTTTTGTACCATCACCCTGAAACTCAACGTCATTGAGTTTCATATTTAAATTAAGTTCGCGAATGATCGATGCCGTCCGACGCATAGTTTCATGCTCTCGGGAAATTGACTGGTACCATTTTTCAACATCTGCGGGCTTCGCTTTGCGATACACCTTTCGGAGTTGCAGATCGGCAGAGTTGACTTTCTTACGCTTCATTTGCCTCATTACTTCGGGTCCGGCAAGCGAAACCAAGCCAATATCATGGCCAGGTGAAGCTTCCACAGCCACGATTTCTCCGACCGAATAATCAATATTTCCGCAAACCCTGAAATAATCTTTATGATTGTTTTTGAATCGGACTTCAATACAATCAAACTTTAGTGCTGCGCCAATTTCTTGCTGCGATTCAATGGCAGAGCTGACCGCGGCTTTGCAAGCTCCGCGACAAAATGCAATTTCGGTGGAATTGTTTTTCTGCCTAACACACAAGCCCCGTGCCTCGAAATTGGGAATATGACAATTTTCTATCTTCATAATACAAGGTGCAAATGTACGAAACTAATGGGTTGCTTCGATCAGGAAAGGAAATTTTTCGCAACGGTGGATCGGTTATGCCTCGAAAAACCACATCAGCTTGCAGGTTTCGAAAGTCTGAACATTCGTCCGATATCAAAACTCAAATCGGTGAAAACAATTTTCGCACTTACGTTTCGCTCAATGTGCATGATGGCTTCCTCAATTTTTTGCTGAAAAAAATCGAAATTACCCTGATGAATGTACGCTGCAAATTTTCCAAAAAATTTTTCGTCGTCCGGATTGTAGAAGGTGATCTCTTTGATTTTTTGCCCAATATGAAATGTATTGATAAACTTCCTGCCACTTTCAGCAAGGATATACTTTTGTTTCTCCCTTCCGAATCCTGAAAACTCGGTGGCCATGGCCGAAACTTCTCGGCCCTTGAGTGCAAAACAAGTGCGCATCCAGTTTCTGAAAAATGCTGAAATCATGAGCATCTCGTCACGATTCTGCAAATACTCAAACGCTTTTTCAAGGTTTCCTTCGCTGTTGTAAATCGCATCGTAGAGGTCATTTTCAGCCAGACCTTCAAAATGGTTTTGAAGAAATGTAAAACTTTGCTGGGATGTGGGAGCAGTCAGCCGAGTGGTCTGAACCCGCGATAAAATAGTGGGAAGAATCATATCGTGGTTTTCCGCGATTAGGATAAAAAGTGTATTATCGGCTGGCTCCTCCAGCGTTTTCAACAGCTTTGGGGCGGCATTGTACTGAATTTTCTCGGCCATCCAAATCACAATAACCTTGACTTTCGCCTCATGGTTTTTGTAGTTCAATCGGCCAATAATATCGGCTATGTCGTCGGTCGAAATCAAACCCTGCTTGTTCTCAACCTGAATGTGTTCGTACCATGAGTTCAGATTAACAATGCCTGATTTTGATGAAACATACTCGCGCCAGTCGGCCATATAATCACGGCTTAAGTCTTTTTTATCCTGCTTCACTACCGGGAATAAAAAATGAAGGTCGGGATGCTCAATTGAATCGAATTTACGACACGAAGAACAAAGCCCGCAACTGTCGGCCAAGAGACCTCCCGCACCCTGATTCTCCTTAAAATGCTTCCGGTCAGTGCAATTCAGAAACTGTGCATAAGCCAAAGCAACCATCAGCTTTCCGCTTCCCTGAGGCCCGATGAAAAGCTGAGCATGAGCAATTCGCTGCTCCTCAGCTGCTTTGATCAGTTTATTGATTACTTTAAGGTTTCCGGGAATATCAGCAAATTTCATTCAAGACAATTTTGAACGAAATTACAGTAAAATCCGATAATGATTCTGTAAAGATTCTGCAAAAACCATCATATCAGGCAGAAATCATGATAAATAACATCCATTCTCAGCACATTCAGGTGAAATATTTAACAAATCGAATGTGTTAACTGGATTAATTCGTCGTAAATTTACAACAACAAAACGCCTAAATCATGAGAACAACATACTCAATCATTCTGCTCGTCGTCTTGCTTTGGCCTTCTGTGGTCATGAAAGCCGAAGAGCCCGAAAAAAACAAGCAAAGACAAAACACGGAATTCAGCCGTAAAAACTTTGCACGAAACCCTCAGGCACTCGAATTTGCAATAACTGAAATTAAGCTTGGGGATCAGTTTTACGACATGGGAAATTGGATGTATGTGGATGCTCTATTCCACTACCTCAACGCATACACAGTGAATGCTGACAATGCCGCCCTGAATTATAAAATTGGAAAGTCGTACCTGATGACCTTCAACAAGCAGGAGTCGCTCAAATATCTCGAAGATGCCTATTTGCTTGACCCGTCTGTGAGCCCAGATCTTCCATTGCTCTTAGCACAATCCTATCATTTGAATTATCGTTTCGACAAAGCCGCAGAATTCTACAATATTGTTCTGATGTCGAAGTCAAGAGGACTCAGTTCTGAAGACATCAGAAATGCAGAAACCGGACTGATGCAGACCTATACGGCCATAGAGCAGTTTACCAGCCCCAAACCATACATCATTCAGGAAACAGGGTCGTTTCTGAACAGCCTGTATCCTGATTACTGTCCGGTCGTGTCGGCCGACGGAAAAACACTTTACTTCACCTCAAGAAGAGCAAACACAACAGGAGGCGAGCGGGATCCAAACGACTTTAAATACAACGAAGATATTTACAAAGCCGTAAAAACCGGAACAGGATGGCAACTCGAATCGGGCCAACCCGTTTCATTCAACACCACAACCCACGACGCCACAGTTGGCCTATCGGCAGACGGCCGTACGATGATGATTTATCGTGGAACGAATGGGGGCGACTTGTTTATGTCGCAACTCAGCAGTTGGGACGAGTGGTCGGCTCCTTCAGCACTGACAAAGATCAACACCACTTATAAAGAATCTTCGGCTGCCATAAGTGCCGATGGTCAAATGTTATATTTTACAAGTGACAGACCTGGTGGATTTGGAGGGCTTGACATTTATGTAAGCATTCTTAAAGCCGATGGCAGTTGGGGCAATCCGATCAATCTTGGACCAGCAATCAATTCAGAATGGAATGAAGAAGGTGTCTCGCTCAATGCTGATGGGAGCACACTCTATTTCAGCTCAAATGGTCCGGCAAGCATGGGAGGCTACGACGTATTTAAAAGTCGTTTTGATGGTCAGCGCTGGATGGAACCTGAAAACATGGGTTATCCGTTGAATACCCCTGACGATGATGTTTTTTTCACATTCACCGGCAACGAGGAATTTGCATATTTTTCATCGGAGCGCCCTGATGGATATGGCAGTCAGGATATTTACAGCATGCAGCTGATTCCGCAGCGCAACCAAATGATTGTATTAAATGGACTAGTTGTTGACAAACTCAGCGGGTTACCGGTTGAATTTGCCAACGTGTATATCAGAGATGAAGACGGCCAGGAAGTAGGTTCATGGAACAACCTTGGAATGGGAACACCCATGTATTCGGCCGACATCGAATCCGGTAAAAAATATTATATCAGTGTGAGGGCTGAAGGGTATCACGAAGCAGAAGAAGTGCTGAGTACTGAAATCAATCAGCAGTATGAACAGGTAATGCACATCACAGAACTTAACATGCTCGACATCAGCAAACTTGTTCTACCCAATGTGTTTTTCGATTTCGACAGTGCCTCTTTACGGCAGGCAGCCATTGATGATTTGAATTATGTAATTCGCATCATGAATGAGCATCCAGAACTGAAACTCGAAATTTCGGGTCATACAGATATTGTTGGATCATGGGACTACAATCTTGCATTATCGAAAAAAAGAGCCACAACAGTATTCAACTACTTGACAACCAACGGAATTTCAAATGAACGTCTTATGATAAGCTGGCACAGTTTCGACATGCCGTGGGGTGATAACAGTACTGATATGGGAAGGCAATTTAACCGCAGAACAGAATTAAGGATCATCGAGCACAATAATCAACATTAAAGGTCCGTTATCACAAACAGGAGCGGATTCCAAAAACTGTTCTTTTCATCGCTCTTTGTTTGGATAGCTCTCATGGTGGGTAATGTGAAAATCCCGGGGTACTCCCCCGGGTTTTTTTATATTGGCCACCTGTTTCGGGGCAATGCACATTAGGCGAGCGCCTGTTGCCAGATATCGCATCCAATCAAACTTCAGAACATCAGTCATCCGAACAAATGATCAAATTGAATTATTATAATCCATTCATATTTAGTGCAACAACAAACAAGAACTCTGATACTCTTTCAAGAGCAAAATCAGGTTCTTGCAGTGAATTGGGGGCGGTTGATCGAAAATCCCCGGATCATGAAGGATAAATATCTATTTTTGTCAATAAAATAATCAACCATGAAAAAATTTCTCACTTCTCTTTTTCTTGTCGTATTTTTTGTGGCAGGAACAGCCGTTGCACAGGACGAAGGATACAAAATGACTGACAGCAAAACTGTCCCGGTTACTTCAGTAAAAAACCAGTACAAATCTGGAACCTGCTGGAGTTTTTCAGCACTTGGTTTTTATGAAGCTGAATTGATGCGCATGGGAAAAGGCGAGTATGATTTATCGGAAGCCTACATCATCCGTCACTCATATATTGACAAAGCTGAGCGCTACCTTCGTTTTCACGGAGCACTGAATTTTGGCGGTGGCGGAGCCTTTCACGATGCAACCAATGTGATGAAAACATACGGGATTGTTCCTGAGTCGGCCTATCCGGGATTGAATTATGGCACCGACAAGTTTGATCACGGTGAACTCGATGCCGTGCTGAAAGCCTACATGGAAGCACTGGTGAAAGAAGGTGCAGCAGAACCAACAACTGCCTGGAAAAATGGTTTTACAGCGATCTTGGATGCCTATTTGGGACCTGAGCCTAAGGAATTCGAATACAAAGGAAAAAAATACACTCCAAAAACTTTTGAACAGTCATTGGGACTAAACTATGACGATTATATTGAGCTGACTTCTTTTACCCATCATCCTTTCTATAAACCGTTTATTCTTGAAGTACCAGACAACTGGAGCCACGATATGTCATATAACATTACAATGAGCGAACTGGGCGAGGTGATTGAGTACTCCGTTAACAATGGCTACACGGTAGCTTGGGCAAGCGATGTTTCGGAAAAAGGCTTCAGCTGGACCAATGGAGTTGCTGTGGTTCCCGATGCCCAACGCGAAGATCTTACAGGCACTGAGCGCGAGAAATGGGAAAAACTTAGCGCCAAAGAAAAGGCAGCACAGCTATATTCGTTCGAAAAACCCATGAAAGAAGCCAACGTCACTCAGGAAATGCGCCAGAAAGAATTTGACAATTTCAAAACAACCGACGATCATGGAATGGTTATCATGGGATTGGCTAAAGACCAGAATGGCACCTTGTATTTTAAAGTAAAAAACAGTTGGGATGCTGTGGGTAAATATGATGGTTATTTTTATGCATCCAAAGCATTTGTCATGCTAAAAACGACTGATTTGCTGGTGAATAAAAAAGGGATTCCTGCCCCGATTTTAAAAAAGCTGGGACTTTAATAATACGCTGAAATACAGAAAAGACAGAGATCCGCTCAGGTCTCTGTCTTTTTTCATGATTTCAATCAATCCATTTGATTGTCAAAAACAATGTTTTTTTTCAATATCAGTTTCAGATAGTATTACTTTTGCCATCAGAAACAACTATTATGAAAAACATACTCATTCTTGGAGCCGGTCTTTCGTCATCGACCATGATACGATATTTGCTTGAAAAGGGCAATGAGAACGGATGGATCATTTCGGTGGCAGATATTGACCACAGTGTTGCACAAAGTAAAATTGCCGGATTCAGCAATGGCAAGGCATTTCGGTTCGACATTGCGGATGAGAATGGTCTAGAGAAAATGGTTATTGATAACGATCTGGTTGTAAGCATGCTTCCTGCCCGCTTTCATCCAATTGTAGCCAAAATGTGCCTTGTTCACTCAAAGCACTTGTTCACGGCATCGTATGTTTCGCCAGAAATGAAAGCCATGCACGAAGAAGTCGTTGCGAAAAACCTTTTATTTTTTAATGAATGCGGCGTTGATCCGGGCATTGACCACATGTCGGCCATGAAAGTGATTGATGAAATTCGTGCAAAAGGTGGAAAAATCACTGGTTTTGAATCAAACACCGGTGGTTTGATTGCGCCTGAATACGACAACAATCCATGGAATTATAAATTTACTTGGAACGCCCGCAACGTGATTCTGGCAGGACAGGCAGGAGCAAGATTTCTGCACAATGGCAAATATAAATACATCCCATACACCCGTTTGTTTGAACGTACCGATCGTACAAGCGTTCTTCAATACGGTGATTTTGACATTTATGCGAACCGCGATTCTTTAAGCTATCGCGAAGTATATGGGTTACACGACATTCAAACCCTTGTGCGCGGAACTTTTCGCCGGCCAGGATATTGCGAGGCATGGAACTGCTTTGTTCAGCTTGGAGTGACTGATGACAGTTATGAACTCGATCAACCTGAAAAGCTAACTTACCGGACCTTTATCGAGTCGTTTCTGCCCGAAGCCGAAGGACTAAGGGTTGAGGAGAGGTTCTGTCGATATTTGCACATTGGCATTGAAAGCGAAACATTTGCAAAAATGAAATGGCTGGGTCTTTTCGAAAACACGTCGATTCCGGCTTCGTGCAAAACCCCGGCCCAGATTCTGCAGGCGATTATTGAGCCTAAATGGGCGCTTGGCGAAAAAGACCTCGATATGATTGTGATGCAACACACTTTCGATTATGAACTGACTGGAGGAAAACATCGCCGATTATCGTCCATGGTTGTGATTGGAAAGGACAAAACCGATACTGCCATGGCGATTACTGTCGGAATGCCACTCGCCATTGCCATCGAGCTGTTTATGACCGGAAAAATGAAAGCCTGCGGGGTGCAGGTACCTGTGAAGCCGGAATTCTACGAACCGATACTCGCCGCACTCGAGCCATATGGTGTAGCGTTTATTGAAGAGGAAGTAGCATTGTAAAACGCATTGGTTGAAACCGGTCTTCTACGGATAAATTTTGCACGAAAGCGAAAAATAGCGTAGGTTTGTATCAAAATTAACCCGCATGAACCGCAAAAAGGTCTCGGTGGTCGTACCAAGCTACAACGAAGAAAATAATATTGTCCCGCTTTATCAGGAAATCAGAAAGAACATTCCTGAAAGTTACGATGCAGAGTTTATCTTTGTGGATGACGGAAGCAGCGACTGTACTCTTGATGAAATCAAGAAGCTTAAGGCGGACGACCCACAGGTCTTTTATATTTCGTTTTCCAGAAACTTCGGGCATCAGAATGCATTGAAGGCCGGAATAGATCATGCATTTGGCGATTGCGTGATCAGTTTGGATGCAGATCTTCAACATCCTCCATCTCTTATTCCGCAATTGCTTCAGACGTGGGAACAAGGTTATGATGTGGTGTATACAATTCGCGACGATAAAAAATCAGGATCATGGTTTAAACGAGTCACATCATCATTATTCTACCGACTCATTAACACATTAAGCAGCACCCGCATTGAACCCGGCGCTGCTGATTTCAGGCTTATTTCGAATCAGGTGGCACGTCAATTGTCGAAAATTACCGAGAATTACCTTTTCATCAGGGGACTTATTTCATGGATGGGTTTCCGGCAAAAATCAATCATCTATCAACCTTCGCAACGACACAGCGGCAAAACAAAATACTCGTTTTCAAAAATGCTGAAATTTGCCATGGCAGGGATTACGTCGTTCAGCGTGAAACCTTTACGAATATCGCTGATTGCAGGCGCTTTCATCGCTCTTTCAGCCATAGGCTACGGATGTTATGCCATTTATGTAACGCTCTTCACCACCCTCAGCCTGCCAGGCTGGGGTTCCTTAATTGCAAGTATCCTGTTTATCGGCGGAATTCAGCTCATTGTTCTTGGAGTAATCGGGGAATACCTGGGCAAGTTATTTCTAGAAAATAAAAAACGTCCAAATTATATTGTTAGAGAAACAAATCTAGAAAGTGATGAGAGCATGCCCGTGTTGCGGTGATCAGAACCAAAATCCAAGATATAACCATCTGCTGATGAAATGCAATTCATGTGGTCATTATATGGCAGATGAACGATTCTTTTCTTCTGATTTTTCCGCCTTGTATGCCGAAGATTATTTCAACGGCAACGAGTATCTGAATTATCTAAATGACAAAGTTGTTATTCAGAAAAACTTTGAACACAGACTTCGATGGTTAAGCAATAAGTTTGGGATTACCGAAAGATCTCATGTACTTGAAATTGGTGCTGCCTATGGTTTTTTTGGCGAAATATTGCTGAAGCACAACCCCACATGCAAATACACTGGTTATGAGCTCTCACCTGAACCTGCTGCATGGGCACGACAACACCTGAATCTCAGTGTGCATGCCGGAGACTATCTTCAGGCTGAGCATCCTGAGCATAAATACAGCGATGTGTTTATGTGGGACGTCATTGAACACTTGCCCGATCCGACACCCTTTTTAATAAAAGCACATTCAGAAATGCAGAGCAACGGGCTCCTTCATCTCACCACTGGCGACATTGGCAGGCTGTTGCCCAGACTTCAGGGACGACGCTGGCGCATGATACATCCTCCTACACACCTTCATTATTTCAGCCGTCATTCTCTCACGAAATTGCTTCATCGCTGCGGTTTTAAAGTTTTGCATACAACATATCCTCCCGTATTCAGAAGCCTGCGTCAAATTAGATATTCATTGTTTCATCTTGGCCGTAAGAAGACAGACCGGTTTGCCGAAAACAGCAATGCAAGATACATAAGCATCAACACTTTTGATATCATGTTTGTGATCGCTCAGAAAATCAAGGACTGATAAAACTCCTCAGAAATGAAGTGAGGTCAGATGCATTTTCGAGTTTAAGTTTCTTGGCGAGCCTGTTCTTTTTAATTTTAATGCTGGCTTCTGATATGCCCATCACATGAGCAATTTCCTTGTTGCTCAGGTTAATGATGATATAGGCACACAGCTTTTGCTCCCCCTGGGTGAGATCAGAATGCGCCATTGACAGCTTTGAAAAAAACCCAGGATAAACCTGCTCGAAATGAAAAAAGTAGTTATTCCATACCGCATCGTCGCCAGCATTCATTTTTATAATACTCCGGATTTTTGAAAGAGGCTGGCTCATGTCCTTCCCGTTTTGCCCTGAAGCAATCAGATCGACATGCTTTTCAATTTCCTGCAGGGTTTCATTCTTTGTAACGATATGCATGGTCATCGAAGTCAACTGACGTTCTTTCATCCTGATTTCCTGAGAAAGCTGTTCCTTTTCAAGCTGTGCAATAAGTTCCTTGTTCTTTAGTTCCTCCGATAAACGAAGACTTTCGCTCTCGGCAAGCCTGTGACGCTGATCCAGAAGCTTGTTGCGGTTTTTAATGGCCAGATATAGAAGCATGAAAACAATAACACTTATCACAATTAAAATGATCAGGAGCCATTGAAGCTGACGCTGCAATGCAAACTCCCGGTCAAGCAATTCACGCTCTTTTTGCCAGCGGCTTTGCT
>CAZLHV010000102.1:0-8925 GCA_964559205.1 uncultured Bacteroidaceae bacterium
CAATATTTTTATGATATGTCATGCTCACATCACAATTGCGACAACCCGGCGTCCATCCGCACTGCTGACATTCAATCCAAGTGCTGTAGCCACGACGGTTTTGAAAAAGAATCACCTGTCGTTTATTTTCAATAGCAGCTTTTGATGCTTCGAACAATTCAGGACTTAAAGGTCCAATCATCTTTTTTTGAAAAGTCGCCTTCCTGATGTCGATAAGCTTAATCAGAGGAGGGTGTGCATCGCCAAATCTTTCATGAAGACTCACCAAAGCATAAGAACCAGCCTTTGCATTATACCAAGTTTCGAGCGAAGGTGTTGCAGACCCAAGTACCAGAGGAATCTGATTCATTTTTGCAAGCATCACCACTGCATCGCGAGCATGATATCTGGGAGCAGGATCTTTCTGCTTGTAACTTGTGTCATGTTCTTCATCGACAATGATAAGTCCAAGATTGCTGAATGGGAGAAACAGTGCCGAACGTGCACCGACGACCAGCATGGGCTTATCCTTTTGGAGCAAAGATTGCCAAATTTCGACTTTCTCTTGAGGATTAAACCGGCTATGGTAAACAAAAAGATCGTGCTGAATTGACATCTTCAAACGTTCAACCATAAAAGCAGTTAGTGCAATTTCCGGCAGAAGATAAAGCACTTGCTTTCCATTCATGAGAGCGTCATGAATCAAATGAATATAAATCTCCGTTTTTCCACTACCCGTTACCCCGTGAAGCAAAACAGGATGTTCAACTCGCATGTTCTTGCGTAGCTGATCAAGGGCACAGTTTTGAGATATTGAAAGAACAGGCATTCCTGTAAAGTGCTCAGAATGTATGCTTTGTATCCGAGAAATGGTTTTCTCGCTCAGTTGTAGGACGTGTTTTCTTAATAATGCCGTAACTGCCGAAGAGCCTGCAGCTTGATTCAAAGCCGTCTGCGAAACCTCGCCACTACCTCTGGCCAGGTGAAAAAACTGCAAAAGAGCTTTGTACTGCGCCTGTGACTTCTTCTCAAGTTTAACCATCAATGCATTCAGAACACCTTCGCCCGCATATTCAGCAGACAAAGTCAATATCTTGATTTTTTTAGGACTATATCGTTCTTCAAGCTCCTCAACCGGATAAAGTACTTTCTTATCGACAAGAGATTTAATGAGCTTCTGGACTCCGGTACGGCCAGAAATGGCCTGTATGTCGGAAGGTTGAAGGTGCTGTGCTTTAAGAGCAGCTTCAGCAATCATGTATTCTTCATCACTGAGCTGACTGAAGTCATCGTTGAAATCAGGATGTATAACATACTGCGTATTGCTTTCCATTTTAAGTCCGGCAGGCAAAGCAGCATTCATCACTTCTCCCTCGGAACACATGTAATAGCCAGCCATCCAGGTCCAGAATAACAGCTGGGAGTCAGTAACCACAGGCGCTTCGTCAAGCACATCGGTGATCTCCTTAATTTCCATATCACCCTCAGGGGCCTGGTTGCTGAGTTCTGCCACAATTCCAGAATAAAATCGTTTCGATCCAAAATGAACCACAACCCTGATTCCAGGGACGACTTTATTGAGGAGATGATCAGGCACTTTGTAGGAAAAGCGTCCCTGAAGGTGCAATGGCAAGATAACTGCTGCGTACACCTGAGCTTAGATTGACAACGTTCGAACCATTTCGAGCAAGTCGTGCCTGACTTTATTGTGATGCTTGACAGCCTGATCGAAAGGGGTTTCAACGACCTCGCGCTTCACAATGCCAACCATAACACCTGATCGACCAGCAAGAAGGATGTTTACAGCATGAAAACCATACTGACTCGCAATAACGCGGTCCATGCACGAAGGTGAACCTCCACGCTGAATATGCCCCAACACGGTAACCCTGATATCGTAGTGTGGTAAACGATTTCGCACCTGTTCGGCTACGGCAAAAGCACCTCCGCTTTCGTCTCCTTCGGCAATAATGAATATACCGCTTGTCTTATTGTTTCTGCGTCCGGTTTCAATTTTATCAATCAGCCTGTCGATCGAAGACTGCGTTTCAGGAATAAGTACATCTTCGGCTCCAACGGCAACTCCGCTTCGTAATGCAATAAACCCGGCATCGCGGCCCATAACCTCGATGAAAAAAAGCCTTTCGTGAGAATTGGCAGTATCACGGATTTTATCAACTGCATCAATAACCGTGTTAAGCGCAGTGTCGTATCCAATGCAATTGTCTGTCCCAAAAAGGTCGTTGTCGATTGTGCCGGCAATGCCGACGATTCTGAATTCAGGATAAATCGACAGAAACTCATTGGCACCGCGAAAAGTACCATCACCACCAATAACAACCATGGCATCAATGCCTGATTTGCGCAGATTCTCTGCTGCTTTAGCCATGCCTTCCTTTGTTCTGAAATCTTCGCTGCGAGCGGTTTTAAGTATGGTACCACCCCTTTGAATGATGTTGGCCACACTGCTGTTATCGAGTTCGCGGAAATCAGCATCAACAAGACCCTGATAGCCTCGCATGATACCGGTTACCATAATGTTGTTGTACAATGCTGTTCGGGTTACCGCTCTGATAGCTGCATTCATTCCGGGAGCATCACCCCCCGACGTTAGAACACCAATACGTTTAATCTGATTCATGTTTATCGCAAATTGTATGAACAAAGATAGAAAAAGCAAGCATAACTGCCCGATCAAAATGCGTTAAAGCTTCTTCGTGCTAATTTCTTTTCCAATTTGCCTTATGAAGTCTGATACATGAATCGCTTCAATGTCCCGCATGCAGGAACACATTTGCGTTTTCCGGCACTCGGAACAATCCTTTTCAGATACAAAGACTTTTACATTTCTGCCAATGGGCGCCCAACGTCCTGGATGCATCGGGCGTATGGGAGGGTACAATCCAATGGCATGAATGCCCAATGTTGCAGCCATATGAAGTGGTCCGGTGCTGGCGGCCACCAAAGCGTCGCAATGTTCAATGAAGGCCAGCAACTCGCTGAGGGTCAGTTTCCCCGAAAGGTCAGTTACATGTGAAAAAGGTTCTGCAAGCTCGTTTCTGAATAAAACGCCTTCGTTTTCTGTACCAGTAAGAAAAACATTATACTCTTCAGCAGGAAGAAGAGCGATGAGTTCCGAAAAGCGGTCAATTCCCCATTCACGGGCACTTCCTCGTGATCCGGGATGCAAAATAAGATTGAACTTTTGCGTGTGAATGAGATTCAGGATTTCAGGTTTCAACACATATGAAGGACGCAAAAGCTGCATGTCTATCAGCTCATCTAGGGTTGGCACATCATGAATACCCACTCCGGCGAGCAACTTAAAATTCAATTGTGCTTCATGCAATTCCGAGTTTTTGCGACTGAACGATGGACGAGCGTTACAGTGTAACCAATGAAACATACGATGCGAAGTGCCAACCCGTTGCGGAATTCGGGCTGCATGGGCCGCTCTGGCAATTTCTTTTCGGGGAAACACATGGAATATCACATCGGCATGCAAACCGGATAAATGCCGAACAGAATCCGACGAAATTTCGTCCCAACTGATGAATTCGTCAACGCTTGTACATTCAGACACGATGTCTTTTGTGTAATTCCGACCCAGAAAAACAATGTAACACTGTGGAAAATGCTTTTTCAGAAAAACAACCATTGGCAATGTCAGTATCACATCGCCAATGGCATCAGTACGGCTGATAATAATTCTCGAATGCGGCCCAATTGAAGTCTTCATGCGATCGATTATCCTTCGATGGTCATTTGAATATCCCGCTCGACACGATTGCGTGAAGGAAAGAAAACAAGATAAACAAGCACAAGAAAAAGAAAAAGAACAGCAAACATCCATGCCCCTGTCAACATGAAAAATATGACCCCAATGAGCATACCTGACTCAATGAGCGCGTATCGCACAATGGCCACCGTCATGTAGGCAGCCAGTCGCTCGTTCAGTGATTCTTTTGCAATGACTTTCTGTAAAAGAATGGGAACAATGACAAAGGAAGCAAATGTTGTTATTACAGACACAATAAGTCCGGGAATCAGAAGCTCTTCAAGATTTATTCCCATTAATTCTGTGGATACGCTCTTTACTTGTGAAACTGCCACACCAAAAAAAATCAGAACGCCTGCAAGAATGGCAACATAAATGACTGTGATTTGTTTGACCTGTTTCATACTGCATCGATTATGGCACCAACACTTCGTAGGTATAAGTGAGTTTCTTTTTTTCTCCACCTTTGATGGACAGATCCCATTTGATGTTGGTGAGCGGGTTGACTCCATAGTATGATCCGGTCTTTTTAATCACACCGGCATCAGAGGCTTCGGTTGCAGCAGCATAGATTGATTTGTCAACTTTGAGATTAATCACTTTCTCCTGAAGATTCTCAATGCTAATTTCGCCCTTAATCACCACTTTTGCATAGCGGGATTTATTGATGATAGAGAAATTGTCCGTACGGCTGGTTTCTTCTTCGGTGTAGGTTACCACCACATCGCTTGATCGTGCAAGCTGCACACTGGTTTCGCCTTTAACCGGCGTGTATTTCAGCTGATCCTGTGCCAAAGGCATCAGATTTTCATCAAGCACAAAAACGGGTCCTGTGGTAAAGGGCTGTGTGGTGGCATTGGTGATACGAAGGCTGTGATAAACGGTTTGGCGGTTCTTTTCGGTATCCATCACATAGCGGTTTCCCTGATAGTTCACCAAATCGCCGATGCTTACTTCGTAAATATCCTTGTAGGTTGTGTTTTGTGAAAAAATCATCACCGAAGTTTTGCTATTGATTGGCAGCGTGACTTTTCCGCATTTATAGAAATACAGATCGTTCGATTTTTCACCTTCGGTATTATAAGTATAGTAGTTGCCGTAATCCAGTGCGCCAACCTGACTTAGCGAGCTTTCGTCGGCCTGCATCTGATAGTTGTCGTACCGGGCGTTTGAAAATGCATTGAATCCGCCGCCGGCACCATATCCATACATTCCAGCAAGATATGAAACAGCAATGGGATCGAGTTGAGTGCCATAGTAGAAATTTGGACTACCTACTGTCAGCACCAGATCCGTATTTACAATATCGCTTTCCATGTTATTCTCAATGGTGGCTTTAAGTTCGAGTTGAACTTCCTTGTCATTCAGTATCTTTATGTTGTAACAAGGTGTCCACTGAATGCCGCTTTGCATGTACGAAATACGAACAGGGATTTGACCACTGGCTTTATTAAAGCGTACAAAACCACGACGTACGACTGAATCAACCTCGAGTTTCTCGACAGGAGTTTCGTCGAAAGACAGCTCTTTAATGTTTCCGGCATAAATATAAGTGGTCCGGTTGTCGGCTCCTTTAATCTTGCAAATGCCGGCTAAGGGGTTGTATCCCAAGAGCGTCCCCGAAATGTCGCGTACATTTTCAGCATCGATCAGATAGGACATTCTGATTTTCTTTCCTTCATTAACTTTCAGAAGATCAATGTAGGATGAAAAGGCTTTCTTATTCTTGAGTGTGTCGTTGATAAAGCGGATTTGTTCTACTTTCACATCCTTGCTGGTTGCCAGCCAGAATGTGCTGAGCAGCGGAGCCGGAGGCACCATGATCGATGCTTCGTAGTTGTTGATGTTGGCATTGCCCTCCCGAATGAGAAAATAAGTGCCATTTTTAAACACATTGAGCTGGGTAGGTGTTGTGCTTTGCGCATACATTGATGCAACAACACAAATGAATAATGCAGCAAAAATTGTCTTCATGGTTTGTGATTTATGGGGTTAAAGATACAAAAACAGCGATATTTCACAAACCAAAATTCAACATATGCCTCAGCAACGTTCAGCATACTATTCGTCCATCCAGTCGTCCAGTTCGCGACGATCCTTCTTGGTTGGACGTCCCATGCCTTTGGGGCGCTGCAACACAAGACGTTCGCGCACAAGGTCAAGTTTTTTAAATTCCTCCTCGGGTGTCAGCTCAATGATGTAATCTGGGAGCAATTTGGCTCCCACCCTTGATTTTGGGAATGCAACAACCTGAATGGTTCTTGTAAATGCATGCAGACGAATTTCAATGGTGTCGCCGCTTAACACCTCGCGAGAAGGTTTCACTTCGACCCCTGAAATTTTTACTCGGCCATTCCGAATGGCCTCTGTGGCCAAAGTCCGGGTTTTATATACCCTGACATCCCAAAGAAACTTATCGATACGCATTAGGTCAAGTCACTTACTTTTCTCTAAAATATATTTGCACCTGACACCCTGAAAAATCGAAATTTTCACGAAGCTTCTTCTCAACAAATCGCCTGTAAGGTTCCTTAATGTATTGTGGCAGATTGCAGAAAAAGACAAATGCCGGATATGCCAGAGGTAACTGAGTGATGTATTTGATTTTCACACGTTTTCCCTTGTACATTGGTGGTGGATTATCCTGCAGCACCGGTAACAGCAGATTGTTTAATTTCGAAGTGCTCACACGACGGCTTCGATTGTCGTGAACATGTTTCAGCATTTCGAGCATTTTAATGACCCTTGTTTTTTCAGTGGCACTGGTAAAAACAATGGGTACATCGGATTGGGGAGCAATTCGCGAGAGAATGAGGTCGCGGTACTCGTCGAGTGTTTTGTGATCCTTTTCCACCAAGTCCCACTTATTCATGGCAATGACAATTCCCTTGTGGTTCTCGTTGATGATACTCAGAATATGAAGATCCTGTGCTTCGATTCCACGAGTCGCATCGATCACCAACAGGCACACATCGCTGTTTTCAATAGCCCTAATGGCTCGCACGGTGCTATAGAACTCAACATTGTCCGAAATCTTTGTTTTCTTTCGAATACCTGCAGTATCGACAAGTAAGAAATGAAATCCAAATTTATTGTACTCAGTAAAAATGCTGTCGCGGGTGGTTCCAGCAACCGGAGTAACAATGGCTCGATCTTCGCCACTGAGTGTATTCAGCATGCTGCTTTTCCCCGCATTTGGTCTGCCAACAATCGCTATTCGAGGAATATCGGTAGGCGCCTTTTCGTCCTGCGGCTTGAAGTGCGCAACCATGGCATCAAGCAATTCACCTGTGCCACTGCCATTCACCGCACTTATTGGAAAAATCTCAGCGAAACCTGATGAATAAAACTCTGCAAAATTAAGAGCCTGCTGGTTGGTATCGGCCTTGTTCACTGCAAGGAGAACAGGTTTATTGCTACGCCTTAGCAAGTCAGCCACATCTTCATCCATGGGAGTAAACCCTTCGCGGATATCGGTTAAAAAGAGAATTACATCAGCTTCAGAAATGGCAAGACGAACCTGTTTTTTAATTTCTTCTTCAAACATGTCATCACTGTCGTTGACATATCCGCCAGTGTCAATTACAGAAAAAGAAATTCCATTCCAATCGCTTTTTCCATAGTGCCGGTCGCGGGTTACCCCACTGGTTGGATCTTCAATGGCAGCTCTTTCGCCTACCAAACGGTTGAAAAAAGTTGATTTGCCCACGTTAGGGCGTCCTACAATTGCGAGAATGTTGCTCATAATCAGTATCCGAGTTTGTCGAGTGTGCGGGCGTCATCGCGCCAATCGCGTACTTTAACGGTTAAGTCTAAAAAAATGTGTTGATCCATAAATTCTTCGATGGACTTGCGCGAGGCCATGCCCAGCTTTTTTATGGATTTGCCTTCGTGACCAATGACAATTTTCTTCTGGCTTTCGCGGCTTACATACAGCGTTGCGCCTATGTGAGGAATGGCTTCGTCCTCTTTGAAATACTCAATAACCACCTCAGAATGATACGGGATTTCCTTTCCATACAATAAAAAAATCTGTTCGCGAATCATTTCAGAAACAAAAAACCGTAGATGCCTGTCGCTCACAATATCGGCAGGATAATATGGCGGATGAAGAGGAAGAAGATCGATAACCTTCTCGCGCAACGAGTCGATGTTGAATTGATGCAATGCTGACAAGGCAAATATCTCTGCATTTGGCAACAATTGCTTAAAGAAATCAGCCTGTTTGTGTATTTTATCCTGATCCGAAGTATCAATTTTGTTTATAAGAACCAATAAAGGAACAGAAAGATTCTGAAGGCGCATAAGAAGTTGATCATGAATCACCGTCTGGTTTGGCTCAACCATCATCAAAACTATGTCAGCATCTTCGAACGCTGTGTTGATGTACTCATTCATTTTTCGATGCAACTCATAAGCCGGCTTCTCAACATACCCCGGCGTGTCAGAAAAAATGACCTGATACGTATCTGTACTTAAAAACCCAAGCACCCGCTGCCTTGTGGTTTGGGCTTTTGGTGAGACAATAGAAATTTTTTCGCCTGTTAAAGCGTTGATCAGCGTTGATTTACCCACATTTGGGTTGCCGATGATGTTGACAAATCCACTTTTATGCGACATTTTTTTGGAGAATCGGATTTTTGTTGTACATTTGCAGTCCGATTTGCAAAAGTAAGCAAAAAAAGGCACTTAAAATACATTGCGGGGTGGAGCAGCGGCAGCTCGTCGGGCTCATAACCCGAAGGCCACAGGTTCGAGTCCTGTCCCCGCTACACAGGAAAAAGCTGACGCAAGTCGGCTTTTTTGCTTTCCAACAACCAGACTATGTTCACAGTTTATGTACTTCATTCGCCTTCCAGCGGAAAAATTTATGTCGGATTTACTTCAAACCTACAGCAGCGTATTTTATCGCATAATCAACTGGGCAAAAAGGGATGGACCATCAAATACCGGCCATGGAGACTTGTGATGACTGAGGTTTTTGATGATAAAAAATCTGCCATGACCAGAGAAAAGCAACTTAAAGGCGCAAAAGGCCGTGAATGGATCTGGAATTTGATAAACTCACAAATGCAGGCGTGAGCTCGTCGGGCTCATATCCGCCTGAGGCGGACACAGGTTCGAGTCCTGTCCCCGCTACACAGGAAAAAGCTGACGCAAGTCGGCTT
>CAZLHV010000102.1:9025-11227 GCA_964559205.1 uncultured Bacteroidaceae bacterium
TGATGACTGAGGTTTTTGATGATAAAAAATCTGCCATGACCAGAGAAAAGCAACTGGCACTACAGCTATGCGGCAAGTGGGTACATCTCGGTTGCAATGATTTGTACCTGATTTTTTCGCTTCCCCTGCCGATCAATCCACGAGAGATTTCTCAGTCGGCCTCTAAGTTTTACAATGGCACCCTTGCTGATGCCCGAGCTGACCACATCAGCCAATCGGTTCCAGGAAACCACTTCAAAAACTTCGTAAATATGCATTCGCTCGCCGCTTCTTGATGTATATTCATATCCATGAGAAAAGGCGAATGAAGCCATTTTGTTCCCATTGGCAAATCGCCTGTGGGTCACATCCGAAACAACAGAACCCTGTAAATAAACCTCGTTTCTTTCCGGATTTCTGCTATTCTGCTCCGCCGAACCTGTAAGCACAAGCATGCGGTTTTGCTCAAATGAATTTTCGGCCTGGTGAGTAATCATTGTATGTTTGTTTTGGTTTGACTGCATGTGATATATTTGAATGACTGAGACAAAGTAAATATGTCTCATCAAACCAAGCCGGTTAATAAGTGTTTAGTTTCGTATATAAGCAATTATAATCATTTGTAATCGGGTAAACTCCGATCAATTCATCATATAGTATGTTGCATTAAGCACAAAGGCAAAGGAAACCCATAATAAATATGGAATACTGATCAATGCGGATGCTTTATTAATGCGATAAAACTGAATGACAGTAAACACAATGCTAATCCAAAGCACTGCCATCTCTATTAGTGCGAGATCGATTCGCTGAAACCAAAAAAATAAAAAAGACCAAGCAAAATTGAGTACAAGCTGTATGAAAAACAGTGTGATGGCTTGATTGCGCCCCCTGCTTCGCTCCTGCTTCCAAATCAGATAAAAAGACACCCCCATGAGGGCATACAGCACCGTCCAAACCGGGCCAAAGACCGAAGACGGCGGGTTGAAGTCAGGCCTGTTGAGCATTGCATACCATTCCGGTACCGCACTGGCCGTAAACTGTCCTGCAATAAATCCTATTGATAACGGTATGAATAGCGAAATGATCAGTTTTGCGATGTTATTGGAATTCATTTTTCTATTAATTTTTACAAAGATACAAAAACCTAAAGCTTTCTCTTACACAACAATTGCGACCCACATGGAAGATTATCCTTTCTGAGTCTGACATTAAAATAGTAATCAAAAAGCGAAAATGCACAAAAGCTCATGAAAAAAATAACTGAACAGATTATTTCGATAAGCATTTAATTAACTACTCTTCTTCCCACTCAATCTGAAATTTGGTATTTTGCTGCGGGTCGGGCTCTGATTTTTGTAATGTGCTGTCTTTTTTAAACAACCCGAATTCATCGTTAAGGATTTTTTTGAGATTTTGTTTCTCCGTTTTCAAATCCTGTTTGATTTTTTCCTGCATAGCTTTTTTGTCCAGCTGCTTGTATTTCGGATCGTCAACCGTACCGGTTACCAAAATAAAAATGGTCGGGTTTCCAACGCCGTCTTCAACCACATAGCCATATTCGCTTTCGGCACCGGAGCCATTGCTGCTGGTCTTTTTCACTTCAGAATACTTCACTTCAAGATGATACTCGATGGCATTGTCGAAGGTATGTGTTCCCGATAACTTCATATTTAGTACATTGGACCGTATTTCGGTTTTCGGGATACTGATTTTGCGATCAGCAATGGCAATACTGCAGATGAGTTTCTCGAACTGGATGTCGGAAAAGTCACGACCTTTAATGATTTCCTGCAAATCGTTGATGGGGGCATAACCCACCAGCTGCCCATCATTGATGGTAATGTCGGCGTTGGCCACAATGGAGCCTTCGTCAACAATAAGCGATTCGGAAAAACCAGCCTTAAACTGCAAAGAAACATCGGTGCGTCCCCGTAGATTTTCCGAGGTAAGATCCTTCTGTCCGAACTCATCGAAAACGATGAATGCTTCGCGGACATCGATGCCTTTCAGCCGGGCATCGCACGATACCAGCACCTTGCCTTTGTTTCGCGTGTCGCAACTGCCTTCGCCCGAAATGCTACCTCCAAGCGTGTTCATGCTCACATTTTCGGCAAGCAAACGGTTTTCGCTCAGGTGAACTCTGGCCTTAACCTTTGATGCTCCGAATTTGTTGTAGCTGAGCTTATCGGCCGAAAAACCCACCACCGCCACCACATCATC
>CAZLHV010000103.1:0-11210 GCA_964559205.1 uncultured Bacteroidaceae bacterium
AGTCAAGGACATCCAGCTTTTCAGCCATACAGAAAAAGCATCGGCACTGATGCAGCAGTTGGCCAAAACACAAAGCATTCGTAACATCGAAACGGCCATCAGGACCAAAAACGGAAATGAACTGATGGGTCTACTTTCAGTCGAAATCATTGAAATAGAAGGTGAGCAACACATGTTGGCTGTGATGGTTGATATTACCCATCAAAAGGAAGTGGAAGAAAAAGCCCTTGCTGCCAGCAGGGCCAAATCTGAATTTCTTGCAAACATGAGCCACGAAATTCGTACCCCCCTCAACGCGGTGATTGGGTTTGCCGAACTACTACACGTAACGCCTCTCGACGAAACCCAACGACAATATGTGAACCACATCAACGTATCGGGCAAGACCCTGCTCGGAATTATTAACGATATTCTGGATTTTTCGAAAATCGAAGCTGGAAGGTTAGAACTGGAACTTATCGAGACCGATATGATCGAACTTTTCGAACAGTCGGCCGATATCATTAAATATCATGCAGCACAAAAGGGTCTTGAGCTTCTGCTCAATATAAACCATAATGCGCCAAGAACTGCCTTGGCAGACCCCATCAGACTTAAGCAGATCCTGTTGAACCTGCTGAACAATGCGGTTAAATTCACAAGCGAAGGGGAAGTGGAGCTAAAAGTCAACTACATTGCGCAATCGAGTACCAGCGGAACATACATTTGCGAAGTGAGGGACACCGGAATCGGCATCAGCAAGCAGCAAAAAGAACGCCTCTTTAAGTCATTTTCACAAGCCGACAGCTCAACAACCAGAAAATATGGAGGAACCGGATTAGGGCTCATCATTTCACACCTCCTTGCCGAAAAAATGGGCGGATGCATTGATGTGGAAAGCAGCCCCGGTAACGGATCGGTATTTAAATTTATGTTTACCACAGAGGTATTCCCCGAAAAAACGGGAAAACAAAGCCTTTCCATTCACAAAGTGCTCATTGTCGACGATAATCAGAACAACAGAACCATCCTTGAACAATTGCTGAAATTCTGGGGAATTGAATGTGAAGTCGCTTCGGGAGGCTATGAAGCCATGGAGAAAACCAGGCAGTCGGGATTCGACCTGATTCTGATGGATTATCATATGCCCGACATCAACGGACTTGAAACGGCAAAGCAGATTAACAAGGGACGCAGCCAAAAGAATAGAATTCCGGTGATTCTGCTTCACAGCTCTGCCAATAATAATGAAATACGCGAAAAGGCTAAAAAGATCGGCATTAAGCATTCCTTATCCAAACCCATTAAGTCAAGTGAGCTTTATCAGTATTTATGCAGTATTGACTCACAGGTTACTGTTACCGAAACTGATCTGAACGGGACGCCGGGAGTTGAGTTTGAATGCCTCAAGGGAACCCCGTCAGTGTTGATTGCCGAAGATGTGCTGGTAAACCGCCTCCTCCTTAAAGCCATCATCAATAAATATGTGCCCGATGCAAAGATTCT
Organism: uncultured Bacteroidaceae bacterium; assembly: GCA_964559205.1. Lineage (GTDB taxonomy): Bacteria > Bacteroidota > Bacteroidia > Bacteroidales > DTU049 > GWF2-43-63. The sequence goes on from CAZLHV010000103.1 coordinate 1,486, forward strand.
TGAAGCTGTAAATGGAGAAGAAGCTGTGAATCTTGTGGCATCAAAAAATGTCGATCTTATTTTCATGGACCTCCAAATGCCTGTAATGGATGGTTTCGAAGCCACCAGGCGAATCCGGCGCATTTTAAACGGCCATGCGAAAAGTGTAAAAATTATTGCGCTCACCGCCGGGGCGCTACAGGAAGACAAAGACAACGCCCTCTCGCTGGGCATGGACGCATTCCTCACAAAACCTATTGATCAGAAAAAAATGTCCGATGTGCTGAATACGTTTCTTCGAATCGACCGGGGGACAAATCAAACTCCAGATTAGATGGTTAAAAAACACAATCGGGATCTGACAATTCACAGAAATGATTCCATTTCGCGTAAAAAAATAATCGCCGGAACAGCTCAGATGTAAAATAAAGTAATTTTGCAACTGAACTCAAAACTTACCATGGCGCATTACGGACATTTTTCCGACGACGGCAAAGAATACATCATCACACGGATGGACACCCCAAGTCCGTGGATTAATTACCTCAACAACGGCCGCTATTTCACCAGCATCTCGAACAACGGCGGCGGCATGAGCTACTACAAAAGTCCGCTTCACGGCCGGGTAACCCGTTACCGCATCAACGAAGTGCCGCATGACAGACCCGGAAAATACATCTACATCCGCGACAACGACAGCGGCGAAATCTGGAGCCTCACCTGGCAGCCCGTTGGCAAGTATCTCGAATGTTACAAACTGGCTCATGGATTTGGTTACACCCGCTCCGAGGCTCATGTGAATAACATTGAATCATCGGTCCTGTTTTTCGTACCCCAGGACGACGATCAGGAAATATGGAAAGCCGTTCTGAAAAACACCTCCGAAAAACCACGGCATCTTTCCGTAATCGGTTACTGCGAACTGGCGCTGGGACATGCTTTGGTAGATCTGATCAATCAATGCGACGATCAGCATTTCAACCGATCGTATTTTGACAAAGAACTCAATTCCATTTTTTCGACAAAAACCTATTGGGTAACCCAATCAAAAGGCACTCAGCAACAGGAAAACAAAGAATGGGATCATTATACATTTTTCACGGTGAATCATCCGGCGGCCAGCTACGAGACAGTGCGCGAGCGTTTTATCGGATTGTACCGCAACGAAAATAATCCGGTCTCGCTGGAACAGGAAAACCTGTCGTGTCGTGACACCGATTTTGGCAATGTCATCAATGCACTGAAAGTCGACATCACGCTTCAGCCCGGCGAATCGACCGATGTTGTTTTTACGCTGGGCGTCATTGAAAAAACGGCATTTGACCCGTTGAAAAAAGAACGCACGGAAAAATATAACGACGTTGCGAAGGTTGATACGGCTTTCGAAAAACTGAAAGAAGCATGGGATCATTATTTTGCCCACACTTCGGCCGAAACACCGGATACAAATCTGAATATTTTTCTGAAATACTGGATGCCCTATCAGGCGATCACGGCTTTTAATGTAGGCCGCGTAGCCAGTTTCTATTACTGGGGCATCGGACGTGGCTTTGGCTTTCGCGACACTGCGCAGGACACCATTTCTGTAACGATTTCAAATGTTAAAAAAGCAAAAGAGCGCATTCTGCTCCTTTCGCGCCAGATGCGTACCGACGGGAAAGTATATCATCATTTTCATGGGGACGGAGATGGCGAATTCACACAACACAGCGATGATCCGCTCTGGTACATGCTTGCGGTAACCGAATACATCAAAGAAAGTGGTGACCTGGATATTCTTAAAAACGTTCAGCCCTTTATTGAAGCCGGAAAAGAAGGCACTGTACTCGAACACATGTTTGCCGTGGTTCACTATGCAAAAAACAATCTGGGTCCGCACGGGTTGCCGGTTTTTGGTCGCGGCGACTGGAACGACACGCTCGACTACATTGGCGGAGACGAAGGCGGAGAAAGCGTTTGGGGCGGTATGTTTTATGCTGCCATGCTGAAATTGTTCATGGAATTGCTCGAGCACATTGGCATGACGAAAGAGCGCGAAGAAGTGGCTTTTGTACGCAAAAAACTCAGAGACGCGATTGAAGAACACTGCTGGGACGGAGAATGGTACATCCGTGCTTTTGGTGGAAAAGGGAATAAAGTCGGATCAAAAGAGAATACCTACGGAAAAGTGTTTCTCAACACACAGATTTGGCCGGTTCTGGCTGGTTTCAAAAATAAAAATAGACTGACCATGGCCATGGACAGTGTAAAAAAGCATCTCGACTCGCCCGAAGGACCAAAAAAATGCACGCCGGCCTGGCGTGAAATTGATCCGAATATCGGACTGGTTACACGTTGTGTGTGGGGCAAAAAGGAAAACGGTGCTGTGTTTTGTCATCCGACTGCGTGGGTCATTCAGGCCGAAACCATGTTGAAGCGCGGAAATCAGGCATATGGATATCTGAAAAAAATGTTGCCAAACCGCATCGACAGCGATGTGTTTGTGGCCGAACCCTATGTGTTTTCGCAATACATCACCAGCAACGAACATTCGGAACCCGGCCGTGCGAGCCATTCGTGGCAAACCGGATCAGCTGCATGGATGTTTCGTGTCAGTTTCGATTATGTGCTTGGCATCAGGCCAACCTATGCCGGACTGCTGATTGATCCGGTTATTCCGTCGCATTGGGAAGCTTTCACAGCAAGCAGAAAATTTCGTGGCACGCAATATCACATCACAGTGGAAAACCCGTTGCACCTTGAAAGTGGTGTGAAAGAAATATTTATTGATGGGAAGCGCTTCGACGAAAACGTAATACCAGTCAGCAGCAGCAAAGTTTGCAATGTAAAAATCATCATGGGATAATTATGAAACGATACCCGCAGAATCCGATTCTTACCCGTAACGAAATTCCCGATATACATCCGCAGCTGGTCGATGCCACCTCGGTTTTTAATCCGGGTGCGATCTTGTTCGAAGACAAATACCTGCTAATGCTTCGCGCACAAAGCCGGTCGAGAGAGACTTTTATGGTCATGGCCGATAGTAATGATGGCATTCACTTTACTGTTGAGCCCAGACTTGTCCATTTTAAGGGCATTGAACATGTGAAGGAGAAAATCTATCACGTGTACGATGCACGCATTACAAACATCGAAGGCACATTTTACATCATGTTTGCCATGGACATGGACAGTGGTTGTCAGCTTGGGCTTGGAGCCACGAAAGACTTTAAGGAATTTGATTTTCTCGGCATTGTATCGGACGAAGACATTCGCAATGGGGTGTTGTTTCCCGAAAAAGTGAATGGCAAATTCATGAGAATGGATCGGCCGAACAAAGCGCGACACAGCAATGGCACAACATCCGGCAGTGTGATCTGGTTATCTGAGTCAGACGATTTATTGCACTGGAAACCTGTTGCACCCCTCATCGAAGGACGCTTTCACTACTGGGATGAATTTATCGGCTCAGGGCCTCCGCCGGTGAAAACCCGTGAAGGATGGCTTCATATCTACCATGGCGTAGCCGGACATTTCGGAAGCTCCAACATTTATCAGGCAGGTGTCATGCTGCTGGATCTTAGAAACCCGGCAAAAGTACTGTCGCGAAGCTGGTGTAACATTCTGGAACCCCGCGAAATGTATGAACTTGCGGGTCAGGTACCGAATGTGGTTTTTCCCAGTGGCATGATCGTGAAGGAATTTGATGCCGAAGGCTTTGCCCTACCCGGCAGCGAAGTGTTTGTTTATTACGGTGCCGCCGACACCTGTGTCGGACTGGCTGTTTCAACCATTCAGGAATTGATTTCGCTCACCCAACAATAGCACAGCATGAATTTATCCGCCATCGATTGGACCATTGTTCTCGTTTTGCTTTTACTTATGACGGGCATGGTGTTTTTCAGCCGCAAGCTCGTTAAAAGTGTGTCCGACTTTCTGGCTACAGGCCGCACCGGTGGCCGCTACATTATTTCAATGTTCCACGGAACAGCAGCCCTGGGAGCCATCACGGTGGTGGGAGCCCTCGAACAAAATTTCAATGCAGGATTTAATTCGCGCTGGTGGGAAATGCCCACCGCCGTTATTCTAGTCGGAATCAGTGTTACCGGCTGGGTGGTGTATCGGTTTCGTCAAACAAAGGCACTCACCATGGCGCAGTTTTTCGAAATACGCTACAGCCGTTCCTTCCGTATTTTTGCCGGCATGCTCGCCTTTGTTTCAGGCATCGTGAACATGATCATCTTTCCTGCTGTCAGTGCAAAATTTTTCATCTATTTCTGCGGCATACCCGAAATCGGCTTGCTGGGCCCGTTTTCGATCACCTACATGCTCACAACAGCAGTCATGGTGCTTGTTCCGCTTTACTTCATCTTCACTGGCGGACACATTGCGGTGATGTTCACCGACTTCATTCAGGGCGTTTTTGTCAACATTGTTTTTGTGGTCATAGTCGTATTGCTGCTCATCAGTGTTGGCTGGGCCGACATCAGTCAGGCGGTGACTTCAGCTCCGCAGGGGCAGTCATTGGTTAACCCCTTCGATGCCGGCGAAGTGCAGGATTTCAATCCGTGGTTCTTTTTCATCGGCATGTTCGGGCTCATTTACACCAAGCTTTCGTGGCAGGGAAATTCATCGTTCAATGTGGCTGCCAAAAGTGCACACGAAGCCAAAATGGCCGATGTGCTCACCAACTGGCGACTCGTGCCACAGTGGGGACTTTTTCTGATGATTGTTCCGATAATTGCCTACACCATTTTTCATCACGAAAACTATAAGGTCATTGCTGATTCCATCAACGGGATGCTCTCGGGGTTTACTCCTGCCGATCAAAGTCAGCTGCGTGTCCCGCTTGCATTAAACTATCTTCTGCCCGTGGGCATCAAAGGCGCGTTTGCAGCCATCATGCTTGCAGCAGCAATCACCTGCCACAACACCTACATGCATTCGTGGGGCAGCATCTTCATTCAGGATGTGGTCCTTCCTATCCGGCGCAGGCCATTTGCTCCTGCACAACATTTACGTTATCTCAAACTGTCAATTCTTGCTGTAGGCATCATTATTTACATCCTGAGCATTGTATTTCAGCAAACGGAAAAGGTTTTTCTTTTTCTGAATATTTCAGGAGCCATCTTTGTTGGCGGCTCCGGGGCTGTTATCATTGGCGGGTTGTACTGGAAACGCGGAACACGTGCTGCTGCCTGGGCTGCCATGATTACCGGCGCCATCACAGCATCGCTCAACATTCTTTTGAATCAGCTTATTGACAATTTTCCGATCAACGGCCAATGGGGCTGGTTCATGGCCATGATTATGGCATCGCTGGTGTATGTGGTGGTATCGCTGCTGACAGGAAAGGAAAAATTCAATCTCGATAAAATGCTGCATCGAGGCGAATACGCATCAGAGGAAGATCAGCAGAAAAAAGCCGGTGAAGGAAAAGGATGGAAAGCGATGGCTCCCACAGCCGAGTTTACGCTGGGCGACCGCATCATTTATTGGGTAACCACTGGCTGGACAGCTGCATGGGTGCTTGTGTTCATTGTTGGAACACTGTTTTATTTCATCGTGGAACCTTTCACCAGCGAACAATGGATGAGTTTCTGGAAAATATACACTTATGTCTTCCTCGGCGCATCCATCATCGTCACCATCTGGTTCACCATCGGTGGGATAAAAAACCTGCGTGAAATGATTTCGGCATTGCGGCACAACCTGCGTGATCACAGCGATGACGGGTTTGTGAAAAAAGAAGAATGATGTCGATACTGCTGTCTCCTTCGATACGTCTGCCTGTGGCGGACACTCAGGATGACAGCAGTGAACGGAAAAACAAAAATGAAAAAGACTTAACTGTAGTTCAGTAACATGAAAATAAATTTCAATGTATTTTTTCTTCTCACTGCAGGAACGCTCATGTCCTGCCAACCATCATCCAAAGGCATGAAACCATTGCAGGACGATCTGAAACCTCTGATGCAGGAACCGAAAACATATGTCTGCTACCGCACAGCCGGAGCCCTGACCATGGATGGCATGCCCGATGAAGCATCATGGACCATGGCAGAATGGACCGATTTGTTTGTTGATATCGAAGGTGATCTGAAGCCAAAACCCACGCAGAATACCCGCGTAAAAATGCTATGGGACGATGATTATCTTTACATCCTTGCAGAACTGGAAGAAGAAAACATCTGGGCCTATCTCGAAAATCATGATGAAGTGGTGTATCATGACAATGATTTCGAGGTATTTATTGATCCCGATAACGACGCAAAAAACTATTTCGAATACGAAGTTAATGCAAAAGGAACGGTCTTCGATCTGTTTCTCCCCCACCCTTATCGTCATTCATCATTTGCGCTCCACAATTGGGATTTCAAAGGAATTAAGCAGGCGATTAAAATTGATGGAACCCTGAATGACGGAAACGACAAAGATATAAAATGGACCATTGAACTGGCCATTCCGTTTACCGATGTATCTTTTGGCCTCGACAGCGGCAAGCCCGACATTGAAAAGCCATGGCGCATCAATTTTTCACGAGTAGAATGGGATACGAAATGGGAAAACGGAAAATACGTGAAAGTCACAAACGCTGATGGTAAAACGCTTCCCGAGCACAATTGGGTATGGTCGCCGGTGGGTGCCATCAGCATGCATATGCCCGAGCGATACGGATATCTTAAATTTTCGGCAAACACGGTTGGCACTGAAAAAGAATCTTTCAGCCTGTCGGAAAACGAAAAGCTGAAACGCGTGCTTTGGGCTGTGTTTTATCGCGAAATGGCCTATTTTGAGCAGAAGAATAGATTCACCGAAAAAATGTCGGATCTCGGAGCAGACATCAAATCGCTTTTCGATGATAAAAAGTTTAAGCTCCGCATTGCCGCTTCCGATCACATCTTCGAGGCAACGCTGATCAGCAGCGATAAACAAACAAGGCTTTTTATCACACAGGAAGGGACCATTGTTGAAGTCAAGCCCTAAGAAGTCTGCTATGATTATTGCAGATAACAGATAAAGTCCACCTCGGCTAGTTTCACGTAATTCTGAAACAAGCCATGGCAGCTATTCTCATCCGGCAAATCAATTCATCAAAGTGTTTTCGCATGATCAATGGCATCTGGCCAGCCATTGCGCTCTTTCTTGCTGTTGATTTGAACATTGTATTTCTGTCCCTGACTGTCGTGAAGTATCAGCCGTTTCGAAAATCCAAAACGCCGCAATTCATGCTTCGCTTCGCCAATCTGCATTTCAAAAACAAACTGCTCAGCCTCATCATAGCCCATGGCCTTTTCCATTTTGTCACGTAAAATGTTCCCGATCGCACCATGATCGAATTTTACCCGTGCATGTTCACCACTGAACAATATGCGTCGGTTGGTCAGCACAAGCTGACCAGTGAACATTTTCGTTGCAGACTTGAAATAAGCTGCATCAGAACTTTTCAGAATAACCTCTTCCATATCAAGAATAATTAATGTGCCGGTCAACACCACCGGCTAATGAATGGGGTAAAATTAATGAAAAATCTGTCAACTCAGACAAGTGTAATTACTCGTATATACAACGTGTAAAAACCGATAACTAAGCAATTATTGCCGATAACTGATGTGATAATTCATTTCAGCATATGCGAATACTAAATTGTCGGATAATTTTTTCGCCTATGAAATACAAATCTATACTTATTATTATTCTATCAATAACTGTTTTCACTGCAAGCAAATCCAGTGCTCAACAGCAATTCCAAAGCGATAGCATCATAGGCATTCATCTCCCTGAATGCTATAGCAGGTATGATCCTTTCAGCATTTTTATCAAACTTAAAACCGGGATGGAGGTGGATTTGTCCTACCATCATACCACAGGTTTTACATCAAAAGTTGCCCGGCAACAGTTCGAAACCTTTGTTCTGTCATATGAGGTGCAAAGCATTCAACGGACGTTCCGGCATTTGAAAAACCAACACACAAATGGCATTTATACAGTTCGTTTCAACGATTCGATTTTTGCAGCAAACTTTTTGACCGAAATCCGCGCTCATGCATGGATAGCCTATTCAGAACGTGTCCCTGTGTATCAGTTGTTACTTACACCCAATGACTCATTGTATTTTCCAAATCAGCTTTATCTGCATTATCTCAATGCCGATTCGGCCTGGAACATTTCGACCGGAAGCCCAAGTGTCAAAATTGCAATTGTTGACGACGCCATTCAAACCCAGCACGAGGACCTGATGACCCAGCTATGGCATAATCCGGCTGAAATTGCCGGCGACAGCATCGACAACGACTATAATGGTTATATTGACGACACCACCGGATACGACGTAGCCGATCTTGACAACGATGTCAATCCACCAGCGTATCAGTTTACACACGGCACATCGGTGGCAGGCTTGGCAGGTGCGGCTTCAAACAACGGCATCGGGGTGGCATCGGTTGGATTCAACATTAGTCTGATTCCGGTTAAAACGAAAAAAGACAACAGCCCCGGAAGCATCCTCGACTCGGTTTTAGCTGGTGTTGAATATGCCATTATTGCCGGCTCCGACGTCATCAACATGTCATTTGGCTCTGCTCTATACAGTCAGGTTTTTCAGGATGTATGTCTGGCTGCACACGACAGTGGTATTGTGATGGTTTCATCGGCAGGAAATTCAGGCGGATACCATTACTTCTATCCTGCCGCTTATCAGGGCGTGATTAGTGTTGGTGCCACAAACGATAACGCTCATGTCAGCAATTTCAGCACATATAACGACAGCGTTGACGTAATGGCACCCGGATTTTCGCTGCTCACAACGACCTGTGCTACAGGTGGCAACACCTACTCGGTCTTCAGCGGAACGTCAGCATCGGCTCCTCTGGTATCAGGCACTGCCGCCCTCATGCTTTCAAACAATCCGGCCATGACTCCCGACGAAGTTGAAATGTGCATCGAAAATGGTGCGGTGAACATTTATCATGATAACCCGCAGTACTTTGTCGGAAAAATCGGCTCAGGACGCCTCGATGTGTATGGCGCACTGGCCTGTATCGAAATGCCGGAGCCCGAACACATTTGTCTGGGTGGCAATCAGTATCAAATCGTCATTTGCATCAACACGCCCCTGACCTTAAACGGCCTTAGCTTTTTTCCCGGCGACACCTATTTCGAGTGGATTTTCCCGGGTGCCATTCCACAAAATTTCGTCGGTGTTAACCCCACTGTGCAATATCCTTACTGGGGCGAGTATGACGTCATACTCATTCATGGCACATCTCCATCGAATGTAGACACCACTTGGCTTAACCAATATATCAACGTGCGTGGGTTCGAAGCATTCATATATCCCAGCGGCACCGAACAGGTTTGTGAAAATGAAATCGCCTATGTTACAGTGAATTTTAATCATGGAGCACCTCCCTATACTTTATGCATGACCGATGGATTGACCATTGATACCATATCTGGTCTTACGGGTCCCGACTATTCCTTTCCTGTGCTCATGGATACCATTCACACCTATTATATTATTTGGGCAAAGGACGGTTTTTGCTATGCAAACACCAATGGCATTTTACAACTGGTTCCGGGGCCTTGCAGCGAATGCATGAATGTATCGTTCGAACACAATGATTTTTTAAAATGGGAAGGAAAACTCGGCTATTGCTGCGGTAATCCCGACTTCGTGCCAGGCCTGACCTCAGAACGAATGATGGTTACTTCATCATTCTCATTTGATCCTCACTCGTCAAACTCTGTGTACATCACCGATA
>CAZLHV010000104.1:0-11176 GCA_964559205.1 uncultured Bacteroidaceae bacterium
TTTACATCGTTTTGTGCCTGCAAATTGCCAGTGTTTATGAGCATATTTAACAGCAACATGGCGGCAAAAGCAATTAAAGTTTTGGTTGCGGAGAAGTTTCTGCGCGCGCGCTCTCTCTACCAATGATCGTTTTTAGAGTGTGTAACCAAGTATTTTTCATAAATGTTTATTATTTTTGAGCAAAAATAGTATAGAAAACTTTATTTATCAAGCATTTTTCAATAATAAATCATTACAATTGATATTTATAACACAAACAATCCCATTTCATCAACAAAACTCATTATACCAATTTGAAATATATGATAGTCCAAAGGACTATTAGTAACGGTCTAAATTTTAAAATTGTTTGGATCACAAAGGTTATCAAAGAAGGGCACGTCCCGACGCTGCCGGTCAGGACTTGCAGACGGACACCACGAAGCATTCGTATTTGATACAAAAGCCGTTTGTCAACGATTCAGAACGAAGTTGTGAATCATCAATGGCTGTTGCTGTAAATTTGCAAGCAAGCTTGGGAATTTGCAGAAACAACCTTTGATAATGGCTTTTGCATTTCTAATTCACTTTGAGTTCTTTGTGCGATTCTTGGAGCTCTTTGTGCAAAAAAGTAGAATGATTTTTAGACAGTCACTTATATATTTCATTTTTTAAATACCGACAAAAACAATTCTCGTCGGTATTAAAACTGGAAATAAATAAACGGCTGCACCGATTCGCTGCGGAATTGTATGACCATTTGAACAAGAACAACAAATGCAATGGCTTTCAGTACAAAGGGGACTTTAATATAAAACCTTTCCATTGTAGGAAAAAAGCTTGCCGGCACTGCATGAATGACAACACCCGTGAGAAGCAGCACAACAAACATTTGTCTCACGTCCCAGAAGGGCGCCAGATAAGCCCAGTCCATGGCTGAAAAAACCTGTGATATCATCAGGTTGGCTGTTTCAAACGAATCGGCACGGAAATAAATCCATAAAAACACCACAAAGTGAAACGTGATGAACCACGAAACCACATTCCAAATCACACGATGGCTGCGTTTGTTTGGTTCGGCCGGCATGACATAGGTTTTCCACAATTTATGTACAGCCAGACCCATACCATGCATGGCGCCCCAGAACACAAATTTCCACGATGGGCCGTGCCAAAGGCCTCCCAGCAGCATGGTGATGAACAGATTGATGTATGTTCTCAGTTTTCCTTTTCGGTTGCCGCCTAAGGGAATATACAGGTAATCGCGCAGCCATGTCGAAAGACTGATGTGCCAGCGTCGCCAGAAATCGGTGATGTTTAGCGCCTGATACGGCTTGTTGAAATTGATGCCAAGGTCAAAGCCCATCATTTTTCCTATGCCGATGGCCATGTCGCTGTACCCGCTGAAATCGCAATAAATCTGCAGCGTGTATCCGTAAATCGCCATCAGATTTTCGAAACCGCTGTAGGTTCCCGGAGCAGCAAAAATCAAATCGTTGTATTGAGCCACGTAATCGGCCAGCACTGCTTTTTTAAACAGGCCCTGCATGATCAGAAAAAAGCCTTGTTGAACCTGTTCGGCTCTGATGCTGATTTTTTCTTTTAGTTGCGGCAGGAATAAGCTTGCCCTGACGATTGGGCCGGCAACCAATTGAGGAAAAAATGTGATGTAAAAGGCAAAGTTGGCAAAGCTTTTTTCGTCTTCGAGTTCTTTTCGGTACACATCAATCACATAGCTGAGAATTTGAAATGTGTAGAACGAAATGCCAATGGGCAGGAAAATATCAGCTTTTTCGAAAACGGAACCGGTCAGTCCTGCAATGTTTTCGAGAATAAAATTGGTGTATTTGTAATACGCCAGCAAACCTAAGGAAATCAGCAGTGATAAAATCAGCAGCGATCTTCGCTTCCAGCCTCGCGGCTGTCGGCTCATAAGCTTGGTGATCAACCAGATGACAATTAAGGTTGCGGCCAGCAGTAACACATAAGCGCCACTCGATTTGTAGTAGAAAAACAGGCTGAAACCGAGTAAGAACAGGGTGCGGCTTGTGTTGTTGCGGTAAATGGCTGCATATACCGATAAAACAAGGATAAAAAACAACCAAAATACGCCACTGTTAAATAAAATGGGTGCCTCGGGCTGGTAAAAAAGAACCTCCTGTATGATATCATTCCATCTCATCAGAAAGGGGCATTAGGTTGAAGAATTTCGGTCGGAGGAATCTTACCGAAAAAGGTGTCGGGCATTTCCATCAAAATGCGGTGTCGGGCGTCTTTCTGAAGATAAACGGCAACCGAATCCATCCATTTATATGCCGACTCGCGGGTAGGATGTGCCCCATCGCGCGTTCTGTTGTAGCTCAGGTTTTTCGAAGGATAATAACGGCTCTTTCCGGTATAGCTTAAAATCAAATCGTTGATCCCCGTATCGTCCTTCCAGTTGGGTGGTCCAATCCAAACAAAAGGAAGGTCTCCCATTTGCTTCACGATATGAGACACAAAGGGAGCACGCTCAGTTTTAATGTCCTTAATAAAAAGCTCGTTTGCACCGAGACAAAGCAGGACATAAGTTGGTTTATGCTTGTGAATAAAATGCTTCAGAGTGTCACATTGTCCGTACCAAAGCGATGAAGAGCTGTACCAGATGACCGTGTTCATGGTATGACCATTTTTGCGGCAGTAGTCATTTAGCCGAATCCGGAGGAATTCGAGCATAGAGTCACCAATAAATAAAAACTTTTGTGCAGAAGAATCCACATGGTCCGACTTTTCGTTTTCTCCAATCGAATCAGCCGCTTCGGCCATGAGGGGTTCCGGATGAAAAAACTGTTTAATTTTCGAGTCTTTGGTCTGAAAAACGATCCTGGTCCCTAAAGAATCGTCAGGCACTGACAACGAAAGGGTTATTCCCTGAAACGATGCTAAAACGAAAAGCAGCAACGTACCTGAAATCAGCCACAAATAACTGAAGTAATCTCTTGGTGGTCTGGAATTCTGTGATGGATCCAACACTTTTTTGCAGCAAAAGTAATTATTTCTGCTTTCTCTGCTGAAACAGCCATAGAAGATTTTCCCTGTCGGAGTAAACTTTCTCCCAGCACAGATGGCCAAGATTGGAAAAGAGTATGCTTTCGGCCTTTCCTCCGCAAAGATTTACGGCATTAACCATGTTGATGGTTCTGGCAGGAATCACCAGGTGATCGAGTTTGCCATGAAATGCCTTGATTGGAATACCTGTCAGCAGGCAAGCCTGAGATTCATCACCACCACCGCAAACAGGCATTGCCGCTGCAAAAAATTCTGGGCGGCGTGAGATGGCATCCCAGGTGCCAAAGCCTCCCATCGATAAACCTGTTACATAAATTCGGTTTGTATCGACAGGCCAAACGCTGATCAATGAATCGATTAATGAGAATGCTGCCTGCAGAGGCATTGATATTCTTGGCATTTTATGATAAGCCAGAGACCAGTCAACTTCGACCCAACGTGCATCAGTTGGGCACTGAGGGGCAATGAAAATAAACCTGTTCTGACGTAAAAAGTCATCGTTCATGAAATACTTCACACCATGAAGTAGCTGAAGCTCATTGTCGCTGCCTCGCTCGCCTGCTCCATGAAGAAACAACACGATCGGCAATGAATCCTGCTCACCGATTGAATCCGGAAGATACAATCGGTATGGCCATTCTTGACCATGGTAAAAACAGCTCTGCTTGCTTAGCTTGCTCTGCCACTCGTTTTGAGCGGAAACAACAAAGGGGAAAACGAGTAAAAACTGCAAAATGAAAATCAGAAGAGCCCTGTGCATAAAGAAAATTTTTCAAATATCGGAATAATTTAAAACTGTGTATTTTTACAAAAATTATTCCAGTCATCTATGAAGAAAAAAATCTTCAGAATTCTCCGCATAAGCCTCCGGGTGAGTTTGATCGTTCTGGGTCTTGTTTTGGGATACTTCATCACGATTCTCATCATCAATACCCGCAATAATTATTCTCCGCCCCTGACCGAACCCTTAAAAGTGAATGAGGGTCGTCGTGCATTCCTTTTTCCAGAGGAAAATCTTTCGGTCATTTCATGGAATATTGGCTACTGCGCTTTGGGAAAGGAAATGGATTTTTTCTACGATGGCGGAAAAAACATGCGACCGGAAAAGGATTTATATAAAAGCTATTTGAATTCTGTCTTTAACATTGTATCATCAATGGACACCGTTGACTTTCTGTTGCTTCAGGAGGTCGATTTCTATGCAAGAAGGTCATACCATACGCCTCAGGACAGCACTTTTCTTCAGGCGCTCCCAGAATACAGTTCTGTTAAAGCCATCAACTACAATGTGCCATTTGTGCCATTTCCGCTTCTGAATCCAATGGGTAGGGTAAATGCCGGCATGATGAGTTTCAGCCGCTTTATTCCGGAGTGGGCACAACGCATTCAGTATCCGGGCAGTTACAGCTGGCCAATGAGTGTGTTTTTTCTTGATCGCTGCTTCATCATCATGAGGTATGATCTTGAAAACGGAAAAGATCTTTACATGATCAACACACACAACTCAGCATTCAGCGATGCAGGCGATATCAGAACCCTTGAGCTTCAGTTTCTAAAAGGGTATATTCTTGATCTTTACAACCGAGGTCATTATGTGGTTGTGGGCGGCGACTGGAATCAGAATCCACCGGGTTTTAATCCTTCCATGATCAAAACCGGCGACGCCGTACGGGCTGTTGGTGTTCCTGTCGACACATCTTTTCTTCCTAAAGGATGGAGGTGGATTTTTGACCCTTCGCTTCCTTCAAACCGCGATGTCGACATGCCCTATGCAAAAGGAACCAATACCACCACCATTCTCGACTACTATCTTTGCTCACCAAATATTGTTGTAAACGAAGTGAAAACCATCGATATGGGATTTACCTATTCGGATCATCAACCTGTTTATCTAAATTTCAGCATGATGCCCGATACTCTTTGCTGCGATTCCATGAAAATTTATGAGCAAATGAAGGAAAAGCTTGCTGCCGAAAAGAAAAAAGGAAAGAAAAAAACGGCCTCACAGTGAAAGCGGTCATCCAGCGCGTTCGTTTTGCTGCGGTGCTGACAGATGGCAGGCAGGTTTCATCGGTAAATCAAGGACTTCTTGTTCTTCTCGGCATTCATTGCGATGATCTGCCCGAAGATCTGGAATGGATGGTTCGCAAGGTAGCAACCATCAGGCTTTTCCCCGACGATACACATGCAATGAACCTTGACCATGCAGCGGCAAATGCCGGTTTCCTTGTGGTCAGTCAGTTCACCCTGCTTGCTTCAACACGGAAAGGCAGCCGACCAGGCTTTAGTGAAGCTATGGAAACTGAAAAAGCCGAAAAGATGTATCACACTTTTGTTGACCGTCTGGATGATATAACCGGAAAAAAGGCAGGACGCGGAGTTTTCGGAGCCCACATGACCATTGAGCTTGTCAACGACGGACCTGTGACCATCATTCTTGATTCAAAAAACAAGGGTTTATGACCATTAAAGAACTTCAGCAAACAGTAGATCACTGGATCAACAAACACGGGGTCAGATATTTCAGCGAACTAACCAACACGGTTATCCTGATGGAAGAAGTAGGAGAACTTGCCCGGCACATGGCTCGGCAATACGGCGATCAGTCCTACAAAGACAAGGAGAATCCAGACGATCTGAAAAAAGAAATGGCCGATGTGCTTTTCGTTTTGGTATGCCTGGCCAATCAGTGCGGCGTTGACCTTGAAGAGGTGGTTTTGCAAAACATGCAAATAAAAGCCGGAAGGGATGAGGATCGTCATCATAAAAACCCAAAACTTAAATAACACAATAAACACTGTAGTTTATTTCATATATTTGCACATCATTGTCAAACATGCCCGAAAACATCGATAAACTTAACTTGTTGATTTCGCGCTTTCCGGAAGGAAGAGTTTTTGGTTATGGTGATCTGGCAGAATGCGGTATGTCGATGTCAGAACTGTCGGTGAAGCTGAACCGGTTGACCGAACAAGGTGTCATTGTAAGAATACTGAGGGGAAGATATCAGGTAAAACAGCAAAGTCAACACGAAATTTCGGCAGCAGATGTGATCAGGGCAGTATGTCACTACCGCAACCGAGTGAGTGGGTATGAAACCGGACAAAGCATTTGGAAGAAGTGGGGATTAATTGAGGACTGTGAAAATGACAGCACCTTTTATATTGGTACAATGCAGATGAGACCGGCACAATATCATCATGGATTTATCATTCGGTTCAGAAAGGCGCGTCTCGATCCGGCTCAATACAATCAAGAACTCCTGTTGTTTCTTGATGCTCTTGAGGCTACGGAAAATATTATTTTTCAGAGTAGTGCTGGACAATTCTTTGAAAAAATGATCATGAGATACCGTGCTTGGCCGACAAGTCTCCAACAACAGTTGCCCGCTTATGCATTAGCCTACCGTCCGGCTACCAGAGCCTTGTGCGGGGCTCTTCTTGATGAATTGGGAAAATCGGCCGAAGCCTTGAGGTTGTCTGCTTCGTTACATCCGGCATCAAAATACAGAATTCCGGGAGCAGCCGGCTGGTGTAAAACCGCATCAAAGTGGAACATCTTCGGTGTCACAGACAAATCCTCAATGCGAAATAATATCAACAACTAAAATGGAAGGCATCATTATTCGTTCAACCGGCCGCATTTACGAAATTTTCGCAGATGAGACCGTGCACCAGGCGGTTCTCAAAGGAAAAATCCGGCTGCGGGGACTGCGCACCACAAATCCAGTGGCTGTAGGAGATCGCGTTCGGTTCGAAACGACTCCGGGAGAAGAATTCGGTCGGATTACGGCCATAATGGAACGAAAGAATGTCATCATCCGAAGGGCTACCAATTTATCAAAGCAAACCCATATTCTTGCAGCCAACGTCGATCTCGCTGTTCTTGTAGCAACACCCCTGCTGCCAAGAACATCGACAGGGTTTATCGACCGCTTTCTTATTACAGCTGAAGCATATCACATTCCGGCACTAATCGTTTTTAACAAATTTGACCTTTTTGAAGAAGATCAGAGTGTGATCAGTGTTTACGAAGATATTTATCACAAAGCTGGGTATCCTACCTGCAGGGTCTCTGCAATTCGCGGAGATGGCCTCGCAAATCTGATTGATTTCCTAGGGGAGAAAACCTCCTTAATTTCGGGGCATAGCGGCGTGGGAAAATCGGCACTCATCAACGCTCTTATTCCTGATGCCGGAATAAAAACAGGTGAAATATCTTCGGCACACCTCAAAGGAACCCATACAACAACCTTTGCAACCATGCATATGGGTTCGGCTGGTATCAGGCTGATTGACACTCCGGGGATAAAAGAATTTGGCGTGGTTGATTTTGAACCATGGGAATTGGGGCATTGGTTTCGTGAGTTTAGGGCATTTATCCCCAATTGTCATTACGCAAACTGTACACATCTTCATGAACCGGGATGTGCGGTTCGTCAAGCCGTCGATTCCGGAAAAATTCATCCGGAGCGTTACGTGAACTACTCGGGTATTCTTGAAAATATTTCAAACTAAAAAAAAAGCGCATAAAGCGCTTTTTTTTCTTAATACCTGTAATGTTCAGCCTTATAAGGCCCCTGCTTAGGAACACCTATATAATCAGCCTGCTCATCACTAAGCTCGGTCAGCTTAACACCAATCTGAGCCAAATGCAAACGAGCTACTTCTTCGTCGAGTCGTTTGGGCAAGCGGTAAACACCTGTTTTATACTGATTTTGCCACAATTCAATTTGTGCTAGCGTTTGATTGGTGAAAGAATTGCTCATCACAAACGAAGGATGGCCTGTGGCACATCCAAGATTCACCAAACGACCTTCGGCCAAAAGATAAATACAATGTCCGTCAGGGAAAATATACTTGTCAACCTGTGGTTTAATGTTGATTTTTCTAATGCCAGGATAGTTATCCAGTTGCTCGACCTGAATCTCATTATCAAAATGGCCGATGTTGCAAACAATAGATTCGTCTTTCATTCTTGCCATATGATCAATGGTGATCACGTCGCGATTTCCGGTTGTGGTTACATAGATATTGCCCTCGTGCAAGGCATCTTCAACTGTGGTCACCTGAAATCCCTCCATGGCTGCCTGAAGTGCACAGATGGGGTCGATCTCTGTTGTGATCACTCTGGCTCCATAAGAGCGCATAGAATGAGCACAGCCTTTTCCAACATCACCATAACCGCAAACAACAACTACTTTTCCTGCAATCATTACGTCTGTAGCTCGTTTAATTCCATCGGCCAATGATTCTCGGCAACCATAAAGGTTATCGAATTTCGATTTCGTTACACTGTCGTTTACATTGATAGCCGGCACCAGCAATTCACCCTTCTCCATCATTTGATAAAGACGATGTACTCCTGTGGTTGTCTCTTCCGAAACCCCTTTCCATTCCTTCACCAATTCAGTCCAGCGAGTAGGGTTTTCAACGTAAATTTCTTTCAGGGTTTTATAGAGTGCTTTTTCATCGGGTGTATGAACAGGCGTGTCGAGCAGCGCCGGATTTTTTTCAATGGCAACGCCCAAGTGGATCATGAGAGTAGCATCGCCACCATCGTCAACAATAAGCTCGGGGCCTTTGCCATTGAAATTCAGTGCCTGAGCAGTGGCCCACCAGTATTCTTCGAGCGTTTCGCCTTTCCAGGCAAACACAGGTGTTCCGGCAGCAGCAATGGCAGCGGCGGCATGGTCCTGCGTCGAGAATATGTTACAGCTGGCCCAACGTACGTTGGCACCTAATTCCTTCAAGGTTTCGATGAGTACGGCAGTCTGAATGGTCATATGCAGCGAACCCATAATGCGGGCGCCTTTCAGCGGTTTTTCGGTTCCGTATTTTTTGCGCAGAGCCATCAGACCCGGCATTTCCTTTTCAGCGATTTCAATTTCTTTGCGACCCCAGTCGGCCAGCGCGATATCCTTCACTTTGTAGTTCATTGTTGCTTCGGTTTGTACAGAGTTCATCTGAAAATTTTTGCAAAGGTACGAAATCATTTGTTTTTAAGCATTTCTCGTGTTCAATCTGCAGAATAACCATGTGACTGCACCATGTGCAAACAGAGCTTGAATTGCACTTGCTGCGGCAAAGAATATGACAAATAAGATAAAAAAAACACCTTGTTCATTGTTGTTTAACAAAATATATATACCTTTGCACTCACAAATCATTGCGGAAGTTTTATGAAATCGCCTGCCGTCAACTTTCTTACTCTGGCTGTCACCATTGTGACAAAGCGCTGATTCCGCAATTCAACTGATTTTCTGAACGAAGAAACTCTCCTGCGGAACAGCTCCGCAAGGGGATAAATCAGCATATTCACCAAAAACCAAAAAAATGAAAACCACGCTTGTCCCGGCGAATTGCCGGATCTTCACAACAACGAACACCAACATCGCATCGATCTTTGAGTCGTTCACACAAAAAATCAAAGCGGGAAATTCTCCCGGAATAAAAGAAAAAGAAAAACGAAAACATCATGCAACCTCATAAAAACAAAAAAGAACCATTCACGCTTTTCAGCATTAACTTTCAAGGCGTACGACGAATCGGGTCCCTGATTGCTGATTCTATTAAAGGTAAAGAAGCCGACTTTACCCGGATCAATCTCAGGAAAGCTATTCTCATCCTTTCCATTCCCATGGTGCTCGAAATGCTCATGGAATCACTCTTTGCCATCGTAGACATCTATTTTGTTTCGAAGCTAGGGCCAGATGCTGTTTCGGCAGTTGGTCTCACTGAGTCTCTCAGCACCCTCATCTATGCTGTTGGCATCGGCATTGGTGTGGCGGCTACGGCTGTTGTTTCACGGCGGGCGGGCGAGAAACGCTATTTTGCAGCTTCAATTGTCTCTTTTCAGGTTTTGATCGCTACCGTACTGGCTGCTTTGCCCGTGGCCATTCTCGGTGTGCTGATACCGGAAAAACTTCTCGCTCTCATGGGTGCCGAAGCCCATCTTTCCGAAAACCTTTATCAGTACACTGCAATAACCCTTGCCAGCGCACCGGTAATCATGATTCTCTTTGCGGCTAATGCCATCTTCCGCTCTTCGGGAAATCCTGCCACAGCAATGAAAGTTTTGATTGTAGCCAATGGATTGAACATCATTCTTGACCCTCTATTTATTTTTGGATGGGGTCCTGTTCCTGCAATGGGTCTCGAAGGAGCAGCCATTGCCACCCTGACCGGACGAGGAATTGCTGTGATATGGCAATTATGGCTTTTGTTTAATGGCCGGAACCTGATCAGAATTACCAGACGCGCGATCAGGATTCACTGGAAAGCCATCGGTAAAATTTACCGGCTTGCCATGGGAGTCACCGGACAACATTTGATTGGCACAGCCAGCTGGATAGGTTTAATGCGTATCATGGCCGAGTTTGGCAGTATTACGCTTGCCGGATACACCATTGCCATACGCATTGTGATCTTTTTCTTTTTGCCTGCCGTTGGCATCAGCAATGCAGCAGCAACCATGGTCGGACAAAATCTGGGTGCCGGACAGCCTCTCAGGGCTGAAAAAGCAGCATGGTTTGCATCTTGGCTCAACATGGGTCTGCTTGGGATTGCAGGGATTGCCATGTGGTTATTTCCATCAGAAATAATCGGATTATTCAGCAAAGAAACCGAAGTCATTGCAGAAGGGGCACATGGTCTTCGACTGGTGAGTTACGGAATGCTGTTCTATGGCCTTGGAATGGTAATGCTAAATGCCATTAACGCAGCCGGAGACACTATCAGACCCACCTGGTTCTCTGTGATTGCCTTCTGGGTGATCGAACTTCCTCTGGCATACTTTCTTGCCATGAAGTCATCTCTTGCCTCAAATGGAGTATATGTCTCTATTTTAGTAGCAGAATCCGTCCTGGCTCTTTTAGCTCTTTGGTGGTTCCGCCGAGGCAAATGGAAAACAATTGAACTGTAAGGATCAAACAATAAAGGCGCAGATTTTTAGTCTGCGCCTTATTTTTGCATTAATTTATTTTAAAACAAAAGACCGGACTATCAGAAGCTGATTTTGTTCACAAAATACACTTTACGTTTTTCTTTGCCGGTTTTCACGACCTGACTGCCGTAGGCGAGAAAGTAGTTGCCATACCAGTAATCGATATTGGAAAAAGTTCGTTTTGTTTTCTCCGCATCGTCGCCTG
>CAZLHV010000105.1:0-10970 GCA_964559205.1 uncultured Bacteroidaceae bacterium
GGTTTTCGAAAGATAAAAAGCAAAGACCAAGAATTCAGAAAAAGGAATCGGTAGCTCCCCCAACTCAGGATGCCAACAGGCAACAGGGTCAGGATCGTGCCCGTCCGAAGGTCAATAAAAACAAGCGAAACGAAGCCCGCCCGATTATTTCTGAAGAGGATATCGACAAGCACATCAAGGAAACACTTGCTCAGCTGCAAGGTACACCCAAATCAAAGTCTTCCAAATATCGCCGCCTGAAAAGAGATGCGATTCAGCAACAAAAAATGGAGGAACTCGAAGAGCTTGAAAAGGGGCAGAACGTATTAAAGGTGAACGAGTTTATCACTGTGAGTGAGCTTGCTGCCATGATGAATGTGCCTGCCACCAAAGTGATTGCCAGTTGCATGAGCCTTGGTTTGTTTGTGTCACTAAACCAGCGTCTCGATGCTGAAGCCATATCGATTGTGGCTTTGGAATTTGGTTATGATGTGAGTTTTATTTCCATCGAGGAAGAGCAAATGGCTGCCGAAGAAGAGGAAGACCATCCCGACAATCTGGTGCCCAGATCGCCTGTGGTGACTGTCATGGGACACGTTGATCACGGAAAAACCTCTTTGCTCGACAATATTCGAAAAAGTAATATCATTGCTGGTGAGTCAGGTGGAATTACTCAGCACATTGGTGCGTACAATGTGACCCTTGAAGATGGACGAAAAATAACTTTTCTTGACACACCAGGTCACGAGGCATTTACTGCTATGCGTGCTCGCGGAGCGAAAATTACCGATGTGGCGATCATTGTTATTGCAGCCGATGACCAGGTTATGCCGCAAACCGTTGAAGCGATTAACCACGCCCGGGCAGCCGGTGTACCTATGGTTTTTGCGATCAGTAAAATCGATAAGGCCGGCGCAAATCCTGAAAAAATCAAGGAACAGCTTGCCGGTATGAATTTGCTCGTAGAGGACTGGGGTGGAAAATACCAAAGTCAGGAGCTTGATGCTAAGCATGGACTTAATGTGGATAAGTTGCTCGAAAAGGTGCTGCTCGAAGCTGATATTCTCGAACTGACAGCTAATCCCGATAAACTGGCCACCGGTACAGTGATTGAGTCTTCACTCGATAAAGGTCGTGGCTACACGGCTACTATTCTGGTTCATGGTGGAACAATGCGCATCGGCGATGTGGTGTTGGCAGGTAGTTACTATGGCAGGGTGAGGGCCATGTTCAACGAAAGAAACCAGCCGGTGAAGGAAGCAGGCCCAAGTACCCCGGTGCTTATGCTTGGATTGAACGGTGCACCAGCCGCAGGCGATAAACTCTCTTCTTATAAGGATGAGAAATCGGCAAAAGATATCGCCCTCAAACGTCAGCAGCTAATTCGCGAACAATCACTCAGAACACAAAAACATATTACACTCGATGAAATCGGCCGTCGAATTGCTATTGGCGATTTTAAAGAGCTTAACATCATCGTTAAAGGAGATGTGGATGGTTCGGTCGAGGCTTTGTCCGATTCTCTGCTTAAACTCAGCGCTAACAGTGTTCAGGTGAACGTCATTCACAAGGCCATTGGTGGAATCACCGAATCGGATGTTCTGTTAGCCACTGCATCAAATGCCATTATCATTGGATTCCAGGTCCGTCCGAGTGTTGCCGCACGTAAGCTGGCCGAAACTGAAGAAATCGATATTCGAACCTATTCGGTAATTTACGATGCCATAGAAGAAGTGAAAGCGGCCATCGAGGGGATGCTTGAACCAAAAATTGAAGAAAAGGTGGTGGCAAGTGTCGAGGTGCGCGAAGTATTCAAAATTTCGAAACTTGGAACAATTGCTGGTTGTATGGTGTTAGACGGAAAAATTAACCGCAACTCAAAGATTCACCTTATTCGAAACGGAATTGTTGTGCATACCGGAGGGCTTTCGTCGCTTAAACGATTCAAGGACGATGTGAAGGAAGTTCTGCCTGGACAGGATTGTGGTATTGGGATCAACAATTTCAATGACGTGAAAGTTGGGGATATCATTGAAGCCTATACCGAAATTGAAGTACAAAGAAAACTCTGAGAATAGTGTTATCACAAAAAAAAGACGCTCTGACTATTTCAAAGCGTCTTTTTTTTATCCCTTTAATGTCTATCGGGTCAGCTTGGTTAGAACGGAATAACTGATTAATTCGCCTTTGTCGTTCATGGAAGTTGTTTTTACAACTCCAGCGCCTGCTGAAAGATAATCGGTACAACTGAAATGATTTTTCATCATCATCATCTTTGTGTCAATAGTGTAATTGATTTTCCAACAATCAAATGTGCCAGCTGGTGTGGTGATTGATTCCTGTCCCTCGACCACCCTGTTGGTGATGTTAACAGTCTGGGTCATCACAGTCATGCCATTGCTTTTCACTGTAGAAATGATGCTGGCATCGGGCAATTTCTGGCCGGCACTGAGACTTGAAGGGAACTGCATGTCGGTGGCTTCAACCGAAATTTCCATGTCTTTGTAGCTCTCTGCTGTTGAAGGGTCGATGAAGTTCTTCATGTCAAAATAGAAGACTCCGTCAATACATTTCAGCGCCATAGTGGCCGTACCGCTTTCTTTACCTTTTGCATCGGACGATTTTACTGTAATGTCGGCACTGTATCCGTTGGGCAGAGTCTCTACAGTATTCACTGTGCTGGTTGACGTACCTGTTAATTTGTCTTTTTTGTCATATTGACTCATTTCCCATGAGTTTCCTGCAACGGCCGGATACCAGGATGTACACTCCTGTGCATGAAGGCCATTTGCAAAAATCAGGAGCAATAGTGTTTTGAAAATCGTTTTCATGTGTTTTTGATTTGAGTGCAAAGTTACATTGAATATTGCTGTATTTTTCGTAAACAGTTTTAAACCACCTAAAAAGGGGATGCTTGCTCAAAACTGTATTCTCATTTGATTTTTCAAGTGAAATGTAAGCCTGTGGTGTTCCGAATAACCATGCTTCAAAATGGCATCCCTATGATCACTTGTTGGGTAGCCCTTGTTTGTTTTCCAATGATAGTGCGGATACGCATTATGAATGTGTTCCATGTAAAGGTCTCGGTGGGTCTTTGCAAGGATGCTTGCAGCCGCAATACTCATATAGCGGGCATCGCCCTTCACTATTGTGGCATATGGAATTCCTGCGATTGGTTTGAATTTGTTCCCGTCAGCAATAATGAATTCAGGTTTGATGGTGAGTTTTTCTATGGCTCTGTGCATTGCAAGGATTGATGAATTCAGGATGTTGAGGCGGTCAATTTCCTGCTGACTGACCCAGGCAACAGCCCAAGAAATGGCATTTGCTTCAATGAAGGCTTTGAGCTCGGTTCGCTTTGAAGCACTAAGCTGCTTTGAATCGTTCAGATCATCATGGTAGAAGTTTTCAGATAAAATCACAGCTGCAGCTGCCACAGGCCCGGCTAAACACCCACGACCTGCTTCATCGCATCCCGCTTCGGGGAAAATTCCTGAAAAGTTGCTCTCAAGTTCAGCCATTAAAACCCGGAAATAATTGGTCGGAAAATAATATTAGGATGGGAAGAAGTAAAGATGTAAGCAGCCAGAAATAAAACCAGAATCTATTCCTGACAATGTATAGGCTTTTGCTCCAGTATATCACCGCCGAAAGACTCAGAAGAAAAAAGCCCGTATGGGAGAACTTAGCAGAAATCAATGCCGGTGAAATAATGATCACAGCGAGTGATAATGAGGAAATACTCCGACGGACCGAAATTTTAAACTCTGACAATCGAAGATGAATGGCTGCGATGAGCATCAGCAGCAAACCGGGCAATCCATACCACCATATCGGAAAGTCGGGTTGAAAAAGTTGGCCGGTATTGGCCAGCAACTCCGGTAAAACCCTGACCAATTCCCACTGATCGCTCAGATAATAATAGAATATCAGATATGAAAGAGGGACCAGAAACCCCATTATTAAAATAAGAAAATTTCTTATGGTAAACTGATTCCATATAAGCAGGATTGAAATTCCGGCAAAGAAAAACAACAGTCCATCGGCACCATTGAGAAGCAGAAATCCGGACAGAATGCCGGCAGTCATTACCCGCCTGCTGAATGGTCTGTGCAGGTCTCCCGGGGTGAGCAGGTGTAGGATAAGTAAAAAAAACGTCCAGTAAAATGCAAAGAAAAGCCCTGTTGTCCAATCGGGTGCCGAAAAATGAACGAGTGCCAGTCCAATCCCAACTGAAAGATCTTTTCTCGGAAGTTCGGTGTTTCTGGTGCACCATACCCATGCAAGCAGCGATGAAGCAATCACTAAAGCCAGCCTGAGACAAACAATGATTGCTGTTGAAATGTGAACTTCTGTCGAAACAATTCCTTTAAGCAGAGGGTGAAAATGCAGTGATTCGACGGCTCCGTTTGAAAAAACCAGCATCAATGCAACGATAATCCAGGCAGCAGCCAGAGGAAGTCGCAGGTCGGTGGTTAGAAGTTTTTCGGAATTAATCGGCTTCATACTTCATCAGATCCATTCCGATGTCATTACGGAGCGTTTTGCCTTCAAAATGAATTCTTTCAGTAAGCTCATATGCTTTGATGATGGCTTCAGACAGGGACTCTCCTGTGCCTACAGCTGCCATGACCCTCCCCCCGGCAGTACAGAGATCTCCCTCTTTTTGAATTGTTCCTGCATGAAAAACAATATCTTCGTCGTTGATGTCCATGTGGATGCTTTCCCCTTTTTCGTATTTACCAGGGTACCCTTTCGAGGCAAGTACAACTGCAACAGCTGTGTTAGGCAATGTAACAACCGGAATCTGACTCAGATTTCCATTGCCGGCAGAATAGAGCAATTCGGCAAATGAACCTCCGATTCTTGGCATCAGCACCTGTGTTTCAGGATCTCCCAGTCTGACATTATATTCAATGACGAATGGATTGCCATTCACATTCATTAAACCAAAAAACAAGAATCCACGGTAGTCAATCTTGCGCTTATGCAGTCCCTGAATGGTCGGCTCTACGATTTGCCGGATTACTTTTTCCATGAAAATGTCGTTGGCAAAAGGTACCGGAGATACAGTTCCCATGCCTCCGGTATTGGGTCCGGTATTGCCGTCCCCTATCCGCTTGTAGTCTTTTGCTCCGGGAAGAATCACATGGTTTTTCCCATCGGTCAGGGCAAAAACCGACATTTCAATGCCATCAAGAAACTCCTCAATCACGAGTTTGTTTCCGGCTTCTCCGAATATCTTTTCGCTGAACACCTGATGAATATGAGCGATGGCTTCATCTTTACTGGTGAGGATTACCACACCTTTTCCAGCAGCCAGACCATCGGCCTTCATCACATAGGGGCCCTGTTGATTCTCGATGTATGCAATGGCCTGTTGTTCCTGCCCCGGGATGAATGTAGCATAGGCAGCCGTGGGAATCCCTTCGCTCATCATAAATTGTTTGGCAAAATCCTTACTGCCTTCAAGCATGGCTCCTGCTGCAACAGGTCCAACAATCGCCAAATTTGCTAATCCTCTTTCATGGCGAAGAAAGTCAGTAAAGCCATTTACAAGAGGTTCTTCAGGCCCAACAATCACCAGTTCGATCTGCAAAGACTCAATTAAATCTGCCAATGAACCAAAATCGTTTGCCGAAAGGTCAACATTTATAGCACATTGGTCTGTGCCTGCGTTGCCGGGGGCCACATACACGTTCTCACAACCCACATCTCTCGAGAGTCTCCAGGCCAATGCATGCTCCCTGCCGCCTGAACCGGTAATCAGAATTTTCATGCCTTATTCTTTGTGGGGCAAAGGTAATGATTTGAACTCAAGCGGCAAGGGGCGGAGGGAATGAAAAAGGAGGTGGGATATTCGCAATACAATATGGGTCAGAAGTGAGGACAGGTCTTGCATTTCTTTGGATTGTACTTCTTGTTGGTTTTGCAAGCCGAACCCGCAACGCCGATCGATATCAGAAGTAAAATAGCATATATAAAAAACCTGCGTTTCATAAACCGCTTTTGAAAGACAAAAATACGTAAATTTGTTTCCGGTATTGCAATTGTATAACGTATTTGATCTGCGAATGTTTCATCGGGCCTGAGGGATGATTCAATGAAAATTCTCATTTACAGAATAAGCTCTATTGGTGATATTCTTCTGACAACCCCAGTGGTGCGTTGTTTGCGGAAAGCGCTGCCCGATGCCCAGATTCACTTTATTACGCGCAGGAAGTATAAAGATCTGCTCGATGATCATCCCGATTTAGACAAACTTTGGTTGGTGGAGCATTCACCGCTAGAAATTGCAGATGATCTTAAAAGGGAGCATTATGACCTAATGATTGACCTGCACCGAAATATCCGAAGCATCAGATTGTGGCTGAAACTGAGGGTGAAACGACGCACATTCCCAAAGCTTAATATCAGAAAATGGTTGCTGACTTCGATGCGGATAAATGTTCTTCCTGATGTACACATTACCGACCGCTATTTTCGGGCAGTTCAGCATCTGGGGGTTAGAAATGACGGCAACGGCCTTTCATTCTTTCTGCCCGACACAGATGAATCACTTAACAGCCGTCTGCCTGCAGAGCCGTATGTAGTTCTGGCTCTTGGGGGGACGTTCAAAACGAAACGCTATCCTGCCGATTTGTGCAGTATGTTTATTGAATTATCTCCATACCCTATTGTGTTGCTCGGCGGTGAGACTGAATTGAACGATGCTCGTGAAATGGCTGCACTTTCACCGCAGAAAACCATTAACCTTTGCGCAGAACTTTCCCTTAAACAATCGGCTCAGGTGATCAATCAGGCAGCAGTGGTTGTGGCCAATGATACCGGAATGATGCATCTGGCTTCAGCTCTCAAAAAACCCCTTGTTTCAATCTGGGGAAGCACGATCCCGGCTTTTGGCATGTATCCGTGTTTTCCGTCGTCCATGAATGACTTGTCGGTGATTGTTGAAAACAACAACCTGAAATGCAGACCTTGCAGCAAACTTGGATTTGACCAATGTCCGAAGGGTCATTTCAGATGCATGCGCGACATTCAACCTGAAATCATCATTCAGGCCTGTGTTAAATTAATGAATAAGCCATTTTTGTCAAGCAAAAATGCGTAATTTCGCTTAAACCCCAGATCGCATGAAACCGGTTATATCCTGGAAGTTGCCTCTGTTTGTCTTTGTTGCATTTGTATTACTACAATTGCCGTTTATCCAGTCGGATCCGGATACTCTGGCAGACATCAACACTCGTGGAGC
Organism: uncultured Bacteroidaceae bacterium; assembly: GCA_964559205.1. Taxonomy (GTDB): domain Bacteria; phylum Bacteroidota; class Bacteroidia; order Bacteroidales; family DTU049; genus GWF2-43-63. Next base: position 7,232 of record CAZLHV010000105.1, read on the forward strand.
CTGGATTGATGAAGGGTTGTATACTTTTCAGACTCGGGAGTGGATTGATTCCGGATCACTCAATCTTTCAGTGAGCGATGCTTTTTTAAGAAGTCCTGTTTATCAGCTGTTTCTTTCCGGTTTTTTTCTGATTTTCGGAACCCACGTTTTTGCAGCACGACTGCTGACAGTTATGCTGGTAGCATTTGCCCTCGCGATGCTTGTGAGCAGGCGAAGCACGAGAACTTCAGGGATCATACTGGCACTTGCAGGCCTTAGTCAGTTTCATCTTCTGCAATTTTCACACTACAGCCTTGTTTATATGAGCGCTGTTTCATGGCTGATCGTTTCGCTCGTGTTTCTAATCGATGCAGCCGAAGGTCGAAAACCTGTGAAAAAAGCTATCCTTTCCACTCTGGCAGTTTTTCTGGCATATGGTACAACCATACAGATGCTTCCCGCGGCAATCATTATTCCTTCAGTAGCATTCTTTTTATGGATTAGCGGTTTGCTGAAGCGAACGCCAGTCGGAGCAGGCTTGTTTCTGTTTACCTCCCTTTTTTCACTGCTGTTTTTGGCGATTTATTTTCTTGTCTGGTTTTTACCTCATCAAGAGCTTTTTAACCAAATTGTGTTTTTTCAGACCGAAGGTCGTTTCCCCGATACCGTGAATATGTTCCGAGAGGTTTTTGCATTTAATGTAGAATTCGTGCTCTGGATTCCTGAATTGATCCCATATTTTATTCTTGCTTTTGCTGCACTGATTTTGCGAATGCTTGGCATGGGACGTCGATCAGGGACAGCCAATAGGGTCATTTTTCTGTTTGGTTTGTTTTGGCTTCTTATTGAAATCCCAAAGTGGGGAATGTTTTACATTCCGTTCAGATATTTGCTTCCGGGCATAACTGCCATGGTGCTTCTGTCTGTATTTTCTCTTTCAGTCATGATCAGAACGAGCGCCATGCTTCGTATTGCTGCGGTTTGGTTCACCATTGGGCTTTTCATCACCAATGCCATTCACTATACAGCGGCTTTGAACCGCAGAACACATGATTTGGAAGTAGCGGGAAACTATGTCTCGTCCAACCTGCCATCCGGTTCAACTGTTCTTGGGGCATGGGCTCCGGCTTTGACTTGGGGGTCCAACACACATTGCATCCCGGTGTGGAAAGGCTATATGAATTGCAATCAGCCAGTTGAAACTTTCAGACCTATAGCCGTGGTGGCAGAGTATAATGAAGCTGATAGCGATGGTTGTTTTGCTTCGTCAGGAATCGATCTGGAAAGCATTTGCGATTCATCAAGGCGGTTTCCCGTGTGGAGATATGAACTGGTTATTTATTGGATGAAGCCCTGATGCTATCCTTCGTGATGATAGGGTTCCTTGCGGAGTATTGTAAGAGACCGGTAAACCTGCTCAGAAAGGATGAGTCTGACCAATTGGTGAGGAAAAGTAAGTTCAGATAGTGACCAGATTTGTCTGGCTTTTTCCCGAAGAGCATCGGTGGCTCCATATGCCCCGGCAATCACGAAAACAATACGTTTTGCCCCTGAGTCAATTATTTTTCCCAGACTTAATGCCATCCCCATGCTTTTGAATTGTTGACCCTTCTCATCCAATAACACTACATAGTCGTCGGGAGCAAGCATTTTCAACACTTTTTCGCATTCCGACTGCTTCATCGATGAACTGTCCTGTATGCCTTTGATGTCGGCTGTTTCGAGCACGTCTACCTGCAGGTAGTTTCTTATTCTGCGGATATAGAAATCCAGCCCCTCGGCAACAAAGGATACCCTTGTTTTTCCCGTGAACAGAAAAGCGATTTTTGTCATACCGTTTTTGACTTGATTAAAAAGTGTATCTTTGGCTTAAATTTTGCACCGGCCGGCCGGACAAAGTACAAAATAATGAAATATATTTTTATCGGGATATTGACTCTTTTGCTTTTCAGAAGCAGTGAATTGCAGGCTGGTCACCCTGCAGACCTCTCCCTGAATGAAATCAGCGATAAAATTGCCGATGCCATTCGTGCAGGAGATGCCTCCAGACTTGCCTCGTCATTTGCTCCTACCATCCATTTGAGTGTGCCCGGAAAAAAGGGAGATTTCAGCAAGACACAGGCCGAAGTAATCATGCGTGACTTTTTCAATCAATATCCCCCGACTTCCTTTTCGGTCAACTCTGAAGGAAAAACATCGGGCACAAATTATTACACGCTTGGGGTTTACACATCCGGATCGGTTCAGTTCAAAACCTATTATGTCATTCAGAAATCTGATAGCGACATTACCTTGCATATCCTGAAATTTGAAATCCAATAATATGCATTCCGGACTCTCAATTGAACAGATCATTTCCTATGCGCTGAAAGAAGATATTGGTGATGGTGATCATACCACTCTCAGCACTGTTCCGCATGATAAACAGGGCAAAATGGCTCTTTTTGTCAAAGAAGAAGGCGTGCTTGCCGGGGTTGATCTTGCCAGACAAATTTTCCATTCGTTCAATCCTGACATTTCCATGCAGATCATTCTGCAGGATGGAACGAAAATTAAAAAAGGCGATGTGGCGTTTGTGGTGGTTGGGCCGGTTCAGAGTTTGCTCACTTGCGAAAGGCTGGTGCTCAACTTTATGCAACGCATGAGTGCAATAGCTACACGCACGGCTCAAATGACCTCGATGCTTGCGGGAACCTCTGTCCGAATCCTCGATACACGTAAAACCACACCTTTGCTTCGTGAGATAGAAAAGGCTGCGGTTAGAATTGGTGGCGGCATGAATCATCGGTTTGGTTTGTTTGATATGATTCTGATCAAGGACAATCATGTCGACTTTGCGGGTGGAATTAGCGCTGCATTGCATCAGGCTGCCGCTTACCTCAAAGAACGGGGGCTTGAGTTGAAAATTGAGGTTGAAGTACGCAACATGAAGGAGTTGGAAGAGGCATTAAACACAGGCATTCCTTTCCGAATTCTTCTGGATAATTTCTCACCTGATCAGCTTCGCGAAGCAGTTAGTTTTGTGAATGGAAGAGCCGAAACCGAAGCCAGTGGGGGCATCACACTGGATAATCTTTCGGAATATGCCCGTACCGGTGTCGATTTCATATCATCAGGAGCTCTCACTCATCATATTAAAAGCCTTGATTTAAGCCTGAAAGCGATTGACTGAAAAAAAGAAACACGGAAAATTCAGTCAGCTGCCTGTGTATCAGAAGTGGCAGCATTACGCCCGCCATCATACCTTTCCGGGTAGCGGCGGTAAAACAATTTTCACTGTTCTGCAAGTTATGGCCGAGGGCTTCAGAAACTCAGTCTTGGCGATGCGCGCTTCGGCTCTTGCCTTTAAATTTATGATGGCGGCGATTCCCGCCCTGATTCTGATGAATACGGTGCTCCCCGTATTACTCACGGGTGAAAGCAAGGACGTGTTGTTTCAGATCTTACGGGAATTCCTTCCGGCTCAGATATTTGGTTCAATTCAACAGCCGGTAAGTCAGGTTTCCAAAACCCTCGATGGAGGTGTTATTTCCCTGACTGCTTTTGCAGCCCTTTATTTTGCTGTGAACGGGATGCGTGCAAGTATGGTTATATTCAACAATTCGTTCCATATCAGAGAAAACAGACCTCTTTTCAAGCAGTTTGCTGTGGCGTTCCTCATGGTGGGCATTCTTGTGGTGATTGCCGTGGTTGCAGCCCTGGTGTTTCTACTGAACCAAAATGTGGTGGTCTGGATGCAGGGGAATGAAATTCTGTCTCC
>CAZLHV010000106.1:0-10809 GCA_964559205.1 uncultured Bacteroidaceae bacterium
AACTTGGTGGAAGCAAATCAATTTATTAGTGATATATTTTGGGATAAGTACTTTTTCAGCCCTGAAATATTAAAGTTAATTATCAAAATAACTAATAATTACAAGCTAAAATCAATTTTTCCAAATATTATAGGCGCGGCAACTGTCAATGAAGCTTATCAAATTAAAGAAATCCTGCGTGAACTCGGACACGAAAAAAAATATTTTAAATTTATCAATACAGGAACTGTAGACCCATACAGGGCTCTATGGGGCATAAAGCAAACACAATATATAAAGGGAAATTATCAACGCCCAGTTTTGACAAAAAATGATTTGGATAAAATAAATCCAACAAGAACTAAGCAATCGAGCTCTTCGAAAATTATTATTTCAGGGATGTCTTTACGAATTGAAGCTTTTTTTGATGAAATTGGTAATTATTGTGCTGGTAAATCTACCACTATAATTACAGGAGAGGCAAAATACTTAAAGACTCTGGCTGGCGTTTTAAATTCAAAATTAGTTTCTTACTGGTTTTCAAAATATTTTAATTCATTATCAATGGCTGGAGGATATTTTAATATTGGAAGTAACGAAATTGGTTTAATACCAATACCCAAAATGACTTTTCCAAATGACATTATTAATAAGCTTGTTGATGAAATTCTCAATTCTAACGAGAATGGCTCAGAAACCGATACCGCCAAAATTGAAAATCAAATTGACGAACTTGTTTTCAAGCTATATGATTTGACCTACGAAGAGGTAAAAATTATTGCTCCGGATTTTTGGTTAAGTGAGGAGGAGTATGATAAAATCAAACTATAAACTTTGGCTATGGAAAACAAATTAAAACAATTGTTTGAACCTGAAGATGTTTTTGTGGATATCAGAGAGCATGATGTGGTGATCAATGATCCGTATAAAGAAAAATCAATTAAGTTTGATGATTATGTAATGCTCTACTGGAGTAAAGAACCAAAAAGTGCTACCTTTCTTGGATTAAATCGAGTTTTTAGTGATTTTACTCTTAAACGACCTGAAATCATCACACTTAATAGAAAATCGTTCTATATAAACAACAGTGAGCTTTTTGCATGCATGTGTGCTTTGATTAGTAATTGGATAACAGATGAAAACAAGCAACAAATTCCATCACTTAAAGATGCATTTTTGCCTTATACGTGGATGAATAAAGTCAATGCGAAGGCCGTAACTATCGATCCTGCACAAAATTGGTTTGGCTTTGTTTGTAACCTGACCCAAATTAAGGATTTTTTCGAAGGACACGGTATTGCTACATTGATTAATGAATTGCGCCTCAAAGGGTATTCTTTACTCCTGATTGCGGATAACAGTGTTGGAAACAACGGCTCGTTTAATATTTATCTTCAAATTAGTATTGGGACAGACTCATATAGCGATTATGCATTATTCACTCAGAAATCTTTAACATTGGATAAAACCAACTTCATGGTTGAGTTTCAGCAAAAACCTGAAAAATTATTTCAGCATTTTTGTCAGGGGGCTATTTCTATTGCTTCTTTATTAGAAACCATGCATGATTATTCTTCTTCATTTTACAACTCATTGAAAAAATTCCTAGAATTGTATCGTTTGATGTCAGAAATAAAACTAGCTCCAAAAGAGTACATCGCACTTGTGCTGGATTTATATGATCGGAACAGAAACATTTCGAGCGTTGAACTGGATGAACGCTTACGAAATCTTATTGACAAAACCATTTCTCAAGCAATAAACACAAGGGAGAATGAGTATACATGGAAGACTTTAATCTGTAATATTATTGAAACAAATGCAGAAGATTTTCATTCCATCGTACGAAATAATCCCAAGGATATAAAGAAAGTGTTTTCAAAAAAAATGGTCATCCAAAAAATGGAGCGTATCTATTCAGCAGTGTTAGGCGACAATTTTCCAGAGAAGAAAATGAAGCAATACATTAAGCGTCAGGTTGAAAGCTACAATGAAATTAAACCGTTGCTATTATAAATTGAAAATTCCGACGCATACGGCGCCACCTATTTTCGAGCAAATCATGTATAGATAAATCAGATTCGAAAAATTAGACAGCCATGAATACCATACCATCAAAAAATCAAATCAAAAAATGCCAAAATACCAATCCGTGGACATTTGGCAATAATGTATTATATCGCTTGTGTGCTGAAAATCCGAAACACAAAAAAGATGATGTAATAATTGCTAAAGTCTGGCTTATTGGCCGCTCCTATGCTGCAGCGATTGAACGGGGTCGAAGCAATGCTTTAGAAAACAATGTAAGCAGCGAGGAATTTCATACAGTTCAGGTTGTAGATGCATTTAAAAATTCCGATATTGATTCGCGACTAGGTGTTCTTGCAAAAAGACCTTTATCATATGAAACAGCACCCTTGGCTTTGGAGTCGCATAACATGATTATGCTCAGAATACATACTATAACAGGACTTGAGAAAAGATCTCTTTGTTCCAAGTACCTCCATTTTCACTTACCAGAACATTTCTTTTTATATGATTCAAGGGCTGCTGGTGCAATTGGCAAGTATATATCACATATTCCCCCGGAAATTAGACCTTTCCTTGAAAAGAACAAATGTGACGCAACTTACTCAAACTTCTTTTATAAGGCACTTGTTTTGCGTGAAATGATAAATCAGAAGTACGGCATTCTAATGACGCCAAGGCAAATTGATAATCTGCTTTTGTTGGATGAATAGTTGATGCGAATTTCAACGCGTTAGTAATTCAAATATAGGTCAACCCCACCAACCTCCACCTCAGCAAAAAGTTTTGCAAAGTGAGGCTCGGAGTCTTTCCTGCGGCTGATATTAAAGTGGAGTTTATAAATTGGAAAGGTGCATTAAGGGTGGTCAGGGGTGTCCTTCGACGGAATTTTATCCTGCTGTCTCCTTCGATACTTTTCTTCGCTTCGCTTCGAAAAACTCAGGATGACAGTAGGATAGGCTCAGTGTGACAGTGGAGTGGCATTCGGTCATTTCTGCGGCCCAGTTAGGTGGAACATTTATGAAGTAAATTTTGTATGATTAAATTGAATCAATAAATTGAAAAATATAAATATTACATTAGATTGATTCTAAATCACTTTCGTTGATTTTCGTTGGGTTTTGTTTGCTATGTTTGCTGAATAATTTTCATCCTAAATCTGATAACTATGAATGAAAAACAAAAACTATTCTTGCAAAAGGCAATCATTGAATCAAAGAAATACAGCGAAATTGCTGCAGAGACAGACATTACACATGCAGAAATGAGCCAATGGTGGAGTGAATTAAAAGAGGAAAGAGAGGGATTGGCAAAAGTCAGGCAAATATGGCTGAAAAAATGTCCAACAACAGATTATTGGGCTTTTCATAATTGGCACACTCTAAGCGTGAGAAAATGTCATTATTGTGGTATTTCAGAAAAAGAAATACAAAAACTGGTTGCTGAAAACAAAATTGTCACCAAGCGTCTCGCAACCCGCGGAAGATCTCTTGAAATTGAGCGCAAGGAGCCAAATGAGAAATACGACAATTTGCAGAATTTAGTCTATTGTTGCTATTGGTGTAACAATGCTAAAACAGATGAATTTACCGCAGAAGAATTTAAACCCATTGGAAAAGAAATCGAGAAAATCTGGAAAAAAAGGCTTAATAAATGATCATCGATTCGCCCACAAGCATAATTTATACATCATCCCTGTTTTCTGAAAAGTACAGTGTTGCGTTTCACTCGTTAACACAGCAATGCTTTAACCAGGAATTATATATCAGGAAAATTTCAACAGGCAGGAACGAGTGGTGCCGCGACTTTATGCCCGTGCAGATTAATGATGACGACTTTGTTTTGTTTAAGTACAACCCTCATTACTTAAAAGATGATCCCGACCTGATTTTTGACGCATATCTTTTAAGCCGGTTGCTGGAGCTGAAACCCAAAAAGAGCAACATCATTCTTGATGGCGGAAACATTGTGAGCTACAGGCACAAAGCCATTATCACCGAACAAATATTTCGCGACAATCCTGGCAGTAAGACAGCATTAATGGATGAAATGAAACAATTGCTGGAGATGGATGAGCTGATTATTATTCCTTATGACCCCGGCGACATTACAAGGCACGCCGACGGCATGGTGCGGTTTTTCGATGAAAACACAGTGCTGGTGAATCATTATGCAGCTGCCGGAAATTACTCAAAGAATTTCATCAACAAGCTGTATGGCTCACTGGCGGCCAGCGGGCTGAATATTATCCAGGTCCCCTATTATTACACTGATGATAAAACACCTGATGGAATGCCCTCCGCAGAAGGTGTGTACATCAATTATCTGCAGGCACAAAACAACATTTTCCTGCCACAGTTCGGAAATCCGGAACGAGATGAAGAAGCGTTTCTGCTGTTTCAGCGCTTGTTTGGAAAAAATGTTTTTCCGGTCGATTGCCTTGATCTTGCAAAGAATGGTGGCGGCGTATTGAACTGCGCTACCTGGAACATCTATGATTCCAAAATAAGCCCCACGCCGACTTCAAGAGAGACTTTTGATTACGGATCCATGGTGCAACGTGTTTTTAACAACGTGCATTTTCGCCTGTTTCCGGATGAATTCGAAATGATCGAACGTCTGTTCAGAGAAGTCTGGAACAAGAACACCGGCCGTCTGATGGGCGATGGCGATTTCAAAAAAGCCGTTTGCCAAATGCTGATGAAAGATCCGCCCACCACATTCATTCCGCAATACGTGGTTGAAGGCGTCATTGATGAATTGCTGAATTACATGCAGGCCGCAGGCGAGTATCATTGGGGTTTTTCAGAGAATTGATGAGTTTCACGCCCTGACCATAAAACAACATTCAACAGGAATGGAATAGAATGCTTTGTTTACTCAAATTTCGATAACGACGCGATCAATTTCCTGAGCTCCTCTTTCTTCTCATTTTTAAGATATCTCATGTATGAGCCGAAAAAGATGTTGGCGTTCAACAAAGTGGATTCCACCATTTCTGAATTGATCCGAAATTCGTGAAGACCTACAATGCTTTTAACCAGAACAGAATACATATTGTCATTCATGGGACTTTCGAGATGTATATCGCTGAATTTATATCCCATCCAAACGTTTTTATCTTCAATCATTTGAGCTTCTGGCATGGCGTCCCTGCCAAAAAATGTCGCAGCCGTTTTATTGAAAACGAGAATTAATTTAGGTTTCATTTCCTCTATAATCAGCTGTGTGAGTTGTAAATGCTCAGCGATGAACATAATTCCAACAGGATCTTTTGTAAATTGCCAGATCACCTTTTGATCTGTGTGCCGGAAACAAAACAAATCAAGATAGTCAATCGATGTTTTGTTTTCACACTCCCTTACGATATCATGTAAAGTGCCGAAATAATGTGCACCAGATAAAGCGTGAAAACGAAAATGTCTATCATCCTTTTCATTTAAAGATGGATTTATTCCACAAATAAGTATTTCTGCATTCATGTTTGGCAATGAGGAAACGAAACCTTTATCAAGAATCTCATTCAACTCCGGTTTCTCCATTTTGCCCTTATACTTTTGGAATAATTCCTGAATTTTGGGCAGATACTTTTCTTCAAATGTTTTCATAGTCATATTTTTTCGCAAATTATCAAATATTTTATTCCGGTTGCATTCCTTTTTCAGTTTTCTCCATATTCATCACCAGCGCAGGCATCTGATGCAAAGAACAGGTGGGGCTTGGTGTTGAGCCCTCCGCGCATTTGCGCAAGAGTTGCTGACGATAGGGAAAATACGGTGCGTTATCATCGCTGATTTGAGCTGCCAGATGCGGAAAAGAAGTAAACAGCAACATTTTGATTTGTTCCTTTTCAACACAAATGTTGGTATTCAATAAAGAAGCCAGATCAAGCAGAAGTGATTGATTTTCAGTGATGATTTTCAAGGCGGCATCATACGATTCCTGCAACAGCAGTTTTACTTCTTTATTTAATGCGCCGTCAAGATCGAGATAACCGTCATTCAAAAAAGGATTTGGAATGTTAACCAGCCCGGGAAACGAGCCCATGCCACGGTCACGTATCATGGCAGTGGCGCGGTGCGTTGCTTTTGAAAGATCGGATCCGGATCCAGCTGTAATATGATCGCGTCCGAAAACGACTTCTTCGGCTGCTAAGCCACCCAAAAGTGAAACGATTTCATTTTTTATAATTGAAACTGAATGAAACTCGGGCTTTGCGCCAATATCAATAAAACCATGAACAGAGGCATCGGCTGTTCGAGAAAAAATGCGCTCAGGAATTATTTTTAGCAGCACAATATCAATTACTGCGTGTCCGGCCTCATGCACTGAAACAATGGCATGGCTGTCATCGGCACGTATTTTTCGCATACGCGAAATTTCAAGATCAACCCTATACTGCATTGATCCGATTTGCTTTTTCCCATTTAAAAAATCAACCGATATCATTTCATCGGCAACCTCAAAAACAATGGCGTCGGGTGTCTGTTTCAGTTTTGCAATTTGGCTTATGACCATTCCAAGATTGGAAACAATGAGCTGATTAATGGTTGACTGAATGGGTCTGACACCGAGTGAAGGCGTAACACCTTCGGTATAAATCATTTTATGAACACTTTCGCCAAAAACAAAATTCAGATTGTGTTTTACGAAGTAATTACGACTAATCGTATTCAGCGCCTCTTCTATAATTCTTTTGTATGCATGGCTACTTAAGGAGGGATAAATTAGATGAATGTTTCCGAGGCGCGCAATTTGTTCATGCCGGAAAGATCTGGACAACACATTTTTGATATCGGATCGTGTGATTTTAAGTGATTCTTTATGAAAATCATCGGCGCTCATATCGGGGTTGTAGTTGCCGCTCATCGAATAGGCATCGTCGAGATTTCCGATAATAAATATGACAGATTTGCTGCAATCAAAAGTTTGCGGAGTGATCGACTTTTCGAAAGTCTCTTGTAGAAACAGTACTGTTTGCTTTCCGCTTAAAGTGTTCAGATGGTCACGAATTTCATATTCTGTTTTAAAATGTGGCCAGAGAAAATCCAGCAGGTTGCTCAGATGAGCGTTTTCAACAAAGTAATCATCATACTCTTCATATCGACGAGCTTTGCGAGGCGACAAATGATATGCCGTCGGACTTATGTTCATGTATTTTCTGAAAACAGTTTTTCCGGAAACCACAATCCCTTTTTGCACCACGATGCCTTTATCAAGAATGGCCTGTGATGCAAAAATCAGTCGTTGTAGTTTATCAAAATTGAAGTATCGACACAATGAAACATTAAATTGACCACTGTCAAGAAGATCCCAAACCACGCGTGAAACCTTGCCTTCACCATTTTCGCTGTCTGTTTTTGAATTTGCAGCATTCTGAAATTCATCCAATACAAGTATCAAGGGTTTACTGTTTTCTTTTTCGAGCATATCCGAAAGTGTTTCTCTGATTGACCAGATGGCCGAATTACTGCCCATGTCAAACCTAAAAAGAACGTTGCTTTTTTCGATCAGTTCAGCCATGCGTTTTATCAGTGCGGTTTTTCCAACACCCGTCATGCCCCACAAGTTTATGATCAGCGGGCGTTCCTGCATTTCGGGAAAAAGCACCCACGATTCAACCACCCGGCAGACTTCGTCAATAATTTTATCAATTCCGAAAAATTCCTTTTTCAGTTCAATGCGTGCATTTTCCAGCATTTTTCGTTTTACTGCGAAACTCTTTTTATTCATCATGGCTTTTTGTTTTCTGACAAAGGTATGGGTGCACAACGCCAAAGTGTGGCGGAGTTGAAATATTTAAATAATAAGAGGTAAACAATCGAAAACACCCAAGTCTTTGAATGCAAAATAGACGCAAAATACAAACCCGACATATTCATGAAAGGTCTTTCGGCCAAACAGAAAATGCCGGGTTAGATACAATTTTCTAAGGAAAAACGTAAAGAGTGTTACTCAAACGATTTCATAATCAGTTTTACGCCATTGCAAGAATAAGTGTTTTAGTAAACTCAATAACATCAATAATTCTTTGAGCGTTGTCTTCGCTTTCCACGAGATTAGGAAAACGTATCTTCACTTTCATGTCAGACTTAATAACCTCTGGCTTCACATCAATATCCTTAAAAACAATGGATATTTTATCACTGATTTTATTAAGGATAAAAGGCATAACTGTCTCAAAATCATCTTTATATTTTGATAAAAATAGTGATTTGTTTATTTTGAAAATCATGTGTTTTTCTTTTTCAAAATCTTCTTGTGCTGGAAAGTACAGAAACACTCCTTTCTGTTTCGTTGATGTTGATGCTGTCACATCAGCAAATGATGAAAGATCACAAAGCATATTGAATACTTCTCCATTGTATCCTTTGAGGTCTGTTTTATAAATTAAAAACAAGTTGTCATTTGTCCAATGTTCCAGCTTTTCATGCACTTTTTCGTAAAAACTGTGAACTTTTTTAGGTCCTTTAAACACTTTTAAGGCCATTAAAACAACCACAAAAGCTACTGTTAGTCCGGCAAGATCTTTCAATGCATCTAAGCCATCTGTAACAGAAAACCCCTTTACAAAAAAGAGATTAATTACGATTGCGATTACTCCCAGCGGAGCGAGAATGTAACTGACGATTTTTTCAACATTATTACTGTCCATCATTGAGGCTTTGTTTTATACGTTAAATGCTTTGATTAAATTTTTCGAAGAATCATATCCCAACGCCTTATTCCTGAAATAATGAAGCATCTTGTCGGTGTCGCTGTTTGAAACGCCGGACTTGACTACGAACTGATAAATATCTTCCCAGCTGATTCGTTTGAAGGAACCGGCTTCGCCTTGCTGGATATGACCTCCGAATTCCTTTTCAATATCCTTCTCCTTATCACCAAGTACCAGATTGGCCAAAATAAATTTTTTATTCACCTGTTTCGCCATCCAGGTGCCGAGCAGCCAGAAGCGCAGCAATTCGTATTTCTGGTCAGCAACAACATCCGGATAATCTGTTTTAAAAACTTGATCATACCAGTTATTCCCGCCGCTTGTATATTTTTTCGGATTTTGCTGGCGCTTAAGCATGCTTTTCCTATCACCGGAAGTATCGTTTCCCGATGTCAATTTTGCCTCAATAAATATCAGCGCCTGATCAGTGTCTATGATGACGTCGGGCTCAGAGCCACGTGCAATGGTTTCGCCAAACATCTCTCGCGCTTCGTTTAGCAGCGACCAACCGGTGAAACTTGCTTTCTGCTGCTGATATTCGTGCTGGTTAAACGACCACAGCATAAGCTCGGCATCTTTTATACTGGTCTTGAAATAATCGTTGAGAAAAGCCGGCAGCAAGTTTTGTCGCTCCAGATACCGGAACACATTCCATGTGACAGCGTCTTCGCTGTTATCTCGCGCAATGCGGCTTTCGCGCTTGACAGTCTTGATGGCAGAAAACAACTCCATGTCTGAATCATCGGTCCAGAGCAGGTTTTCATCTTCGCGTTCATACTCAAAAGTCGAAGGAGAAATGTAAATCCTATGCTCAGGACATTGAAATTGAGGCTCTTTTCTGAAAATATTTTTCTGCCGCTCCACTTTGTGGGTACAGCCTGCAACAGGACATTCGACGGTGGTGTCGTTGAGGTTGAGGTGTGGTTTGAGATTGTTATTACCAAACATATTCAAATGAATTATTGAAAAAAGGAATTATTTTGTTTGTATCATCATATGTCCAAACCCAGCAAGATGGCTTATCATTGTCGTCTGAAATAAACATAATCCAAATTTCGTCCGTGCTAATAAAATTATCTCTTATACTATTTGACAGCTTTTTGAAAAGATCTTCATTGCTTGCACATTCATGCTTTTTGCACCCTTGACAAATAAACAGCTTGATTTTCGCTTTTGTCACTAATAACTTTTGAAAATCCATTAATAATGCATCAAAATAGGTGTCCCATTCGCATTCACAAACAAGTTTTAACTCATGTAAAACTCTCCAGTCATCTTCTTCATCTGACCAAACGAAGTCCCAGAGCCATTCTCCACCTCCTCTTCTTTTTCCATGATAGCTTTTTAATCCATGTTTAGTTCCCTGTTCTTGCAATCTTTCAAAAAACTTAAAAGTACTAACACCTCTTCCATCCTTGCTTTCAAGAGAATTGTGTGCGTCTTTCAGTGCAGAAATAACCTCCGAAATCAAATTCTTATTTTCCATATTTCTTATTTTTATTTCGCAAGTTACAACATTCTCTTCGCCAAAACACGTCGTAGTGAATTTTTTTAACATGACTAAAAAGCCACCGCGTATGGCGTCATCCTGAACTTGTTTCAGGATCTGCCATGCGCGGATCATCCTCCACCGGGATTCTGAAATAAATTCAGAATGACACGGTGGATGATGATTACGTAAAGATATTCTTGAAAACTTTTTTGTTTTACTTATATTTCTTCGCCATGGCATCAATGGTTATCTTGATGTCTTTGACCAACCATGCGGGTTCCAGCACCCGTGCGCGGTCACCCATCATGAGTAGCTGCTGTTTGAACTCGAAATTAGGCTTGATGCGCAAACTGATGCGCAACTCCTTTGAATCATCGATCAATGTTTTTTGCGAAGCATGCAGTGGAAGTGCTTTCAGATATTTTCCCTGAAAGGGATCGACCGAAATGACTACTGTTTCGAGTTCGCTGTCGCTGTAAGTGAGGCCTATAATGTGTTCGAAATCATCGTGCGGATTGAGTTTTTTATCGAAACGAAAACTTTCTGCCATCATTTTTAAATCGTCCATGCGGTCAATGCCAAAAGTCCTGAA
>CAZLHV010000107.1:0-10806 GCA_964559205.1 uncultured Bacteroidaceae bacterium
ATACCCATCGCCACTGCCAATATAAATCGCTGATATATTATTGTATTCGTTATTATTGGATTTGTTGCGAGTTGCTGTTTGATAAAAACTATTGTTGCTTATGGTCCAAGAAGTATTTCCATAGTAGGCCAAATAAACACCTGCATCGTAAGTATTAGCCGAATGACCAGCGGTGTAATCATAGAAATAATCAAAAATATTGCAATGGTCGATGATTATTCCACTATTTTCGCGACCTGCCGACGATGAACCATAAGAAAAAATACCATGACCAGGCAAATTGCTTCCGGATGGACCAATATTACAATATGAAATAGTGTTTCCATCAGAACCCGTAGCAGGAGCAGTTGATCCAAAATAAATGACTCCTCTCGAAGAACTAGTTGGATTATTATTGATGGTAGCTGCTGAACCCTTCACATTAACGTAGGTAATCGTATTGTTGCAGGCATCGTTGTTGAATGTTATAGCCGATGCAGAACTACTTGTGCTACTGTTTTCAATAATTAAATTCATAGATCCAACTTGATTGACACGCCCATCAATGGTTACATTGTCGGCTCCGTTCAGAATCACCATATCACCTGCAATGCTGCCACTAATGCTACATCCTGATGCCGTCGGGTAAATTAAAACTGAGGTGTAGTTTGCGCTGCCACTGCCACTGGCATTCAACGACGCACTGGTGGATTCCGAGGTGCTGCTGCTAATGGTAACAACAATGGCACCTGTATGCGTGCCTGCATTAATAGCGTCGAATGCACCTTTCAGAGTGGTGTATGAACTTGCATTAATGTTTACCTGTGCTTCCAGTAAAAGTGGCAACTGAATAAACATAATCGTTGCAACAACAAATAAATATCTTTTCATAATTGTGGGGGATTTTGGTTGACGATAAAAATATATGACTCACGATGCTGGGAAATAAGTACTTTTACCTCATTGAAAGCAAGGCTTTTAACCTGAACTTTTCTGTTAACCAAAACGTAATACTTCGCATCGGGTAGATTCTATCGCCTTTTTTTATACTTTTACCTTCAAATTAGCCTGATGAAGAAAAAAGTATTGGTGACCGGCGGTGCTGGGTTTTTGGGCTCACATTTATGTGAAAGGCTGCTAGGCGAAGGGAATGAGGTTCTATGCCTGGATAATTATTTTACCGGAGGAAAAGAAAACATCGCGCACCTTTTAAAAGATCCATATTTTGAACTGGTACGTCACGATGTTACCATGCCCTATTTTGTCGAAGTTGACGAAATTTACAATCTTGCTTGTCCTGCATCACCGATCCATTATCAGTACAATCCTATCAAAACCATAAAGACTTCGGTCATGGGAGCGGTAAACATGCTGGGTCTGGCAAAGCGCATCCGTGCAAAAATCCTGCAGGCCAGCACCAGCGAAGTGTATGGTGATCCGGAAATACACCCTCAAACAGAAAGTTATTGGGGACACGTCAATCCCATTGGGCTCAGGTCTTGTTATGATGAAGGTAAACGTTGTGCTGAATCACTTTTCGTGAATTATCATCTCCAAAATCAGGTCCGCATCAAAATCATTCGTATTTTCAACACCTATGGTCCGCGCATGCATCCCAACGATGGCAGGGTGGTTTCCAATTTTATTGTACAGGCACTTCAGGGACGCGATATTACCATTTATGGAGATGGCAGCCAGACACGAAGTTTTTGCTATGTCGACGATCTCATTCGCGGAATGATGAGTATGATGGCTACTGATGACGATTTTACAGGTCCTGTGAATATCGGAAACCCTGAAGAATACACCATATTGCAGTTAGCCGAAAACATCATCAGGCTCACAGGCTCAGATTCAAAAATAGTATTTGAACCTCTGCCCGCCGATGATCCTATGCAACGACAGCCCGATATTGGCCTTGCCAGGAAAACCCTTCGCTGGGAGCCAGCAATATCTCTTGAAGAAGGTTTACTTAAAACCATTCATTACTTTAAATCTACTCTGAAATGATGAAAGTTTTTGTCACCGGTGCATCCGGACAGCTGGGCAGCGAGATTAAGTCTATTGCAAAGCAAGATAAAACGACCGAATTTCTGTTTGGCGATCTTCCGGAATTCGATCTTTGCAATAAAGACCATTTGAAAAAAGCTTTCAAGGAGTTTAAGCCCGACGTGGTGATCAATGCAGCCGCGTACACTGCAGTCGATCTGGCAGAAAAGGAAAACGAAAAAGCATTTGCCGTGAATATGCACGCTGTGGCCGAACTCGCCGCAGCATGCAAGTCGTCCAAAGCTTTTCTGATTCATCTCTCGACTGACTTTGTGTTTGATGGAAAGCGCTCTCAGCCATATCACGAAGAGGTGGCAGCAAACCCGGTTGGAGCTTATGCTTCAAGCAAAAACAAAGGTGAAATCGAAATTCTACTTAACACACAGCATGCGGCTATCATACGCACTTCATGGCTCTATGGACAGTATGGAAGCAATTTCATGAAAACCATTTTGGAAAAAGGCCGCAAAGGTGAAAAACTCAATGTGGTATACGATCAGGTTGGAACCCCCACCTGGTCTGCCGATCTTGCTGCGGTGGTTTTATCCATGGCTCATGAGGCTTCAAGAATCAAAGGTGTAGAGCTGTTTCACTATTCCAACGAAGGTGTGGCCAGCTGGTACGATTTTGCTTACGAAATCCTACTGAATGCCGGCATTAAAACCGAGCTTGTCCCGGTCGAAAGCAAAGATTTTCAGCGCCCGGCACCCCGCCCGGCCTATAGCGTGCTGAATAAGAAAAAAATCAAGCAGTTTCTTGGCCTGACTATTCCTCATTGGAAGGATAGTTTGAAAAAGTGCATGACTCAAATGATGTAACAAAACTTTAGGCAACAATGAACGCGATAATTGATACTGAATCAAGGATAGCCACATGGCTCAAAGAATCGTTTGATGAAGAAACCCGCACGCAAATCAGATTCCTGCAGCAGAACGATCCGAAAGAGTTGTACGAGTCGTTTTATGCGGATTTGGATTTTGGCACAGGCGGCATGCGCGGCATCATGGGGGTTGGCCCAAACCGAATGAATCGCTATACGGTTGGTGCAGCAACTCAGGGACTTGCAAATTATCTGCATCACAGTTTCTCCGGTCAGGAAATATCGGTGGCAATCGCGTATGATTGTCGCAATAACAGCGAATTCTTCGCACAAATTGCGGCCTCTGTTTTGTCGGCAAATGGCATTAAGGTTTGGTTGTCAGATCAATTGCGGCCAACACCTGAACTGTCATACGCAGTACGAGAGCTTCGTTGCAATGCCGGCATTGTGATTACTGCATCGCATAACCCGAAAGAATATAATGGGTATAAAGTTTATTGGGACGACGGGGGGCAGCTGGTTCCGCCTCACGATAAAAATCTGATCGATGCAGTTCGTCGCGTGAAAATTCCTGAAGAAATCAGGTTCACTGCAAATTCATCCCTGATTTCATTGATTGACCAAACATTCGATCAGCAGTATTTAAAAGCCATAAAGTCGGTTCAGCGGTGTATAAATTCAGTGGCATGGGCATCGTGTACACGCCATTACATGGCAGTGGTGTTCATTTGGTTCCTGCCGCATTAAATCAATTTGGCTTCAGCAACATTATTCATGTCGCCGAACAAGATGTGGTATCGGGGGATTTTCCGACAGTCGATTCACCAAATCCCGAAGAGCGAAGTGCACTCGAAATGGCCATTCAAAAAGCCATAGACTGCAATGCAGATTTAATTCTTGCAACAGATCCCGATGCCGACCGCGTAGGGGTTGGGGTGCGGAACGACCATGGTGAAATCATCCTGCTTAATGGAAATCAGACTGCATCGCTGCTGGCATGGTACACTTTAACTCGTTTGAGTGAACTCAATCAGATGCCCTTTGCTCCGATGATGGTCAAAACCATTGTTACCACCGATTTGCTGACTGAAATTGCAAAGCATTTTCATGTAAAGATGTATGAAGTGCTTACTGGATTCAAATACATTGCTGAAATTATCAGACAAAAAGAAGGCGAGGAAACATTTGTTGGTGGTGGCGAAGAAAGCTATGGATATCTAGGCTCGCCATTGGTTCGAGATAAAGATGCCGTGATGGCCTGTTGTATGATTGCCGAAGCTGCAGCTTGGGCGAAAACGCAGCAGAAATCGCTGTTGGATGTCCTTGACGAGATTTATCAGCAATTTGGATATTATCGCGAAGGCTTGGTTTCCATTACCAAAAAAGGCTCAGAGGGACTTGCGCAAATTGCCGCATTGATGGAACAATTCAGAGCTAAACCGATACTCGAAATAAACGAATCTAAAGTCTTAATTATCAAGGATTACAAGAAGCGTATTGAATTGAGTGTTGAAACGGGCTTAAGCCATGATATCCATTTACCGGCTTCGGATGTTTTGCAATTTATTTGCGAAGACGGATCAAAAATTACGGTACGACCTTCAGGCACTGAACCAAAAATTAAATTCTATTTCAGTGTCAAAATACCCGGATTTGATCAAAATGCCATTGCGGATTCTGAACGCAAGTTATCAGCATTAAAAGTATTTTTTCAACAACAAGCCGGGCTTGCATCATCATAATTCTTATTTTCGCACCTTCAACTAATTCATTCATGGGTCGGTACGTTTTTTTATTTTTGGCGATGTTCATTTTGCTTGCTTTCTCAGCCAAGGCACAGGTGAGGGAATTTATTCCTGAAGGTACAGAGAAAGCAGCCAAAGGGTATTTTCAATACCAGAATTTCAAGGATGCTTTGGCTGAATACCTGGTTCTGCGGTCGCGCGATTCACTCAATGTGGACTACAATCACAAAATCGGCCTGTGTTATCTTTATACCAACATCGATAAAACCAAGGCTATTTCTTACCTCGAATGGGTTGTGAAGCAGGAGAAATTCGATCCCAATGCATGGTATGATTTAGGAAGAGCCTATCAATACGCGTTCAGGTTCGAAGATGCCCGAAACGCTTTTAAGGATTTTATTGGCACTGGTGCAAAAGATTTTAATCCTATCTCGGCCAAGCGTCAATTGGAAATTTGCGACAATGCCGAGAATCTCATGGCAAACCCGCTCAATGTTTCCATTGCAAATCTGGGTCCTATGATTAACTCTCCATATCCTGATTTTAACCCGTATGTGCCCAAAGACGAAAGTTATCTGATTTTTACTTCAAAACGCGATGGAAATCTTGGTGGCTTTATTGACTATGACGGTTTTCTGACTGCCGATGTGTATTTGGCGCAACGCAACAATGCTGAGTGGAAGAAAGCGAAAGGGATATCAAACACCATCAATACCTATTTGGTTGAAGAAGTTGTGGGATTGTCGCCCGATGGCGAAATGATGATGCTCTATTTTGACAATGAATACGGCAAGGCCGACATTTTTTTCAGCGAAGGCAAAGGCCGCTCTTTCAAGCGCCCCGAGAGTCTGGGATTAAATGTAAATCAGAAATCGTTCGAAGGGGGTGCCTGTCTGACGCAAAACAAAAAAGTACTCATTTTCTCAAGCAACCGCGAAGGAACATTGGGCGGAATGGATTTATGGATTTGTCAGGAGCTGCCCACAGGCGAATGGGGAGTCCCGGTCAATGCAGGACCAACCATAAATACCGAATTCGACGAGGATTTTCCGTATTTTGCACCCGACGGTGAAACTTTTTACTTTTCTTCTACCGGTCATAATTCCATGGGTGGCTACGATCTTTTTCGATGCACATACAACAAGGCAGATAATAAATTCGGTAAGCCGGAAAATTTGGGCTATCCCATCAATACGCCCGAAGACAACAATACCATTTCGGTAACTAGTTCCGGACGACATGCCTACATATCGGCTGTTTTACCGGGCGGTTACGGACAGCAAGACATTTACAGAGTGACCTTCAACAGCGTTGAACCTAAAAAATGTTTCATTTCCGGGATCATTCTTGGCGAAGACAGTACATCGCTATTCGAAAAATACTATAGTTTGAAAGCGGAGCTCGCCAAATCCATAGCCATGCTCGACTCAATATCTTTAACCCTAGACAGGAAGGCTGATAGCGCAACCATCGAAATGTATGCACCCGGATTGCAGGCACAGATTGCCCTGTTGAGAAATCAAACCGCTACTTTGCCTCAGGTTCTCATCCGGGTGAAAGATACCAAAACAAATATGCTTCAGGGTATTTACAGGCCAAACAAAAATTCAGGGAAATATATCATCATCGTGCAGCCCGGTACTTATGAGTTTACGTTCGAGTGTCCGGGATATAACACCATTGTGCGTCAATACACATTTCATGATGACGAAAGCAGCGTAAGCAATGAAAACGAACACATTATTTTAACTCCCGCAGGACAATGAAACTTACCCTCAAACGCCCTTTGGCTGTTTTTGACATCGAATCCACCGGAGTGGTTGTCGGCATTGACCGGATTATTGAACTTTATATTCTGCGGATTGATCCCGATGAGACTGAACATGAATTCTATGCCTTGCTGAATCCTGGCATACCAATTCCGCCTGTCACAACAGCCATTCATGGTATCAGCGATCAAGATGTGATTGATAAACCAGGCTTCAAGGATATTGCACGGGACCTTGTGTCTTTTCTGGGCAACAGCGATTTGGCAGGTTACAACAGCAATAAATTTGATGTGCCCCTTCTCGTTGAAGAATTTTTGAGGTGCGGGGTCGATTTCGATTACTCAAAACGGCGATTTCTTGATGTCATGGGGATTTTCCACAAAATGGAACCCAGAAATCTGAAAGCCGCCTATCGCTTCTATTGCAATAAGGAACTTGAAAATGCCCACAGTGCCGATGCCGACGCAAAAGCGACATGGGAGATTTTTAAAGCCCAGCTCGATCGTTATGAAAATACCGAAATCGAAGATGAAAAAGGCAACAGGATTAAACCTATCGTGAACGATATCGAAGCCCTCAGCCGGTTTTCAAAAACAAACAAAAATGCCGATCTGGTAGGCCATATCTGGTATAATGATTCAGGCGAGGAAATATTTGCCTTTGGAAAGTACAAAGGCATCACGGTCGAAGAAGTTTTCCATCGTGAACCTCAGTATTTTGATTGGATGATGAAAAGTCAGTTTCCGGAAAGCACGAAAATGCTGATTCGCCAAATCAAACTTCGTGGATTCAACAAAGGAAACGTAAAACTTGATTAAAGTGAAAATCATCTGCATAGGACGCAACTACATAGACCATGTGAGAGAAATGAAAAACGAAATCCCGGAATATCCGGTGTTTTTCATGAAGCACGAAAATGCACTGATTTACAACAATTTACCCTTTTTCATTCCTGATTTCAGTACCGAAATTCATTATGAATGCGAGTTGGTTTTGCGTATTTGCAAAACAGGTAAAAATATCGAAGAGCGATTTGCTTCATCTTATATCGATGCCTTGACCGTCGGCATTGACTTCACTGCCCGTGATCTTCAGAGGCAATGCATTGAGCGCAACGAGCCCTGGGAAAAGGCAAAGGCCTTTGATCACTCGGCGCCATTGGGCGAGTTCATTTCGCTAAAAGAATGGGATTTTACTGACGAAATACTATTTCATCTGACCAAAAATGGTGAAATTGTACAACAAGGCAATTCGAAAAACATGATTTTCAATTTTAATCAAATTATATCACATGTTTCACGCTACATTACCTTAAAAACAGGCGATGTAATATTCACAGGAACTCCATCTGGTGTAGGATCAGTTAATGCCGGTGATTTTCTCGAAGGTTATCTTGCCAACCGGAAAGTGCTTGATCTCCGCGTG
Organism: uncultured Bacteroidaceae bacterium; assembly: GCA_964559205.1. GTDB lineage: Bacteria > Bacteroidota > Bacteroidia > Bacteroidales > DTU049 > GWF2-43-63. Next base: position 7,788 of record CAZLHV010000107.1, read on the forward strand.
AAATAATTCAGCATTTTGCGTAAAAACACGTTCAGGACACGTAAAAAAACTTGTCAGAGTAGGTATTTTTACTTACCTTTGTCAAAATTTGTTTTATGACTTTAAGGGTTATTCAAACTGTTTTCCTCACCACCCTCGTTTGTTTAACCCTCTCAGCCCAGCCATGGATGCGGGCTCCATATCTTTCTGTCTCAAAAAACGAAGCTGGTTTTAACGAAATCAGAGACGCATTTCATGCCTATTGGGGCAGCAAACCCTACGAAAAAGGCAAAGGATTCAAACAATTTAAGCGATGGGAATATATGGCTGAAAGGGCCGGTTTTCCGGATGGCAATATTCCTTCAGCCGCGTCCTATTTTGAGCATTACAAAGTTGCGGTTGAAGCAGGCTCGGGCTATAAAAGCACTGAAGCAACCGCGTCGTGGATTCCTTTAGGAATCAGTACCTGGCAAAATGGCAACAGCGGATACAATCCGGGAAACGGCAGGGTCAATTATATTGCCCAGCATCCAACCGATCCTGATATCATCTACATTGCCAGTGCCAGCGGAGGAATTTGGAAGAGCACCGATGGGGGCCAGAGCTGGAATACAACCTTTGATGATCTGACGCGTCTTGGTACTTCGTGTATTGCTATCCACCCCAACAACCCTTCGCAGCTTTTTGTAGGCACCGGAGATAAAGACGGATGGAATACCGAGGCATTTGGAATACTAAGCTCCTCCGATGCCGGAAATACATGGAATCCCGGGGGGCTCAATACAGGTCTGACCTACAACAATATTAATAAGATTTTGATCAACCCCCAGAACCCACAGTCGATGCTTGTTGCCACACCCAATCACATATACAAATCCACCGACGGAGGAAATTCATGGGATGATGTATATACCGGCAACGATATCAGGGATATGGAATATAAGCCGGGTGATACATCCATCATCTATACCGGTGGTGAGCGTTATCTTCGCAGTAACAATGGCGGCTTATCGTTTGCTTATGTCAGCGGGCTGCCTACCGACACAAGCCGGCTTGAAGTGGCTGTTTCGCCATCAAACCCAGCATATGTGTATGTTTTAGCCTCGAACAGTTCCAGCTCATTTGGTGGTCTCTACCGGAGCACCGACAGCGGGCTGACGTTTTCATTAATGTCATCCTCGCCTAATTTGCTAGGATATGCCGAAGATGGCAGCGATGATGCAGGTCAGGCCTGGTATGATCTGGCACTTGCCGTTTCGCCAATCGATGCCAATGATGTTTTTATTGGCGGCATCAATGTCTGGAGATCGACCGATGGTGGCAGCAACTGGACCATCTGCACCCACTGGGTGTATGGCGGTTCGTACGGATACAGCCATGCAGATATCCATTATCTTGGATTTTACGGCACAAACTTGTATTGTGGAAGTGATGGCGGAGCCTTTGTTAGTCATGATTTCGGTAACACGTGGAATGATCTGTCGGCTGGTTTGGAAATTACCCAGTATTATGCTTTTAGCAACTCTTCGCTCAACAACAATCTTATTGTAGCCGGAGCACAGGACAATGGCAGCAACCTTTTTCTGAATGGAACCTGGACCCATGTTTTTGGAGCTGATGGGTTTGAGGCACTGACCCACCCCACCGATGAGCTCACTTTCTATGCCAGTTATCAAAATGGGGGTATTCTGCGAACCCGCGATGGTGGTCAGAACTTTGATTACATCAATACTACGGGTCAGGAAGGTGCATGGCTCACCCCCTTAGCCATGGATCCGGCAGATCCGGATTTAATCTACATGGCTTTGGAAGATTTGTTTCTGTCGCCTGATGCCGGTGACTCATGGATTAACCTTACCAATGGCATTACAAATTTTTCGACGATTGATGAACTTGAAATCACCAGCGGTGGAAATGACCTCTATTTTTCTGATTACAACAAATTTTACTACTCTCACGATGGTGGAACAACCTGGGAAATGAAAGTACCCGGAGCTGCCTATTTCATTAGCGGTATTGAAGTGAGCCCCAACGACCCCATGACCTTGTGGATTACTCAAACAGGCTCGGGTGGCGACCGGGTTTATGTGAGCAACAATGGAGGTGACACGTGGACAAACCTGACTGGTGCAATTTCAGGGACGGGGATTAACTGCATCATGCATGATCCTGCAACAATTGACGGCATCTATGTGGGAACCAATACTGGAGTTTTTTACCGTGACTCGTCAATGACCGCCTGGGTCAATTTCGACGAGGGTCTCCCGAAAGTGATTGTTAACGAGCTTGAAATCAGTGCATCAGGCAAACTAAGAGCCGCCACTTATGGTCGGGGTATTTGGGAAAGTCACCTGTATCATCCAACAGGAATACCCGGCCAGGAATCGTCATTTGAAATTTTCCCCAATCCTGCTGCCGATTTTGTAAACATTCATACCATCGAAGGAATCAAACCTCAACAAGTGGTCATTTTTGATGCTGCAGGAAAAATGCTCGAAGCAGTTCCTGTGAATAGCGATCCACAAACAATAGATTTATCGTCCTATCCAACAGGAAGTTATTATCTTAGAATTGAAAGCAACAACACTACTCTGGATGTTAAAAAGCTCAGCATTCTTAAAAATGAATAAAAGTTTGATGTAAATCAAAAAAAATTATTACTTTTGCACCCTCAATCAAAGGCCCCGTAGCTCAACTGAATAGAGTATCTGACTACGGATCAGAAGGTTTCAGGTTTGAATCCTGACGGGGTCACAAAGAGACAAATCTGAAAAGATCATCATCAGCCCTGATGCACTGCCAAAAAGTTTACGGAGTGAGTCAGGGTTGATTGTTTTTGTCACCTTGACCCATTCAATGCGTGTGCCTTCCAGATCAGATAATTATCTGAAATATTCCTGACGAACCCAATGAACAATGCTCAGGCGTATGGCGTATGGCAAATCATGCTGTTGCACCTGAAATGCTGAATCTGTTGGTGTTGCATATTGCTTTGGCTAATTTTCATTCAAGATACGATCACTTAAATCAAATAACCTAT
>CAZLHV010000108.1:0-10749 GCA_964559205.1 uncultured Bacteroidaceae bacterium
AAGCTTTTGGTAATCTTGATTATCGTTTTTTAATTTTTTTTTTTGCCTTCCATTGTGAAACTCACATTTTTCAGGCCAAGCCTCCAAATTTTTCGATAAACCCAAAATGAATAATTTGTCGGAATTAACCCTGATGCCCATCGAATAGCCAACACACTAAACATTCGTTCATTATACCAATTTGAAAACCATGAAGGCAAAAAGAATATCATGTATTTCATTTTTCAAATACCGATAAACACAATTCTCGTCAGTACAATTGGTAAATGCCGACAGAAGAAATTCTCGGCGGTGTTACAATCCTAATGCTTTGTCTGGGTTGAACCGGAGAACCATTATGAAGACATTTTAGTTCTTCACAAATCGTTCACTCCAGGCTTGTCCTGACCCATTTATTTTTATGAAATACAAACCCGGTTTCAGACCCGAAACGTCAATATCATTGCTATTTGCGAAGCCTGAAAAAACAATTGAACCCTGTGTGTTGTATATCGAATATGAAAAGCCAGACATCACATGGGCCATTTTCAGCGTTAATACATCATCTGCAGGATTCGGATACAACTTAAAATTATGATTCGTTGTTTTCTCCTCTGCAATACCTGTAATCGTAGTTGCACAAGGACACATGCCCGACATTACAGTGCAAAAGCCCTTAATCAAACTGTCTGCACGAAAAACACAATTGCCATTCAGCGTTTTCTGATAGATATATTGCGGCGAAATTACAGGACTGCTTTGAGTTGAGCTCCAGTTGCAGCGTGGAATAAACCCCGGTACATCAATCAGGTTGTTTTGATATAGCGGGTATAATCCGTTTCTATAATCAAGGGTTGTAATGCAACCAATTCCTTCAACCCAGTACATGCTTTGTGGAACAGTATCTGCGTCTGCTACCATGGAATCTGACTCGAGATATAAAACCCGATATCGGTTTGTGTCGAGCACCGATGAAATTGTGAAATCGTTTTTTATTTTAAACCATGAATCTTTCATGTTAGTTGAAAAAACCCCTGTTGGCAAGGCAACACTGGTGTCGCCAAATTGCAAATAGATGGAATCTCCGACGCTAAGCGAAAAGTCATACAGCAACACATCGGTCATGCTTGTTTCGTCCAGCACATATACTTTTTTTGTGGTTGTATCTTCGTGCATAAAATGTCTAGATCGCTGTCCCATGAAATAAAGACTTTGTTCGTGCATATCCACTATGCGATAGGATGTAGAGCCAATCACGGTGTCTTCAGATGAAACAAATACAAATTTTATATCATATAATTCCGTTTCATCTAAGACACCCCAAATATTCACGGTGTCGCCCTGATTGCCCAACAGAGAACGATATCCCTGAGAAAAAGATGTGTTTGCGGCTAACAATGCAATAAAAATCAAAAATATTTTTTTCATAGGAACCTCCAAAGTTTAATTATTCAACAATGAGCTTGCGGTATATTGTCATCAATTAACATGTACAAATATAATATAAATTTCAGTTTTACCCAGCTTTTAGCCGATAGTTTTAAAAGATTCAAGTCTTTTCAGTTTTGTACTTTTGCAAAAAAACAGCATGTTCACTCAGCTTCTGGCGCAGGCCACAACAGATATTGCACAGGAATTATGGAATCAGCAGGTGGTGCCCGCTTCCATACAGATTGAAAAAACCCCTTCGCATTTCGAAGGCGATGTGACCATTGTGGTATTCCCGTTTGTAAAAATGGCCCGCCTGAAGCCCGAAGATACAGCACAGGCTATCGGCGCTGCTTTGTCAGAAAAAGTTTCCGGTATCGACCGCTTTAATGTGGTGAAAGGATTTCTCAATATTACTTTTACACCCTCGTTCTGGCTTTCACAAATGGCGGAGGCCGCTCCTGTAGCTGAGTACAGCCGCCCCAATGGCATTAATACAAAAACCATTGTGCTCGAATACAGTTCGCCCAACACCAACAAACCGCTGCACCTGGGTCATATCCGCAACAATCTGCTGGGCTGGTCGCTGGCCGAAATATACAAAGCCGCCGGACATAAAGTGGTGAAAGTGAACCTCATCAACGACCGCGGAATCCACATCTGCAAAACCATGGTGGCCTACCACATGTGGGGCAACAATGAAACACCTGAATCGGCCGGCGTAAAAGGCGATCACCTGATCGGAAAATATTACGTGCTGTTCGACAAGGCCAACAAGGAAGAAGCTGCTGAACTGGGCATCGAAAAGCCCGAAGACGGCGATACTCCGCTCATGCAGGATGCCCGTGCCATGTTGCGCGACTGGGAAAAAAGTGAGCCTCATGTGTTAACATTGTGGAACACACTCAACAGCTGGGTTATTGAAGGTTTCAATGATACCTATGCCCGACTGGGTGTGGATTTCGATAAAGTTTACCGCGAATCGGAAACCTATCTGAGCGGGAAGGATATTGTTCAGAAAGGGCTTGCAGACGGACATCTGCAGCAAGATGCCGATGGGTCGGTGTGGATTGATCTGACCGATGAAGGTCTCGACCGCAAAATATTGTTGCGCAGTGACGGAACCACGGTTTACATGACGCAGGATCTCGGCACGGCGGTGGCACGCCATCATGATTTCAGTGCTGACAAAATGGTATATGTGGTCGGCAACGAACAGATGTATCATTTCGATGTATTGAAAAAAACGCTGAAAAGATTAGGCTACGACTGGGCTGACAATATTCTGCACTACAGTTACGGCATGGTGGAACTTCCGGAAGGCAAGATGAAATCGCGCGAAGGAACCGTGGTTGATGCCGATGATTTGCTGAATGAAATGAAACAAACTGCTGCCGATATTTCGAAGGAAGCCGGCAAAGCCCAGGACCTGCCTGCAGATGAGCAAAGCAAACTGCATGAAATGATTGGTCAGGGCGCGTTGAAATATTTCATTCTGCGTGTCGATCCAAAAAAGAACATGCTGTTCAATCCTTCCGAAAGCATTGATTTTAACGGCAACACGGGGCCATTCATTCAATATACGCACGCCAGAATTTTCTCAGTGCTGAACAAAGGCCGCGAAGCAGGTATCTCGGTTGATGATTTGAAATGGGCTTCTGATGCTGATTTGAAGCAAGCCGAAAAAGCACTGCTGTATCAATTGCTTGCCTTGCCTCAGATGATTGAAAAAGCGGCGGCGAACGAAAGCCCTGCGGTGGTGGCCAATTACAGCTTTGAGCTGGCGCAAATGTTCAACAGCATGTATCAGGAAATCTCGATTCTGCGTGAGCCCGACGAAACCTTGCGCAACAACCGTTTATTGCTAGCAAAACGCACCGCAGAAACGTTGAAGTTTACCATGGGACTGCTGGGCGTGGGAATGCCGGAGAGGATGTAAAAAAAAAGCCCGGTGAATCACCGGGCTTAATCATAAAAGCAATTATTGCGTTACAACAACTTTAATGTGTTGAATCACATTACCTGATGACACATGAATGTAATAAACCCCTGCGCCGTTTTCAACCAATGAAACAGTTGTGGAAAGAGCCATGGGGACAACACTGAAAACTTCATTTCCAATCAGATCAGTCACGGTGATCATATCAGGCAATACCGAAGCATTCACCACAAAGTTTCCTTCTGAAGGATTTGGGAACACTTCTGTGCTGAGGATCTGATGATCATTGATTCCGACATTGTCGATGACATAACAAGCCGAGGTGTCGGTGCAGGCATCGGTAACCACCACTGCATAGATGCCATTCACCGTTGGCGTAAAGCTCTGATTAATTTCACCGGAGATGGGTGCATAAGCGTTGCCGCAATCGACCCACTGATATGTGCCCGATGCACTGTTAGAAGTCAATGTAACGCCATTGAATGAAACAGTTGTATCCACATTTACAATGGTGAGATCGATATCAATAATGCTGTCGCAACCTGCCACATTGCTGATGATATCCTGATACATTCCTGTAGCAGTCAGAATGGTTCCTGACGGAGTCATATAGCCATTGCATGCGGTAGGATTGATTGACGCATAGGTTGCATTGGCAATGGTAAGGTCGAATGTGATAATGCTGTCGCAACCTGCCACATTAGGAATGGTGTCGTTGTAAATTCCAGACGCTGTCCAATGATACAATCCTGAAGGTGATATCATGCTGTCGCAGGCTGTCAGCACAATGTTTGCGCTGGAGGTCAAATCATACAGATCAAGTACTTCGACATCGGTCAAAGCACGGTTATAGAAACGAAACTCATCCATCAGACCACCGGCAGGCAAACCTGTATTAGAACCGTAAGCTCCAACTTTGAATGGTCCTGTTCCGGTTAGATTTGGGGCAGTCTGAGCAACGGTATTAACAAGAACACCATTGACATACGCTTTTGACTGAGCTGTAGCTGAATCATAGGTGAATGTGGTCATTGAAGGTCCTGCAGGTGCACCACCTGTTGCGAGTATGTCGGCCAAACCACCCCCGCGAAGAATCCAGTTTCCGGCACCTGCAACCCCATTGGTAAAACATCGAAGACTGCTTGTATTCACATCGCCAAAAATATAGAACAATGTGGCCGATGGCTGAATGTTGTTGGTCCAGAAAGATATGGTCCATGATTTATTGGCCAAATCAGGCACCCAACCGGTGTTCACATAGTCTGTTGTGCTTGAAGCACCGCTTCCTACCAGTGCATGACCACACATACCAATTGAATCCTGAATCATTCCGCCCAGCAGAAAGGCTGTATCTGTTTGAGCAGTTGCCCCACTTGCATGATTGATGGCAATACTGTCTGTACGGTCGAATCGATAATACAGAATTTCCGGGATTGACTGTGCTGAGACACCTGCAGGTGCCAACATTAACAGCAGAACAAGCCATTTAGCAAAAAGAGAGAATTGTTTCATACATGTATTTTTTAAATTGACCGCTAAATTAGTAAATTTATATATCTAACACATATAATCATGACACTAATCTTGTGATTTTTTAGCAAACAGGCCCTTGTAACTATTCAAAGATAAGTAGCCCGGCCGGCTAAGTCAGAAAAGCACGCTGTACTTACCACAATGTCACCAACAGTTTCACCGCTCTGCCACACAGTGTTTTCTTGTAGCAATGGCGGAATAATATGTCAATGTCATTAACTTCGTACCTTTGCAGGCAGCAAATCGCATGGAATGGCATCAACAGCATTCATAACCGGACTAACTTACATCGAACTGATCGGATACGCTGGCTCCCTGATCATTGCAGTGTCGATGCTCATGACCTCAGTGGTAAAAATGAGATGGTTCATTTTATCAGGAAACATCACATTCATTGTATATGGTTCTCTGATCAGTGCATATCCTATACTTGTACTGAATGGGTTCAACCTGATTGTGAACGCATGGTTTATATGGCAGGCATATAAACTGCAAGGGAATTTTGCGGTTTTGCCCGCGAATCTTAATGCTCCAATGCTTGAGCGCTTTTTGACTTTTTATGCTGATGATATCAGGAAGTTTTTTCCTGCCTTTCGCATGTTTGATCAGGACGATGTCGTATTTCTGATTGTCAAAGGCACAGCGGTGATCAGCGTGGCTGGGTTCAGTCCAAATAAAGACGGAAGTTACCAGGTTGTGCTTGATTATGTGGCAGCTACACATCGAAATTTAAAACCAGGCAAATTGCTTTTCGAGCGGGAGAATGTTTTCGAATTACTCCACACGAAAACGATTCTTGCCCGAAGCTATCATCACAAACACAGCCGTTACCTCCGAAAAATAAGATTCACTGAGACCGAATACAATGATGTGTTTATTCTGCAGAAACCATCAGATTAACCCGTTTCAAAACCCTCTTTTACTGATCTCCATTGAGCACCTTTTTGATCCAATCCGCCATATACTGAAGCACGACCGGGTCGATGGTGGTTTCAATCATGGCATATTCGGTGGTCATACCGCTTGTGCATGGCTGAAAAAGATGATTAAGGCCGTTAAAAACATGCGATTCTGTAAATCGCCCCGGCTTGCGTGCCACCCACATTTCAAATGCTTCGATGTTGGCCTGCGCAGGCACCTGCACATCGAGCGAACCGTTAAGAGCCAGCAGATGACAACGGTTCTTTTTCAGATAAGCCGAAGGATTCATTGCAACAAAGGTTTTGAACCACGGCGTTGAGGACTGCATGATGAGCGCATTGACAAAACGATCGTTCAGTCCATATTCTTCGAGCTGCTCTTCCGACAAATCAGCTTTGGCTTCAGCTAACAGCCCGAGTGCTTTGTTTCGTAAATCTTCGGTACTGCTGCTTGTTTGCAATAAATCGAAAAACTGAGCATTAAATCCCCACAGGTATTCGCATGCTTCTTCGCTCACGCCATATCCTTCGCGGATCAGATCCTGCTGCATGAGCAGCAACTGAGTGCAAGGAACCGCCACGCCCGCCAGTGAAATGGCAAAACGCAATTGTTTGTTCTGCGATGCCTGCATGAAAGCAATGAGTCCGCCTTCGCTGTGACCAATCAGTCCAATAGCATTTCGATCGACATTGGGCTGATTGCGCAAAAAACTAATGGCTGCCGAAGCATCGCTGCTAAAATCATGGGTCGTCGCCAGCGAGAAATTTCCCTGACTCTTCCCTACTCCACGGTCATCGTAGCGCAATACTCCGATTCCGTTTCGGGTCAGATAATCGGCAATCACAAGGAAAGGTCGGTGTTCGAGCAGCTCTTCATCTCGGGTTTGCGGTCCGCTGCCCGAAACCAGAACCACCACGGGCCATTCGCTCAGCGTATCGGGCAGGGTTAGGGTTCCTGACAGCACAATGTCAGCCTTTTTATTCGTAAAACTCACTTCACACTCCACATAGGGAAAGGGTCCAATCGGTGTTTGGGGCCGATGAAGCCGGAAGGCTTTATCCTCAGGTGTACGCCCAAGCACCAGCGGAATGTGTTCGCCTCCCTGCGACCAGAAGCCCCGAAAGCTGTCGCCCTGCAACAGCGCTTTATACGAAGCCCCAAAAGCAGGAAGATCGAGAAATAAACTGTCGTCACGGCTGCTGATTTTCAGATTTTTATACTGTAGCATCATTTGCTGTGGCATATCCATCACAGCTTTCAGTTTGTCGTTTTCGTGCTCAATACGAAGCACCATGAGCAAACTATTTTTTTCGATCACAAAATTTCCCTGCCAGATGCCGTCCCAATTGGGTTGAGCCTTTGCCTGTAAAAGGCCGGCACACATCAGAAACACAAACGCCCATTGTTTCATATACATATTTTGAATGATTTTGATACCTTCGCAATTCAATACAAAAGTAATGATTTGCATCCTTTCTCCTGCGAAAACCATGAGCCAGGCAAACCAATGGCCTTTGGAGCCTGCTACGCCCTTGTTTGCAGCCGAAGCCAAGCAAATCATGCAACAACTAAAAACACTCGACAAAACCACACTGCAGCCATTGCTATCCGTGAGTGGTAATTTGCTGAACAAGGCGTACTCGTTCATCCAATCATGGTCCTTTCCACATCAGGTTGAAACGTCCGCACCAGCCATGCTGGCTTACGACGGTATCGCCTTCAAAGGGCTGCAGGCTTCCGATTTCAACGATGCAGAATGGGCTTCGGCCATGCGTCATTTGCGTCTGATCAGTGCAGTGTATGGCATGTTGCGGCCAGGTGATGCCATCATGCCCTACCGCCTCGAAATGCAGGCACGCCTTCAAGGCAAATCATTCAAAAACCTTTATGATTTCTGGGGTTCGAAAATAGCATCAGCCATTGAGCAAGACATGAAAAAAGCAGGGCAGCGATGGCTCATCAACATTGCGTCGGAGGAATACAGCAAAGCTGTGCTGCCTTATCTGAAAAACCATACAAAAGTCATTCATGCTGTTTTTAAAGAATTGCGTGGCAGCAAATACGTCATCAATACGGTACAAGCAAAGTATGCAAGAGGCCTGATGGCCCGATTCATCATAGAGCACGATCTGAATCAAGCAGGCGATCTCAGAGCTTTTGATCTTCACGGATACCGTTTTGATGAGCAACTTTCCGACGAAAGCACCTACACCTTTATTCGTTTGTGAAATGAAAAAGGCCATTCTGCGCTTAGCCATACCCAACATCATTGCAAACCTCAGCATCCCGATGCTCAGCATTGCCGATGCAGTGGTACTCGGGCATCTTCCTTCGCCGCATTATCTGGCTGCCGTTTCGCTGGCAGGAGTCATTTTCAATTTCATTTTGTGGAGTTTTAGTTTTTTGCGCATGTCGGCTACCGGACTTACCGCTCAGGCACTTGGAGCTGGCGATAAAGCAGGTGTTTCGCTTGTGCTGTACCGAAGTCTTTTTCTTTCACTGGTCATCGCAGGTGCCATCATATTGTTGCGCAATGTATTTTCCGATTTCGGATTCAATTTGCTGCAACCATCAGAAACGTTAAGGGACCCGGCAATGCTCTATTACCAAATCCGCATTTTTGCGGTACCTGCAGCCATCATCAATTTTGTGATCACCGGATGGCTGCTTGGGATGCAGGATTCTGCAGGTGCCATGTTGCTGGTGGTTTTCGAAAATGTGGTGAATGTGATCATGAACATTTGGTTTGTGAGCGGTCTGGGCATGGATGCTGACGGCGTGGCGCTTGGAACACTGATTGCACGATGGAGTGCACTGGCTTTTGGTGTAGTTCTGGTGCTTTCGCGACACCGGAAATGGCTTGTTAAGCCTGATTTCAGGCTCATCTTTCAATTAAGCGAATGGTGGAATATCCTGAAAATCAACACCGATATTTTTATTCGCACCCTGAGCCTGTTGGCGGTATTTTCGTGGTTCACATGGTCGTCGTCGCAACAAGGTACCGAGGTGCTTGCGCTTAATTCACTGCTGCTACAGTTCTTTATTTTCTTTTCTTTTTTTATCGACGGGCTTTCATTTGCCGGCGAAAGTTTGAGTGGCAAGTTGCTCGGAGCGCAAAAATTCAGGGCACTGCGCTATATGACCCGCATCATGTTTGTATGGGCTGGAATCATCAGTCTGGTTTTCAGCGCGGCATATCTTTTTGCTGGGCCATTTCTGTTCAGGCTCATGACCAGTAACGAAGCGCTGATCACCCTTGCACAGCGCGATCAGGCATGGGTGGTGCTTATTCCCCTGGTTTCATTTACTGCCTTTGTCTGGGATGGCATATTTGCAGGCGTGACCCACACAAAGGCCATGCGCAATGTGATGCTGGTGGCTGTGATTCTCATCTTTTTCCCTTTGTATTTTCTGCTCGAAAACATTTTACCGGGAAATCATTTATGGATCGCATTTCTGGCATTTTTCGCAGCCCGCAGCATGGGCATGACCTTGAGCCGTCCTGCTTTTTTCAGACCACTTAAGGTCCACAGTAACGCAATGAAAACCATCTGATGTGTACATCCCTGACGACATATTGTGTTGACGTCTGCCCTTATCATTTTATCGTTCATTGAGAAAAGCATTGGCCGCAGCGCATGAAAAGAATCAATGGCAATCTGTTTTAGTCAGAATTTTGACCCCTAAAACATGTGGTAGATCATGGCATACACATACAATAGAAATGCCGGATAGATGAGAAGGTTCAGCACATTGATCACACGGATCAGACGTGTAAAAGCCACACCGGTTTTGTGTCGGTATGTTCCTGAAAGCAGCAGAATGATGGCCGATGAAACCATGCTGAGCCCAAGCTGAAACATAATGACTGTCGATTGAATCATACAGCAGTCACACCACCCGCAAAACACATAACTTGACCAAGGGCCGGCAATAACGGCAAGCGCTGTGAATAATGCAAAGCGAATCCGCAAACCTAAATCAAATTCTGAAGTATCCACATGAATGTTTTATACAAAGATATTCTGAAATTCATTTGTGACTGTCTAAAAATCATTCTACTTTTTTGCATAAAGAGCCAAGAATCGCACAAAGAACGCAAAGTGGTGTCCTTCTGCAAGTCCTGACCGGCAGCGTCGGGACGTGCCCTTCTTTGAGAATTCTAAGACATATGCAAGTTATTCTTAAAAATATAGCTCTGTTATAAAATTCTTCATCACCTAAGTCAAGGTCGAATGATCACTTATGCCCTGCTTAACATTGTTTATCATCGATGCGTTATATTCATTTCAAAGTATTCGAAAAACCCACTTACGCTAATCGAAATTGCATGGGTTTCGGGACTCACCGGCACATAGCTCTTTCATCATAGAATATCATAACTTACAGGGCTTACGCGGGTCGAATTTTTGCAGAGTATTAACCCACAGCAAACTACTCCGAAGCCCAAACTTCAATGTCCCTTGCGAATGCAAAGATCGGCAAAAGTGGTTTTCTCAAGTTTATCCGAAACATAATCGCGTATATCCTTCATGATATGAATGAGACCACTGTGCTTCTCAACCGGTGTGTTTTCGTAAAAATACTTCGAGACACTTTCTACCGGAGCCAACGCGCCATCAATCAAACGGATAATCTCTGCAAGCGATATCTCAGATGCATTTCGCGCCAATCGATATCCGCCATCGGCTCCTTTACGGCTTTTGAGATATCCTGCATTCTTTAACGTAATGAGAATTTGCTCAAGAAACTTTCGGGGAATACTCCAGTTAGTCGATATAGCTTCGATTTTGATATATTTCTCGTCATCATGACCGGCAAGCTCGATCATGGCCAGACAAGCATATTCGCATTTTCTCGAAAGTTTCATGTCGGCAGTTTGTGGCAAATGTATAAAATATTTATTCATCGGGTACGGATGATGTAACTGTTCTCATGATCTCTCAAAC
>CAZLHV010000109.1:0-10747 GCA_964559205.1 uncultured Bacteroidaceae bacterium
CGGTGCAAAGAATGCTCGACGATATGGGCGTTCCGAAAGAGAACATTGCCTTCGACGATTTCGGCGGCTAACATGAACTTGATCATAATAAAAAAGGCTGCCCTTGGGCAGCCTTTCGATTGAATACAATCACCTATTCAACCACGAGTTCTCTCACAAAGGTTTTGCCATCGAACCGGAAAATAACCATATATAAACCGGGCTCGTGAGAAAGATTAATCTGTGTGATTTCGCCTGCAACAATAGTGCGGCTGAAAACACAGGCTCCTTTGGCATCGGTAATCATAACCTGAGCATCGTGTTCAGGCGACAATACGTCGAATTGGCCATGACAAGGATTGGGATACATAGACAAGATGGCTTCAGCATCACTCATCATGCCTGTTGGATTAGTGATGATCAGGGTTTGCGACACAGGTGCAGCAGCCTCGAAATACACGTTGCCAGGCTGCGTTGCAGTGATGATGGCGGTTCCCTGTGATACAAAGTTAACTGTAGCGCCGTTCACTGTCGCCACCGAAAGGTTGTCGACAGAATAGGTCACATTCAGTCCAGAGCTGGCTGCAGCACAAAGGGTCATACTGCCATTGCCAAGATCCTGCACCGGAATGGTATCGAAGTCGATGCTTTGGCTGGCTTTAATAATAGTGAGCAGACCATCGTTGAGGATGAAATCATAGTCATCGGCACTACCTCCGCTGAGCAAAATCGGATACACACCCGGAATACTGCTGTCGTTGGCACTGCAGGTGGCAAAAGGTTCGATGATAATCGAGCTGTCATCACCATTTCTGAAACCACTATACTGAATGGTAAACACCGGATTTGGTTCGCCATAGGCTCTTTGCTGATCATCGGCGCTTGCAATCAGTTGGGCTTTGAGAATAGTAAGCAGTCCATCGCTTAGAATGAGTTCGTAATTGTCGGCCGATCCACCGCTGAGGTAAATTGGATATGTACCGGCATGACTCAGACTGTCAGCTGCACACGACAACACTGGCTCGGAATTGAGGTCTGTGACATCATCGCTGCCAATGAATCCGGTGTAATTGAAACCAAAAGCAGGATTGGGATCGCCATACACCCTGAAGGTGTCGTTGGCAATGGCATAAAGCGGAGCCTTGCCAATGGTGAGTTGTCCGTCGTTCAGGGTCAGGGTGTAATTGTCGGCCAATCCGCCACTCAGGGTAATGGGATACATACCCACAGGTGAGCTGGAGTCGGCGGCAGTTTCAATCGTTGGCTCAGTGATGGCCGTAGCGGTTTCACCGTTTTTAAATCCGTTGTAGCTGATGCTCAGTGCAGGAATTGCTTCGCCGTATAATTTGCTCTGATCGTCTGCCGTTGCAGTCAAAGGAGCAGGTGTGACAGAAAGAACTCCGCTCAGGTAGCTGATGTCGTAGTTCATAGCGTCGGCTCCATAAATATCGATCAGGTAATTTCCGACAGGGCTCAATGCATCGGCGGCACAGTAAATGTCAGGCAGTTGCGATAATGCTGTAGCATCATCACCGCTCACAAATCCAAAATACTGGTAAGTAAGCACAGGATTTGCTTCGCCGTATTCGCGGCTCAGATTCTCTGCTTTAATGGTCAGAGCAGCCGGCAGTATCTCGAAATATACGGAATCAAGCACAAGTTCATAATTACTTCCGGCATCGATTGATCCAATATTCATCAGATAAAGGCCTGTATTTTCTCCTGCTTCGCGGGTAATATGTCCTGAAAGCAAGGATGCATCGTCGAGCAGTTTAAATCCGGATGATGTATAGCTAAGCACAGGATCGCTTGTTCCATAGGTCTTTGCCTGATGATTGTCAGGAGTAATGGTCAGCGGAGCTGGTGTTACCTCAAGGCTGCCATCAGCAAACACAATAGAGTAGTTGCACACATTGAATCCGTTGATTCCACAAGCATTTCCAAGGGTTACAGCATAGGTTCCAACTGCGGCGTCGGCCATAGCCCCTGCCGATGAAAGAATTACCTGCGTGATCTGCTGTCCATAAGGAAGCGCTTCAGACAAAGTGAATTCATTGCCACTGAAGATAAGTTCTTCGCCATATTCCTTTGTAAGGTTGTTAGCGGTGATCACAATTGGACGGTTCAGTACCACGATATTGGCCTGATAGCCATAATACATTGGTTCGTTCAAGTCCATCACAGTGACCCAGAAGAGGCCTGGCTCGCTGAATTTCACACCATTGTTGAACCAAACCGTTCCTGAATCCGACAACTGGAAGGTGTAATCGGCCGGTGCTACGGCATCGGCATCGGTTAGCTGGAACGTGATTCGTCCGGTGTAATCGGTTTTGATATTGCCGTAAATATCGATGGCTTCAATATACACACTTTGTGCGTCGCCATAGAAATGCGGATTGTCAACTCCCGACACGTTGAAATAAATCAGTTCGGCAGGATCGACCGTAAGCTGATCAGTACCATCGTCAACGCCTGTCGTTCCATCGGCAAGTGGGCTTGCATCGGATGCGGTAATGATCCATGCTCCTGATTTCAGATCGGCATAGTAAAATTCGGTATTGCTGTGACCGTTTGAAATCATGACGGAATTGATTTCTAGTCCTCCGCTGAGAACTTCATAGAAGCCAGCATCGGCGCCCGGCGAGCTTGAATACAGATACACAGTTTCATCGCCGGCTGAAACGGCATTGCCAAATTCATCATATCGGCTTACTGTGTAGTGGGCGCGGGTTGTTCCTGCCACAAAAGCTGCCGGCGAGCTTAAAGTATAATATGCAGTAGCAGCCGGAGAAACCACAATGGCATCGGATACAACCGGGCTGACACCACTGGCACTAAATGTAGCTGTAATGGTGCCTGCTTTCTCGTAGGCGAGGTCGCTGAAAGTAGCCACGCCAGCATTCATTGTTACCGAAACGGTTCCGGTGAAATCAAACATACCCGAGGCATCGGCGGTGATGACCTTGCTGTTTTCACCGCTGATCAGGTTGTTGTATCCATCATACAGTTTCACTACTGGTTGCTGTGCGAAAGCAACACCGGCAACAGCAGTTGAAGAGGGCTGGGTTTCGATGACAAGATGAGGATTGAAGGTGGCTGAGGGCAACACTTCGATGTCATGTGTCAGTGCTATTGCCTGTCCGCCTACGTTGGCACTCAGAATATTTGCAGCATTCACCGATGTCATAAGGATGCTGGCTGTGTAGGTGCCGTCGCCGTTGTCAGTAACCACAATGGGTCCAGCGGCATCGGAGGCTACGCCATCGAGCATAATACTAACCACATGTCCGGTGCCCAGCAGGTTGCCGAGGTCATCTTTCGGAATCACAGTGGCAAGAACCGATTCTCCTGCAGTGCGGATTGTTGTATCGACAGTGAAATCCGATACCGTACTGCTGAATGCTCCTTGACTGACAATGATGTTGTATTGTGTTCCAAGCACAGTCGGAACGAGGGCATCAGCTGCTCTGAACCAGTATGTGCCAGTCGTATTGATAAGAACGGCATCAGTAAACACACGGATTCCATTGTATCCGGCCATACTTTGCGGTCCTGCAGGGAATGAAACAAGTGCATCGTTCGATGATTTGAAGCTGATGTTTCCTGCATATCCTGTCACGACGTTATTGTACATGTCTCGTGCAGTAACAGTCACGCTGAAAGGAATACCAGCTGTTTGTGTTGTTCCGCACACTACACTGAAATGATGCAGGGGCAGGGCGGCCAGATTGATTGCATCGGTGGTGCCACTCTTGTTTGTATTTGTTTCGGTAGCAGTAATTACCGGTGTTTCAAGGGCGTTGTAGAGGGTAAAACCGCCAATGGTGGCTGTACCGGCCGAAAAAGTGTAGTTGCCGTTTGAGGCAAGTACAGGTGACTGACCGCTGCCTGAATTGGTAGCTGTAGTGGTCCATGCCAGCGGATAGGAGCCATCGTAGTCGGTTTTCAGATTACCGAAAATGTCATAGGCAGTCAGCGTAATGCTAAAGGCCTGTCCGGCATTCTCGTTTCCGTTGTGTTCGGTAACAGCTGTAAATGAACCCAATATGCCAGGATTGACATCAATGCTGCTCTGCATTCCTTCGATGAGACCGTCATTCACTTTTACAAACCAGCTTCCACAGCTTTTCAGTTCTACACCACTTCCAAATTCATGCGTGCCAAGATCGGCAGGAATGAATGTGTAATCTGAAGGGATAACCGCAAGAGGATCGTCAGTAGTAAAATGTATGGTACCCGTGTAATTGGTTTTGATGTTGTCGTAAATGTCGTAGGCAGTCACCAGCGGCGAGCTCAATGTGCCAGCGTTTTGCGGATCGGCAATGTTGCCCACAGTGAAGTATGACAAATCGGCCGGATCGATGGTGAATTCCTGTGAAACTGCGCCATCGAGCGGATTTGAGCTTGCTGCAAGTGTGTATCCGGGTCCGCTCACATAGATCACCAAATCGCTAAATGTGGCCACTCCATTCACTGCATCCACACTAAGGGTTCCGTTCAGAACACCGCCGTTTGGATTGGCAGCAAACGCAAGTGAGATGTTGTTGGTAGCTCCGCTGACCGTGTTGCCTGAACCATCGGTTATCTTGACACTTACAGTGAAAGTTTGTCCTGCAATTGTTGTGGACGGCTGAATGTCGAAAACAAGCACGTTGGCAGCAAAATTGGCTGTTACTGTTTTGCTGTTATTGACATTGAGGTCGGTGCGCGGATTTTGTGTCGATCCATCGCTCCAGTTCACGAAATGATAGTTAACATCAGCAACAGCAGTTACTGCGCTTCCGTTTCCAAGATGGGTCACACTCTGGACATTGGTTCCGCTAATACTTCCATGTGAACCTGCAATATACGTCAGGATGTGATTCGAAGTAAAGGTTTGGGGAGCACCATAGGCCGTACCAACACTGTTGGTGGCATAGGCACGTACAAAATAGGTTGTGCTGGCGCCAAGTCCGGTGATTGAACTGGTGAAAGAACCGGTACCGCTTCCGTCGGTGCTATGGCTGTCGGCTGTGGTTGGATTTCCGGTTGCGTTCCAGCATATACCTTTTGCCGTAACAGTAGCACCACCATCGGAGGTGACATTGCCACCACCTGAGGCACTGTTTTCAGTGACAGCACTAATGCTCGCTGTGGTAACAACGGGTACAGTCTGTGCCTGAGTGCTGAACGAAACCTGAGGTCCGTAGCCGGTCCCAACTGAATTGGTTGCATAAGACCTGATGTAGTATAATGTGCCAGGGTTCAGACCACTGAGTGTTGAGGTAAATGTTCCGGTACCTGTTCCATCCGATGAATGGCTGTTGGCAATGGTCGGGTTCGATGAAGTGCTCCAGCAAACGCCGCGTTCGGTAACGCTTTGTCCGCCATCGGCGCTGACTTCACCTCCCGATGTTGCGCTAATGCCTGTGATGGAGCCGGCAGCAGTAGTACTGGCAAGCGTTGGAACAGTGTATGCCTGTGTGGTGAACTGCACTTTTGCTATTTCAGAAAATGCAGGTGTGGCATCTTCGCTGACAAAGTATAAATCGTAGGCCGTTCCTGCCGTTAACGAGGTCAGATAAAACGAACGTTCGACATCGGCAGTCATTACTCCATTGCCGCTGTTTACCACTGTTACTCCACCATAACTAACTCCCGCTTTAATCTGAGCCTCGGTAGGAGCAGTTGCATCGCGGGCCACCACGACATAGTATCCTGTCGAATTGGCGCTGGTGGTTGCATTGAAGGTTGCTGTAGTGTAGGTGATGTCGGTTACCGCACCTGAGGCAGCTGCTACATCACCAATGATTTCTTCAAGGTCGGCGAGTTCTCCGGCTGCATAGTACCAGATGAATTCATCGCTTTGATTGTATGAAAGATCGTTCATGCGCACATAGAAACCGTATGAGCCATCGCTTGTCACAGTGATGACACTGGTTTGAGGATCCTGATTAACCACATTTGACCAGCTGCAGCAGCTGTTGATGATGGTGTTTCCTTTGTTAGAAGTGGTGTAGAAGAGTACGCCTTCTTCACCGGTGATGATTTTAAGTGCTGCTGCACGATCGGCCTGGTTGCTGATTTGTACAAACTCACCATCAACCAGATTACCTTTAATTTTATTGGGGACATCGGTACCACCGACATAATCGTCGCGTGTTCCAATCCAGAAGCGAACATTCTCGGCAGTCGATGCACTGAGGTTCGTTACTTTGGTGGTGACCGTAATATAGGATTTGTTTTGTTCAAGTTCATAGGTGTTTTCAACCCTTAGGGTTGTGGTGCCAACGGTGATGTCGCCTGTAACTTTTATGGTGCCATATCCTTTATTTCCGCTTGTGAGCGTAAACTGACTGGCATCGATGGTTTGACTGGACATGGTCGGATTATTTGCGAAAGATCCGTTGATGTTCCATTCATTGGTTTTATCACCGCCTACGGCAAAGGTGTAATCGAGCGGATAGGATGAATAGGTTAGTTTGCGCCAACCATAGGTTGCATTGTAATAAAATGGTTGTTGGACGTTTCCGGTAGCGTTGATAGAAGCTTCGCTCCCATTGCCAAAACGGATGTGGTCGTTGTCAATGATATACTGCGAAAACGCGACCGATGGCAAAAGGGTCACGAATAGAACAGCGAGCATGAGGAATCGCTGAATCCATTGTTTTTTTGTTCCGGCATTCATGAGTTCCTCCTTTCTGATTTTGATTCTGTGAAATACCAGTGTCCAGCGGCATCTCTCATGAGTTCTCCTTCAATCATGATGTGCGGAGAGTCAAAGGGTGAAACGGCTGGGTTGGTCCAGTTGTAATAATAGGAAAACTGAACCTTTGCCGATTCAATACTCACCTCAAAGGTGTTAAAAAGAAAAAATGCAGGAATTTGAGATGTGACAATTTCTTCTTTGTTGAAGAAATTCACCTGATGGCCATCGAAAGACACTTCGTGGCATTCACTGAATTCAATTCCATGTTCCATGACCACCAGTGGCGATGTTTCCCCGAGGTTATTGACGGGGTACAGGCTTTGCAACTCCTGCATTCCGAAGCAGGCTGAGAGCACCTCGCGCTTGTCGGAGCCCGTTTGTCCGAAAGCAAAAGCGCACCATGCCATAAGCATCAAAAGGAATAGTGGTTTTTTCATAGTGGTTGGGTTTTGGTGATGAAGGTTAAAAGTATTTTAACGCTCCCCGTCCCAACACCGCTAAAACAATGATTGAAATTAAGTGCTTTTACGGGATTATTATTATTCAATTTATTTGTTTCGCTTATAAGAAAACAGGCTTTTTTACTTGCTGACAATTCGAAGCATAATATCCATGCAGTATTCGGTCAGATATGATGTGATGATTTTATCTTACGAGGCGTGTTTCTCTTACACTTGTGCTGAAACGAATGTGCCGTGGTCACAAACAAAGCTCTCCGAATGTTGTGTATTGGCCTTATGATGCCTGTTTTCATTCTTGCAATCATGAATTGAATTATCTTTGTCATGAATTTTCAGGGTATGATTTCATTTGAAGAAGCTTTGCACATCGTTTCGACGATACCTTCGGGGATGCCTTCCGAAGCTGTTTTATTTCATGAAGCATTGGGCAGAATTGCTGCTACCGATGTTATTTCAGAAATCAGCATGCCGCCATTCAACAAATCGGCTGTAGACGGTTTTGCCTGCAGGAGCATGGATGTTTCGTCGAAAATGAGCATCATTGAAACTGTTGCCGCGGGTCAGTTGCCTCAGAAAGTCATCACACCCGGAACCTGCATTCGCATCATGACAGGTGCTCCTGTGCCTGAAGGTGCCACCACGGTTCTGATGGTTGAGGACTGTGAAGTGAATGGCGATGAATTGATTTATCGCGGAAACTCCGGAGCTGCAAATATTTGTTTTCAGGGAGAAGATATTTCGGCCGGCGATATACTCATTAAAGCAGGAACGCTGCTCGAACCTCAGCATATTGCCATTCTTGCTTCGCTCGGACAAGTCGAAATCAACGTATTTCGTCAAGCGAGAGTTGGAGTTTTGAGTACCGGAAACGAACTCGTTGAACCTCATGAAGAGTTGTCGCCTTCGAAAATCAGAAACAGCAATTCCTGGCAACTAATGGCACAGATTCGACTGGCTGGCGGTATCCCAAAGTATTATGGCATTGTGCCCGATGATTTCGACGCTACTCGGTCCGCCATGCAGCACGCCTTGTCGGAATGCGATATCATCATGCTCAGTGGCGGTGTTTCGGCTGGCGATTTCGATTTTGTACCGGCTGCCATGAAGGAATTAGGCTTCAGTATTGTGTTTGACAGCCTTGCTGTACAGCCAGGTCGTCCGACAACCCTTGCAGTGAACAAGCATCAATATATTTTCGGGTTGCCGGGCAATCCGGTTTCATCATTTGTGCAGTTTCATCTGCTTGGCCGGGTTTTGATGTTGCGTCTCGCTGGATGGAATCCAGTGATTCGCACAATTAAAGGAATTACAGGGGTTGCTTTCCGCAGAAAAAAGGCACAAAGAAAATCGTTTTTGCCGGTGACACTCGACCACAACGGAAGGCTTGTGCCGGTTCCATACAATGGCTCGGCGCACATTAATGCCTTGCTGGAAGCAATTGGGGTCATTGCCATGGATCAGGGAATAAACGAAATTCCAGAAGGAGCTGAAACTGATGTTAGATTGTTTTAACCGTAATATCGACTATTTGCGCGTGTCGGTGACCGACCGCTGCAACCTGCGCTGTATCTATTGCATGCCCGAGGAAGGTGTACAGATGTTGACCCACAATGACATTTTGACCTATGATGAGATTGCAGATTTTGTGCATTATGCAGTGGGGCAGGGCATCACAAAAGTGAGAATTACAGGAGGAGAGCCTTTGGTGAGGAAAGGAATTGTGTCGTTGGTTTCGATGATTGCTGCCATTCCGGGGATTGTGGATTTATCGATGACGAGCAATGGCTTGCTCCTCGATGCTTTCGCCAGTCAACTCAAAGAAGCCGGATTGATGCGGATCAACGTGAGCCTTGATACACTCGATGCGGCAAAATACAGACAACTTACGCGAGGCGGTGATCTACAAGCGGTGATAAAAGGCATACATGCCGCTCGCGATGCAGGGTTTGCTAAAATCAAGATCAATACCGTGATCCCACCCGATGGCAATAGAACAGATGCATTACTTGTGAAGCAGTGGGCAGAAGAACTTGGCTTGGAATGCCGCTTTATTCATCAGATGGATCTAGGGAAAGGACACTTTAGCATGGTCGAAGGCGGTTCAGGTGGCCACTGTGCTTCATGTAACCGTTTGCGACTCACGGCCGATGGTTATCTGGCGCCATGTCTATTCAGCGATCAGAAATTTAGTATAAGAACTCTTGGTGCCGCCGAAGCTTTTCAAATGGCTGTGCAGAGAAAGCCGGAAAAGGGAAATACCAATTCAACAGGACAATTCTATAACATTGGAGGTTGATATGAGCAAACTTTCGCATACCGATCGTCATGGTCGCGCAAGCATGGTCGATGTGGGCCACAAACCGGTTCAGGATCGTAGGGCTGTTGCTGCCGGATGCATTGCTTTGGCGGCTGAAACCCGCAAATTGATCAGGGAAAACACAATAAAAAAAGGTGATGTCCTGCGGATTGCAGAGATCGCTGGCATTATGGCTGCCAAAAATACTGCCGGCACCATCCCGTTGTGCCATCCTTTGCTGCTAAGCGATATTAAAGTGCGTGTCAGGCTTACGCGGACAGGGGCAATGGCTGAAGCATCGGTCAATTGCAGCGGGCAAACGGGCGTTGAGATGGAAGCCCTTCATGCGGTTTCGGTCGCCCTGCTGACTGTTTATGATATGTGTAAGGCAGTCGATAAAAGGATGATAATAAGCGATATACGTCTTCTGAGCAAAGAAAAACACTAAATCTGCCCACCATGAAAATCCTGAAGCGAATAGGTCTGGTTTTACTGTTGCTCGTCGCAGCAGCAAATGTGGCAATCATTGTAACGGGAAATCAGTATATCTATCAGGCATTGATTTACCAGCACCCCGGGATTGAAGATTTTACTATTTTTCATAATAGGACCGTTGAAGCTGGCGTCGCTGAAGAAATTCCTTCGAAAAACGAATCCTTACATTTAACTGACAGTTTTCGTAGTTTTCTTCAGGAAACAAAAACGACGGCTTTTCTTGTTCTGCAAAACGATTCTGTTGTGTTTGAAGAATACTGGGATGGCTATGGTCCTGATTCGGTTTCCGGATCATTTTCCGTTTCAAAAACCATCGTATCTATACTGGTCGGAATTGCCATCGACGAAGGAAAAATCAGCCATACAGGTCAAAAAGTGTCATATTTCCTCCCTCAGTTTTCCGAAGGCATGGCAGGCGAACTCACTATTGAGCATTTGTTGACCATGACAGCCGGTTTTGATTGGAATGAAGCCTATTCCGATTTGTTTTCACCCACCACAAAGGCATATTATGGCAATGACCTGCGAAAGATGGTCGATCGGCTCAGTGTTGTGTATCCTCCTGGAACAAGACATGAATATCAGAGTATCAATCAGGTTGTGCTTGCCATGATTCTTGAAAAGGCAACGGGCATGAATCTGAGTGAATATGCGTCGCAGAAACTTTGGAAACGCATCGGGGCATCGCACAACGCGCTTTGGAGTCTCGATACCGAAGATGGTCTTGAGAAGGCTTATTGCTGTTTCAATTCCACTGCACGTGATTTTTCGAGAATCGGAACCCTTTATCTGCATAAAGGCCGATGGAATGATCAGCAGATTGTTCCT
>CAZLHV010000110.1:0-10725 GCA_964559205.1 uncultured Bacteroidaceae bacterium
TTTAAAATCTGCGAGTTTAATATTTTTAAAATCCGGTCTCATATTCACTCCTTTTTTATTGAACCGATAAAACCGTCTGATAATTCTCAAGCGCTTCGAGTGCGGCAGTGCGCATATGCACAAAACTGTGAACGCCGGCTTCGCGGAAAAGGCCTTCGTTTTCGCCTGGATTACCGGCCATCACAACGGGTACACCCGTGCTACGGAGTGCATTCAGATATTCAACACCCAAGGTAGGATATTCCTCATCGCTGCTGCACAACACAATGATTTCCGGTTTTTCGTCCAGCGCTTTTTTCACACCGTCCATCACTGAATCATCATTCAGAACAGTGGTAATCTCGTAGCCGGCCATGCCGAAGAAGTTGGTGGCGAAAATCGCACGGGCATTGCGCATAGCGATGTTGCCAAACTGAAGCATGGTTATACGCGGACGCATATTACCTGCGGCAACGTGTTTGTCGGTGCGCAGACGAATCTGTTCGAAACTCCAAGCACCGCGTTTCATATTCAGGGCATTGCCTTCGGTTTTTGCTTCATTCATAAAATCAGCTGCCTGAGCAAATGCTTCCTTGGTGTTCGGATAATTGTTGACACCCACATACACCATTTTGCGTGCGGCAATGTCCTTTTCGCGTTTGGCAGCAGTCTTTTCGATTTCGGATTTGATGAGTCCACTTTCCATCGCTTTGCGGAAACCACCGTTTTCCTCGATCATCTGGAATTGCTTCCATGCATATTCTGCCACGCTTTGCGTAAGCGATTCGATATAATATGAACCGGCAGAAGGGTCGGCCACATCGGCAAAATGCGATTCTTCTTTCAGCAACAGCTGAACATTGCGTGCAATGCGGTCGCCAAATTCGCTTTCCCTGCCAAGCAGGAAGTCGTGTGGCAGGATGGTGATTTCATCGGCTCCGCCCAGCGCAGCACTCATGGCTTCGGTGGTATTTCGCAGCATGTTGTTGTACAAATCATACAGCGTTTTGTTATACAACGATGAAACGCCGTGGATGGTGATTTTCTGCAGTTCCGGGTTGCTGGTGTACTGCGAAGCAACGGATGCCCACAGCCAGCGGGCAGCGCGGAATTTGGCTATTTCAAGAAAATACGACGGACCGACCGAAAGGGTGATTTTCATTTTTGGCAGCACGTCTTCGGCCTTCATACCCCGGTTCAGCATTTCCTGAAGGTACTCGTGTGCCGAAGCAATAGAAAAACCAAGTTCCTGCACAGCTGATGCGCCGGCATTGGCAAAATGCTGACCGTTTACATTCAGCACTTTATAACGGGGTAAAAGCTGATTTACACGTTCAATCAGGCATTTCAGCTCGTTCATGTTGTCCTCACAGCTGTTGTAATAAGAGCCATGGGTCAGATAATAGCCAAACGAGTCGAAATTAAAGCTTCCCTGCATCAACGAAACATCAATGCCCTGTCGCACAATTTCAGCCTTCATCAGCTCGGCCAGAATGCTGTAGCTGTAAAACGAATGAAAATGCGTGATGCTTTCGGTCAGGTCAATGCCCTTAAGCAGGTAAGCCACATCTTCGTTATTGTTGATGTAGTCGAGGCGGAACGACACTCCGTCGGCGCCGCGGCTCAGCGCATTCAACGCAAAGCGGTTGGCTTCTTCGGCGTTGGTTGAGTCAATCTGTTGAATGATGGCCCAATGATTACCTTTTGCATTGTAGCCACGCACAAACGGAGCCTGACCGGGATGATTGGCTGGCATCATGTGTTGTACGTCTTCGGCCATGTAATACGGCTGAACTGAAAAACCATCGAGGGGCTTCCAAACCAGCTTTTTCTCGTAATCAGCGCCCTTGAGATCTTCGTTTATCAGCTGCTCCCACGCTTCTTTTGAGATCGGGGGAAATTCACTGAACAATTTATGGTCACTCATGTTTTTGCTGTTTTTTCGCGCTGCAAAGGTACAAGTTTTATAAAACCAGCAGCCATCAGTCCTTGTATTGCATCAGTATTTTGAATGACATTTGCCGGATACAGGTAAAATTTGCCTTTATTACTGGCAAAATGCAACCAAAATAACAGCTTTTATTCCAGTTTGCATTTTCGTACTTTTGCAAAAGTTTTTGCGTTATTGAAAAAAATGTTCTGAAAATGAAACTCTGTATTGTTGGAATCACCGGTCTGGTCGGGAGCGAACTCATCAAGGTGCTAAACGAAAGCAGCATGACTGTTGAGTTGTTTATTCCCGTTGCTTCCGAAAAATCGAAAGGCAAAAAAGTGCTGATTCGCGGAAACGAATACACCGTGGTCGCGCCTGCCGAAGCCTGCGACATGAAACCCGATATCGCCATTTTTTCGGCTGGTTCAGCTGTATCGAAAGAATGGGCGCCTCGTTTTGCCGAAAAAGGCTGCTTTGTGATTGACAACAGCTCGCAGTGGCGCATGTACAACGAAATCCCGCTGGTGGTTCCCGAAATCAATGCCGACACCATTACCCACGAAACAAAAATCATTGCCAATCCAAACTGCTCCACCATTCAGCTGGTGCTGGCACTGAGCCGCCTTCATGAAGCTTTCGGCATAAAACGCATTGTGGTTTCGACCTACCAGAGTGTGAGCGGAACCGGAGTTCCGGGCGTCAAGCAACTTATGGACGAGCGTGCAGGCATTGATGGAAAAAAAGCCTATCCGCATCCGATCGACATGAACTGTTTGCCTCACGGCGGATCATTTCTGCCCAACGGCTACACCACCGAAGAGGAAAAATTAGTGAACGAAACGCGCAAAATTCTGCGTGCTCCGCAGATTCAGGTATCGGCTACCGTGGTGCGTGTGCCAGTAACCGGCGGCCACAGCGAATCGGTGAATGTTGAATTTGAAAAAACCTACGAAATAGCCGAGATTTACAAGCTGCTGAATGAAACTCCCGGTGTGGTGGTTCAGGACAATCCGGCAGAAAACATTTATCCGATGCCGCTCTACGCCAAAGGAAAGAACGAAACTTTTGTAGGCCGCATCCGCCGCGACGAAAGCATTGCCAACGGACTCAACCTTTGGATTGTAGCCGACAACCTCCGCAAAGGTGCTGCCACCAACGCGGTGCAAATTGCTGAGTGGGTGGCGGAAAACAGGCGATGTGAGGACTAATACTGTTAAAATTTGCTTCGCAATTATTCCCGTGGAAACATAAAATTGGGCGTATTTAATCGTTTATAAGAATTAAAATATCATTCAATTCATATTCAATATTGTATTGGTCTAAAATGATAATTCTTGAAAAGTAAATAAATGCTGGATACAAATTACAAAGCTGTTTTTTAATTTCATTGTTAAGATTATTCTCTATAATCAAACCTGAGTGCAAATCTATATGGTCTCCTCCAGCTTTGTCTAAATATATAGGACTGTCCATGAAATATGATTTTATTTTATAATCAGAACCAGGTATTGTATCATATCCTGTTTCCTCTACTTGCCCATTATCAATTAAACAAATTATTGTCAATAGGGTGTCAATGGAATTGCATAGAGCTTCTTTTGCAAGAGCATATTTCATGCTCGAATGATATTCAACTTTAAGTTCATTAATATAGGGTACAATAGAAATAATTGAACTATCAAATCGAAATAACGTCGTATCTCTATTTATTATGGTTTTTAAAATTTGACCAGATGAGTGCCAATAATATCCGGAAATTAGCGAGTCATTAGAATATACTTCTTTGGAAATTAAATTTCTGGTAATTTCATTTACATTAAAATATTTTTTAAACAATCCATGCCTTTTACCTTCCTTATAGTTTTCTTCTTTAATTATTTTATTTTCTGAATCGTAATAAATGAATGAGCCCTCCTTTAATCCATTTTTAAAAGAACCCGTCATTTTAGGTTCTCCTGGATAATACTCAATAAACTCTCCTGAAAACTTAGCAGAGTCATCAGACAGATAAAGAATGCTGTCCTTGTAGAAGTAGTTGTTAATATAAGAATTGTTCTCAATCTTCTGTGCTACAAGATGAACACTGATCAAAACCAGTAATATGTTAAGATGCACTTTCATTTTGCTCGGTTTTTTGCTCTCACCATCCTGCACCCGTCCCACAAATATAGCACTTACAAAAACACCAATGAAAAAGTTTCTATTATACGATTGAAATTTTTTTATGTGGTGCAATTGCGTTTTTATTGGACAAAAAAATTGCCTCAGATAAACTTCAGAGCATTCATTTCTTTGATATACAGCTTTTCCCGTCCTCCATTTTTTCAAACGTCACCCATTCACCTGCATTATGCTCTATCCATATTTTTGCTTTCTCCGTAAGGAATACATATCCCTTGTTATCGGCCTTAAAGATATCAGCAGGAGGACCAAATTCAACAAACAGATTATTCCGGAAAGTTCCTGTTTCAGGAATTATGAGTTCCCACAGATCTCCGATTTGTGCAGAAATTATTTCAGAGTGTTCAGCATCAAGAATGTAATCTTCAGGCTCCCCACTTTCAGGACAATATGGCGGTTCCTCAGATTGCAAATCCCATTTATCCCAATGTATTTCAACAATGTGTTTTTTAATTACAGGCTTATATTCAATGCCAGATAATCCGGATGCTTCAAGCATTCGCTTTACATCATCCCTGACGATAATATTACCTAAACCTGAATCAATAAGAGGGGGCACGTATGGGCCGGATCTCTCAATCTGCAACAAACCGTTCAATCTTTCAAGATGAAATACCATGCCCGATACCAACAAGCTACCAAAGTCGCCCCAGTTTGTTTCACGATTTTCAAGAATGTATATCATAACAATGACTTTTCATGCGGTATTCAAGCACCCGTCCCACAAATATAGCACATATGAAAATACAAATGAAAACAGTGCGTAAAATTTCCAAATTTTCGATTTATAAGCAGATTTCATATGCAGCGAAATACAAGCAGAGCAGATTTTCCAAATCTCCAGGTATTGCACTCTTTTTAAGCCTTTTTTATTTACAGTTTTGAATTAATTCCTCTGTAAACCGATCTATTATTTGTTTATGCTTATAATTGCTGTATTTAGTGTTTTCTTTCAGTATTGCAACAAGGTTGTTTATTTCCGATAATCTTTCATCACCTGCCGAAATCATTATTTCACCACAAACATACCTGATCCAATTTTGAAAATCAGATTCATTCAAATAACTTGTTGAACTAAAATAATTTGCAAACAAAACCGTATGCACTTTAATAAAATTTAATGCGTTTAAGCTTACTGCTTCGGAGTAAAAACCATCAGATCCGTTCATTGATTTTGTAAAAACAATAAAGAAAAAAAACTGCCTGTCGGGGTTCAGAGAAAACAAGCTGTCAGTAACAGATAGCATCAAGTCTTCATCAGAAAGAAATATCAGATGCTCCGCCTTTAAGATGTCTTTATAGTACTGATTTATGCTGCTGTCCGCTATACATCGTGAGATATACTCTTCTCCAGGAGATTGTCTTAATAGGTTTGTTGATTTTAGGTATTCAAATAACTCTTCATTATATCTTGGATCCTCTCCCTTTTTATAATCGTTTGGCAGACCAAATTCTATTTTAAAGCCAAAAGCAGGATAAGTATAAACTCTGTCGCAACTGAACGAAGAAAAGATGTTCCAGAACCAAAATCCATAAATTGGCTTTCCGTTCAGGACCATTGCAACAGCTAGCCCCTGCAAAGGTATTTCCAAACTATCAATCTTGGATTTACCATGGATATTCAGTTTAATTTGCTGATTATCCCAATCAAAATATTCAATGTCATTTTCAGTTATTATTGGCTCGGGAAATAAATCCGCTTCTTTTGGTTCAATACAGTAGTAACAATAATTATCCCTTTGTTTGTCCGAAAAATCAGGAAATGGTCTTTTTACAAGGTAAATTTCTAATCCATTTTTCTGAGCATCAAGCGTGAAAAGAGTGAACAACGTAAAAATATAAAGCAAAAATGGTTTCATTATTCATTTGTATTAAATACAATGATCTGCAGACGCCACACAAATATAGCACTTACAAAAACAACAATGAAAAGTTTTTTCATGCGGTTTTTTTTTGATTTATGTGGGACGGGTTGGTGGGTGGCGGAAAAATGTTTACATATCCAAAAGAGAATTTGGAGTGAATGTTACTCTTTTATCACTTTCAACATTGCCCTGTTTTCTCCGTCAACAATCTCAACAAAATAAACACCGGCAGGTCCATCCAATATCAGTTCAAAACGATCGGATGATGTGTGGTTTTTCCGATAAACTTCCCGACCCATTACATTGCGTACAATCAGCAAGGCATCACTGAATCCGGTTGCAGAAACAATGTTCAGATGTCCGTTGGTTGGGTTCGGGTAAACAGTAATCTGACCAATGAATGAGTTTTCAATAATTCCGACCGAAGTAATATCAACACAGGCTGAAGTATCCGTACATCCGTTTTGCACAAGTTCGACAGCATAGCTTCCATTTGCTGACGGCGTGTATGATTGACCTGTAGCACCGGAAATAAGGGCATAGCCATTATTGCAATCCAGCCACTGATAACCGGCCATCGTGTTGTTCGCTGTTATGGTAATACCAGAAGTTGTTGTGCTGATATCTGAAACATTGTTGATGGTCAGGTTCAGCGTTACCAGACTATCGCATCCGTTGGCCGCACCACCGGCAATGTTATAGGTTGCGGTGTTATTGCTGGCTGTGTAAGTAATTCCATTGATCCACGTAAAGGAATTGCAGGCGGTTTGTATATCGGTGCCGGTCGATGAATTGAGAATGGTCAGGTTCAGCGTTACCAGACTATCGCATCCGTTGGCCGCGCCACCGGCAATGTTATAGGTTGCGGTGTTATTGCTGGCTGTGTAAGTATTTCCATTGATCCACGTAAAAGAATTGCAGGCGGTTTGTACATCCGTGCCGGTGGATGAATGATTAATGGTCAGGTTCAGCGTAACAAGACTATCGCTACCATTGGCAGCACCACCAACAATGTTGTATGTAGCGGTATTGTTGCTGGATGTGTATGTAATCCCATCTATCCACGTGAACGAATTGCAGGCAGTTTGTACGTCGGTGCCGGTGGCAGGGCTCAGGGGGGAAGTGAATTTTACCAGATATGCGTCATAGGTTCCACCGGCAAAAGTATTTTGATACCCTCCGGAAGCAATTCCTGATGTGCTGTAGGTAAATCCCGGCAAATAAATATTTCCTGAACCATCTATGGCTGGACTGTATGCCCACTCGCCGTTTGTTCCGCCGTAATAGGTTGCGCAAAGCCGATTGCCGGCCGAAGAAAAAGACACAAGAAAATCGTCGTAATTTCCCATGTTAGTGCTTTGAAAACCACCAGAAGCAATGCCGGCCGTGCTGCTTGTTCTTCCGGTCAAATAAGCATTGCCCGAGGCATCTGTGGCTACACCCCATCCTCTTTCATCTCCTGCACCTCCATAATAAGTGGCCCAAAGCCGATTGCCGGAACTGTCAAATTTTGAAAGATAACAGTCATAGGTTCCACCGCCGTAAGTGTCCTGAAAGCCACTTGCTGCTATTCCCACTGTGCTTGAAGTCGTTCCTGACAAATACACATTTTCGGAAGAATCTGTTGCGACATTTTTGCCAAATAAAATATTTGAAATACCTCCTTCATCTCCGGTTCCACCATAATATGTAGCCCAGATCCGGTTACCGGCGGTGTTGAACTTTGCAAGATAAGCATCCCTTCCACCTCCGGAAGTGTTTTGAAATCCACCCGAAGCAATTCCTGTTGTGCTCGAAGTCCATCCTGTCAGATATATGTTGCCGGAATGATCAGTACAAACGCTGTTGCCGTCATATCCTTCATCGCCGGCTCCGCCATAGTATGTCGCCCAGATTCTGTTTCCGGCAGCATCAAACTTCACAAGAAAGGAGTCGTAGGTTCCGCCGCCATACGAATTCTGGAATCCTCCGGATGCAATTCCGGTGGTACTGTTTGTAAAACCGGTAATGTAAACATTTCCCGCTGTATCGGTTGAAACACTGTAAGCCTCTTCCCATCCAGATCCTCCGTAGTATGTTGACCAAATCCGATTACCTGCAGCATCAAACTTTACAAGTAAAGCGTCATAACTGCCGCCACCATACGTGCTTTGAAATCCGCCCGAAGCAATGCCCGAAATGCTAGATGTTCCTCCCGCCAGATACACATTTCCTGAATGATCGATTGCAATGCTGTATGCATGATCATTGTTGTTGTTTCCGAAATAGGTAGCCCAGAGCCGATTGCCCGATGCATCGAACTTCACAAGGAAGGCATCGTATGTTCCACCTCCATACGTGTTCTGAAAGCCGCCGGATGCAATTCCCGCCGTGCTGCTTGTATAACCTGCAAAATAAACATTGCCGGAAGCATCTGTCACGGCACAGTTGCCAACATCATAAATTGTTCCTCCGTAGTAGGTAGCCCAAACCCGTGCATTTTGCGCCATCAGCTGCATCAAAGACAGTGTAAGTAAAAATGAGAAAAGTAGTTTTGCTTTCATTGTCTTTGGGTTTTTGTTGTTTTGTGTGATTGCACTATCAAACTATAATATCGAAAATTCCATTATTTTTTTGTCATAAATGCCGCATTGGCAATGTATATGCAAAAATACGGCTCGTTTTTATCCCTCTCTTTGAGAATGATAAAAAATGGCTTATCAAAAACAAATTGTCTGAGTGAATTTTCGACAATGGCAAAAATTGCTCTTACTTCTCCTGCTGACTC
This sequence comes from uncultured Bacteroidaceae bacterium, assembly GCA_964559205.1. Taxonomy (GTDB): domain Bacteria; phylum Bacteroidota; class Bacteroidia; order Bacteroidales; family DTU049; genus GWF2-43-63. Next base: position 8,726 of record CAZLHV010000110.1, read on the forward strand.
AACCGAAACGCCGTTCCCATTCAATGAAAAGTCAATAACCTGCTTTGCCTCTCGGATTGTGTATCCTGTGAATCCCGGATTCAATACCTTTCTGTTTTTTAATTCCCTGAAATTCTCATCAAGCGAAAATGAAATGTAAGGAATTTTAAGATTCTCTCCTTCTTCAATAAAGCTCGTGTCGTTTAAATTTACACGCTTCATTATTGTACTATATGAAGCTGCAAGTGTTGATTCAGGCTGCATTTTAGCAATGAATACCTGATCTCTGCTATCCTTCGTTTTAATTTCCAGAATGAAATCATCGTTGCTTTTGTAGTTGTGAATAATGAACTTGCTTTTCTTAACCGGATTAGTTATTGGATAACGGAGTCCGAAAAAATCAACGGTATCACGACCGTTAAAGAGCATCTTTTCCTTACCAAATGCATCCTGCAGCAAGTAGAAAAACTCTATTTGCTTTTTCAGATACGCGTAGGAAATAATATCGGCATTGTAATAATCATCGCCGAAAGATTTTTTAATTTGAAATTTCTGTTCCAGCTCCCGGGTAATCTCAGCCATTATCGAATCTTTGATATATCCAGCCTTTGCTACCACAAAATCTTCAGAAATTGAGTTGTTTGCCTTAACCGCGTTAAGCTGTTCCAGTAAAACGGAATTCGAATCAAGTATTATCGCTCCATCATGCATATTGCACAATTCAATCCAGGCCTGAATAAAGCTTGAACAATACATGGTGTTTTCTGAATCATTCAGCGGCTTTTGCATTGTTGGATCAACGCAAAATTGCTTATTCTGGTTCTGGCCGCATAAAGTCAACGACAGAAAAAAGCAGCATATTGGAAGAATGTTTCTCATGGCATGATTCAAACGACTCTGAAGGAGCCCTACAAATATAGCACATACAAAAACACCCATGAAAAAGTTTTATTAAGCGGTTGGAATTTTTGGGGTTATGTGGTGAATTATAGACCCTAATATTCTTACAACAATCTTTGTGGTGGCTCGGCTTGTCCGATGATTTCTCCGCCAAATTTCACCAGATCAAACAGTCGGGTCACTGCACCGCTCAGTTCGTCCTGATTGCAATGATATCCTTCAATTTGTCCATAGGTCTTGTATTCAGAGATATTGAAGCCATATTCAATGTCATTGTACCAAATTACTTTTGTTCCGCAAATTGCTACAACCCAAAATCCACCACCTACGCCTCCAAAATCCTTCTCTGTCCACTTTGACGGATTGGTTTTAACTAATTGCCAAAAGTTCCAAAGTTCACCGTTCAGATCCGTTTCGGTTTGTTGGATTTTAATATTGCACATAATGGTTTCGCACACGCATAACAAATATTTCACAAACAAAAAACACAAAACTGATATTAGTATGCTGTTGATTTATTTGTTTTATGCTGTGCAGACCGCCGGGTGGGTTGAAAATGTTTTCAAAAACCCATCAACGCACTCACCCGCCCGGCATTTTCCTTCGAAGTCAGCTTTTCGAGAAGCCGCATGGCAACAGGAATTGCAGTGGATGGATTCCATGATGTAATGATGTTGTCATCTTCCACCAACGGCTCGTTCAATACTTTTGCATCAAAGCTTTGCAACATCTGTTGGCGCAACGGATTCTTGTTGTAGGTGGTGGCGCAACGGTGGCGGAGTATTCCGCTCTTTCCCAGTGGCATTGCACCCACACAAATAGATGCAATGATCTTGTTTTTAACTCTGAATTGTTGAATCAGACTCAGAAATTTTTCATCAAAGGCATCGTCGTAAAAACCAAATTCCTCGAATCCGCCCGGAATGGCAAGCGCTTCATAATCCTCGGCATCGATTTCATTAACCAGAAAATCAACAGTGAAACGCTGATCAAAAGTGCTTCGAAGCTCTTTCCGCAAACCGCATGAATACAGCTTTGTGCTGCCATCTCCTTCTATCAGATTCCAACCGATCACATCAATAAAAGCACTCGCTTCGAAAATTTCAAAGCCATTTGCCAAT
>CAZLHV010000111.1:0-7187 GCA_964559205.1 uncultured Bacteroidaceae bacterium
TTTGGCATGATGATGATTTCGTTCAACACATTAATGCTTGGTGAAAAAACGCCAACCTGTGCTGGTGCCGGAACCATCGGAACTGCAATGGCTATAGCCATAGAAGAAAGAATCCAGTATCGCTGCGAACTGAATGACGTTCTCCTTCTTAAAAAAATATAGTATATAACCGCAGCACAACCTAAAAGTACGTTGCTGACGATAAGATATTTGATGTCAATCATGATTTCTTCTTTTTATCAACTTCTTCATTAATTAAGGCAAGCAGTTCCTCAAGCTCCTTAAGGCTCATGTCCTTTTTTGAAGTAAAAAAAGACACTAAACTGGTCAAAGAATCTGAAAAATGTCGTTTCACTAAATTTCCTGCGCAAAACTCTACGTACTGCTCTCTGGAGATCAACGGGTAATAACGATGTGCATTCCCAAAGGACTTGTGACCGATGAAACCTTTTTTTTCAAGAATCCGGACAATAGTAGAAACCGTGGTGTATGCCTGTCGTGGCTCGGGAATACGATCGATGATATCCCGAACAAAACCTTCCCCGATCTGCCACAGGTAATCCATAATCTGCTCTTCGGCTCTGGTTAATTCTTTTTCCATGACGATTGAATTGGTGAACAAAAGTAACTATACTTTTAGTTGTACAACTAATCTCATAGTTAAAGGTCGTTTCCAGTCAGTTAACGGTCGTTTCTTTCATTTGACAACCAGCAGGTTATCAAACAATGGCAGAAATGATTCTTTGAACGACTATTCGTTGTGAGCAACCGAAGGTGTCATGAAAAAAATGTCTAATTTTATGGTTTGAAACAAATTGAAAACTATTTTTAACTTTTCTGCGTTATTCCACTCCAAACGGAAGTTAAATTCTATGAAATTCCTCACATTTTTCTGCTCATTATTCCTGCTGCAAGCCACAATTCAGGCACAAATTGCCAAGTATTCGAATGAATTTTTAGCGATTGGAGTTGGAGCCCGAGCCTTAGGCATGTCAAATTCGGTTGTTGCTTCAGTAAATGATGGTTCGTCTGGTTACTGGAATCCTGCCGGACTGGTTTTAACACCAGCCGAGCGTCAGGTATTCATGATGCATTCGGAATATTTTGCCGGGATTGCGAAGTATGATTATCTGTCTCTGACAGCAGTTGGGAATGATTCTTCGGCGCTTTCATTCAGTTTTATCCGATTTGGGGTTGATGATATTCCAAATACAACCGAGCTCATCGATGCTCAGGGCAATATTGATTATGACCGCATTACCTCATTCAGTGCCGTCGACAATGCATTTCTGATCAGTTATTCACGCAAGCTTCCTATAGAGAATCTCAGGGTTGGGGGCAACGTTAAAATCATCCGCCGGAAAATCGGCGACTTTGGCGGCAGTTGGGGGTTTGGGATTGATGCCGGAGCTCAGTATGATTATGGTCGTTGGAAATTTGGAGCTGTGCTTCGCGATGTAACATCAACCTTTAATGCGTGGAGTTTTACTCTCGATGATCAAACGAGAGAGATTTTCACGCTCACCGGCAATGAAATTCCTGAAAACAGTCTTGAGCTGACCATGCCACGTCTTCTGCTTGGTGGAGGTAGAAACTTCAAAATCAGCAATGCATTTACGTTGTATCCTGAAGCCGGTTTGGATGTAACATTTGATGGAAAACGAAACGTGTTACTCAAAACCGGAATAGCAAGTGTTGATCCACATTTTGGATTTGAGTTTGGCTATAAGGGTTTTGCATTTCTGCGAGGTGGAATTGGCAATATTCAACAAGAAACCGGCTTTGATGGTAAAAAGGTGACCACCCTGCAGCCCAATATGGGGGTTGGCATTAACATCAAAAACAAGCTCTGTATTGATTATGCCATGACCGATTTGGGAGATGTGAGTGTTGCTCTCTATTCCCACGTGTTTTCCCTCAAACTGAACATCAGTAAAAAAACCAGTGTCTCAAGCCTATAAAATGCCTATGAAGAAACTGTTAACTCTTCTTGTGACTATTTGGTTTTCTGCATTGCCATTTTTGGGTCAGGCTCAAAATTACGGCAATGAGTGGATCGATTTTTCGCAACAGTATTACAAGATAAAAATCACCACCAGCGGCATTCACCGAATTTCATATGCGACCCTTGTATCTTCAGGAATTCCTGTTCAATCGCTCAATCCAAAAAACATTCAGATTTTCGGTCGCGGTGAGGAGCAATACATATACATTCATGGTGAGAATGACAATGCTTTCAATGCAGGTGACTATATTGAGTTCTATGGCATGAAAAACGATGGCTGGCTTGATCAGTATATTTATAATAATCCTGCAGACCAGCCCAATAGTGACTTTAGTTTGTTCAATGATACAGCCGTGTACTTTTTAACATGGAACACACTGACCGCAAATCGCCGGCTGACGGTTGAAACCGACAGGAATTTTACAGGGTACACAGCCGAAAGTAACATCTGGTATACTTCGAGGATGAATTATACCTCCTCATACTATGACGGAAAAACCGATGAATATGGAAATACCGACCCCAGGTATACCGATTGCGAAGGCTGGTTTGGGAATGAAATGTCTATTCCTTCCGGAGGAGGTCAAGGAACCTATTCATTGTCGGTGAGCACTCCACGAACCTACACATCAGGGAGCAATGCCACCATATCTTTTCTATTACTGGGGCAAAGCAATTTCAGCGGGTTGAATCCTGATCACCACATGATGATTAGTTTTGCCGGTGAATCGATTGATACCCTTTACGAAGGATATGTACCATTGAGGTTTTCACGATCAGTGAGCCCTACATATCTCAGCAGCGGCAATGTAAATTTCACCTTTACATTGCCAAACGATCTGGGAAGTGGCGCCGATCGGAATACTGTAAGTTATATTGACATCAGATACCCTCGTCAGACTGATCTTGGCAGTTCCTCGTCGTTAATATTTGATCTGAACAGCACTTCATCACCTAAAGCCTACCTTGAGATGGTGAATCTTGGCTCATCTGTTACCGACACGGTAGTGGTTCACGATATCACAGATCACAGACGAATTCTGACTTCTCGTTCTGGATCAACCGTACGCTTTCTGGTGCCAAACAGTTCAGGCAGCACACGAACATGTTTCCTTGTCTCTGAGAGCAGTGTGATCAGCATTTCTTCGCTCACACCTGTCAATACAGATGCTGCCAATTATGCAAAGTTCATCGATTATTCCGAAGCAACTTACGATAACAGGGATTATTTAATTATCACCCACCGGAATTTGCTGCAGAAAGCCAACGAATATGCGGCTTACCGCAACAATACAGGATACAACAGCCTTGTTGCAGAGGTGAACATGATTTACGACCAGTTTGCATATGGCATTAATAAACATCCGATTGGAATTCGGAATTTTGCCTCATATGCCGTCAGTGAATTTTCAGATACCATAAAAGGAATGTTTCTGATGGGTAAGGGTTACCGGGCTGGCGGCAGTGTGTACAACTATCGTTTCAGCACCACCTACAATGCCTTGACTCTGGTCCCTTCGTTTGGAAATCCTCCGAGTGACATTTTATTTACATCGGGGCTTAACGACGGAAACTATGCTCCTGCCATACCAACCGGTCGTTTGGCTGCCCGCACTCCAACTGAAGTTAGCTGGTATCTGATCAAAATGCAGGATTACGAAACAGAACAGAATCAGCCCTATAACCCCTCAAATCCTCTTGCTGGATCCTGGATGAAACGCGCGCTTCATTTTGCAGGAGGTTCATCGTTTTCCGAGGCGCAAACCCTGTTATCGTATCTTAATGCTTACCGGGACACATTAATCAATCCATATTTTGGAGCTTCTGTGGTCACCTACACCAAAACATCAACGGCTCCCATACAACAAAACATAAGTGATGAAGTGAGGGATAAGATTAATGAGGGAGTTGGGATCATGAATTTTTTTGGTCATGCTGCGGGTATTGGATTTGATATCAGCATTAACAATCCGGCAGACTACAGCAATTATAAGCGCTATCCGTTCCTTATTGCCAATTCATGTTTTGCCGGAGACTTGTATCAAGCCACCAACAGCTCATCGGAAGCATTTGTATTGATCGAAAACAAAGGCACCATCGGGTACCTAGGCTCTATCAGTAAGTCGCTGGCGCCTTACCTAAATATCTACAGCTCAGAACTGATGGGCCGGATTGCCCGTAGAAATTATGGACAACCCATCGGCCAAATCATCCAGCAGACAATACAAACGGTTCAAAATACATCGAGCATTAGTTATCTTCGTGATGTATGTCTTGAGATGACCTTGCACGGAGATCCTGTATTGACTCTTGGCGGTTCGCCACAACCTGATTTTCTGCTGACCAGTGGGAGCGTTTTTTACAACCCGGTCAATGTGACCAGCGAATTAGACTCGTTTTCAGTCAATATCATTGCATACAATGCAGGCATGGCTGTTTACGATTCTGTAATTCTGGAAGTGACCCGTGTTTTTCCCGATTTTACGCAGGAAACCATTCAGAAAATGATTCCTTCACCAGCTTACGCCGACACAATTGAAATGAGGTTTCCGGTGAGCCCAATCAACGGAGTTGGCTTGAATACATTTCAGGTAATGATCGATGCTTTTAATTCAGTTGATGAAAGTGTGGAAACAAATAACAGCATATCATCGAATCTCTTTATTGCCTCGAACGATATTGCACCGGTTTATCCATATGAATTCAGTGTCATACCAGACACTTTCGTCACATTGACTGCAAGTACAGGATATGCCATGGCAGCTCAGGGCACGTATTATTTTCAGATCGATACTACTGATTCTTTCGATAGTCCATTTTTAAAAGAGAGTGGCCCAATCATACAGTCAGGAGGTATTGTTGAATGGAATTTACCATTTGCAATGACCTCGATGCCCGATTCGACCGTTTATTTCTGGAGGGTTAGCTCTGCAACAACAAGCGTGTGGCGTGAAAGTTCCTTTCAGTATATCACAGGCAAATACGGTTGGGGCCAAGATCATTTCTTTCAGTATAAGAAAAACAACTTTCAATATGTGAGCTACAATAAACCGGCGAGAATATTAGAGTTCATCAATAATGTGGTGACAATATCGGCTCAAACCGGCTTCTATCCTTACATTCAATGGTCCGAAGAATGGTATAAAATCGACAATTCCCTGAAAGGCCAGTGGTCCTGTACAGATTATAACGGTGACGGGATGAAATTTGCAGTTTTTGATTCAATTTCAATTGAACCATGGGTGAATACGGATCCGGAAGATGATGGCTATGGCCCTTCGAATGCACTTAATTGCCGACTTTATGATTATTTTGATTTCGACTTCTACACGGGAGGAGAGCCTTGGTTCAGCCGAATGACGAGCTTTTTGGACAGTGTTCCGGATGGATTCTATGTCCTCGCATTCAGTCATCGCAACCACAATGCTGAAAATTATCCCGAGGCACTATACCAGGCATTTGAAGAACTTGGATCCACCATGATCAGAACTGTACCAAACAATATCCCCTACCTCATTTTTGGAAGAAAAGGCTTCCCCGCCCTTGTAGACGAGAAGGTCGGCTCAGCTATCTCAAGTATTATCAGCGGATCATGGGGCATCAATACCAACTGGCAGGAAGGGTATATTGAATCAACCACCATTGGCCCAGCTCTTGAATGGGGCAGTTTACACTGGAAAGTGAGCAGCTTCGAGCCTGGAATTTGGACTGACACAGTACGACTTTCGGTGATTGGCATACGTGCAGACGGAACTGTTGATACCGTGATGACCGATTTGCCACCGGTACCCGATTCACTCGACATTCTTAATTTGTCAACCCGAATCAATGCAGCTGAGTTTCCCTACCTTAAACTGCACCTCAGCCTGAGGGACGATTCTCTTCGTACCCCGGCCATGCTCGACCGCTGGCATGTGTTATATGAACCTGCTCCGGAAACAGCCATTGATCCAGCATCATTTTATACCTTTTATAATGATACCATTCTTGAAGGTGAATCGGTAAAACTCTCTATTGCAACACGAAACATTGGCCCTGTTGATTTTCCCGACAGTCTCATGGTCGCCTACTGGCTCATTGACAATGACAGAAATGTTCATTACATCAATAATAAAAAGTTGAGACTGCATCCGGTTGGTGATGTTATTGTAGATTCATTGGTTCTTCCCACACAGGGATTTTCAGGTTTGAACAGCCTTTGGGTTGAGTTCAATCCGGTGGATTCAGTTACCGGTGTATATGATCAGGTTGAGCAACATCACTTCAACAATATTGCAGAGATAAAATTCTTTGCTGACCGTGATCGGATTAACCCGATGCTCGATGTGACTTTCGATAATGTACACATACTTGATGGCGACATAGTCAGTGCCAATCCTTTCATCGAAATATTGCTCAAAGATGAAAACGAGTATCTGAAACTGGACGACACGTCGTCTATTCGGGTATTCATGCTAAGACCAGGCTCCCAGGAATATGAACAAGTGTTTTTCTATCAGGATGGCAATGAGGTGATGCGTTTTTATCCGGCTGCTGCCACTCAAAACAATGTGGCCAGAGTTGAGTATCCGGCCGGGACCTTTTCCGACGGTAAATACACACTGATGGTTCAGGCACGCGACAAGAGCGGAAACGAAAGCGGCAGCATTGATTTCAAAATCAATTTTGAGGTAATCAACAAGCCGGCCATAACTGATGTAATGAACTGGCCAAACCCTTTCAGTACAAAAACACATTTTGTGTTTACACTTACAGGATCAGAAGTCCCTGAATTTTTCATGATTCAGATTATGACTGTTTCAGGAAAGATTGTCAGAGAAATTGATCGTTCGGAGCTTGGAAATATTCATATCGGACGAAATATCACCGAATATGCCTGGGACGGCAGGGATGAATTTGGCGATTTACTTGCAAATGGAGTCTACCTTTACCGGGTATTGGTGAGGCTCAACGGAGAATCCATAGATAAGATTGATACACCGGCAGGACAGTATTTTACACACGAATTTGGCAAGATGGTGTTGATTCGTTGATCATATCTGTTTTGCAGGCATTAACCGTTTTTAGTTACTTTTGTGACCACAAACAGAATCATGGTGGCAGGAAATTCCATTCAGATAAAGAACAAGAAGGCGTATTTCGAGTATCACATTCTAGCCGAATTCACAGCCGGGATTGTGCT
>CAZLHV010000111.1:7197-7459 GCA_964559205.1 uncultured Bacteroidaceae bacterium
ATTGCTGAAGCTTATTGCGGTTTTGAAGGCAATGAACTGTTTGTGAAAAACATGACAATATCAGAATACAGTTACGGCACCTACAACAATCATGATCCAAAGCGTGAACGAAAATTGCTGCTTAACCGCAGGGAGTTGAATAAGCTACACGGCAAGATTAAGGAAAGTGGGCTCACCATTATCCCTTTATTGATGTATATTTCAGCCGAAGGGTATGCAAAGCTGAACATTGCACTCTGCAAAGGAAAAAAAATGTATGACA
>CAZLHV010000111.1:7469-10704 GCA_964559205.1 uncultured Bacteroidaceae bacterium
TAAGGAAAAGGAAAATCGGCGGGACATGGAGCGCAAAGAAACCTACAAAGACTGATTAAGTTCATGTCAGTCCCATCGGCCTATTCGTTTGTGTCCTGAGTATCATTTTCAGATTCTTCATCATCGGTTTCATCCTGAAAGTATTTCTTTTCAGGATATAATACCTTCAAATCCTTACGATAGTACAGAGCAAGCAGAAGTCCCAGCAAAAAGCCACTCAGGTGCGTTTCCCAGGACACCTGCTTAAATAAAGGGAAAATGCCCCAGAAAATACTGCCATACATAAAGACCACAAACAGTGAAAGGGACATGAGTCTGGTCTGATGTCGAATTAACCCCGCAAAAAAGATAAAAGAAGCCAAAGTATATACCCATCCACTGGCACCTACATGCCATGCCGGACGGGCGAAAAACCATGCCCATGCTCCGGGGATGAGATAGCCTGCAATGATCAGCTTCCAAGCCATTGGATTGAAGTTGTTAAACACAATCAGAAACAGGATGAAAAGCGCTGAGATATTTCCTGCAAGGTGGACCCCATCGGCATGCACAAGCGGGGCAGTGAAAATGCCTGACAAGCCTTCAGCTGACAAAGGGTAAACCCCCTTTAGCCAAGGCAAATAATCATTTGCGGCATAGGCTATGGCAATGAACAGGCAAATTAGAGCAGAAATATAAATTGAAATCACAAAGCGAGACTTGTCGGTTTGTGATCGGGCTATGTCGGTTTGATCCTGATAATTATCCATAAAGCCGGAAATGCAATACAAAATAATGTAATTTTGTAACAAGAATTGCGTTTTAAAAATAAAAAGAATGAAAATATTCCTTGCTCTGTTCATGATGTTGAGTGCTGTTGTGGCAACAGCACAGCATGACCCTTCGAAAACAGAAGATAAATTTCGCCGAGCCCTTCAGTATATTCGCCTTTCATATGTTGACAGTGTGGATGAAGAGGAACTGACTGAAATTGCCATTGTGAAAATGCTTGAGGAGCTTGATCCGCACAGCACCTATATGTCGGCAGAAGAAATCAAAAAGGCGAATGAACCTCTGGAAGGCAATTTTGAAGGCGTCGGTATTCAGTTTCAGATTCTGCGCGATACGATCAATGTGGTCGACGTCATTGCTGGTGGTCCCAGTGAAACCGTTGGCATTCAGGCCGGTGACAAAATCATTAACATAGATCACGAGAAAGCCTGGGGGAAAGAAGTAAACAATGAATTTGTTTTCAAGCATTTACGAGGTGTTAAGGGCACTAAGGTGGTTCTGGAAATTCATCGAGGCGGTGAAAATAGTCTTCTTGAATTCACCGTCACCCGCGACAAGATTCCAATTTATAGCATTGATGCCTCATACATGGTAGCACCAGGTATAGGCTATATTAAAATCAACCGTTTTGCTGCTAGCACGATGGAAGAGTTTGCCACTGCCATCAAGGAATTGAAACAAAGTGATTTTAATTCTCTAATTATTGATTTGCGAGATAACAGCGGGGGTTATTTACGAACATCGATTGATCTGGCTGATGAATTTCTGCCAAAAGAGAAGCTGATCGTATACACCGAAGGCCGCTCAGACGAGCGGATGGATTACACGGCTACATCAAAAGGTTCCTTCGAGAAAGGGAAACTGGTCATTTTAATCGATGAGGGAAGTGCCTCAGCATCCGAAATTGTCACAGGAGCAGTTCAGGACTGGGACAGGGCTCTAGTTGTCGGTCGCAGGTCATATGGCAAAGGGCTTGTACAACGTCCCTTTACACTTTCGGATGGTTCAGTGATGCGATTGACAGTGGCACGATATTACACTCCTACAGGACGTTGTATACAAAAACCATATGAAGAAGGGCACGATAGCTATTTTGATGACTTGTCGGAACGAATGAAACATGGCGAGCTTGTCCACCCGGATTCGATTAAATTTCCCGATTCCTTACGCTACAAAACTCCAGCCGGAAGAGTTGTATACGGCGGAGGCGGTATCATGCCCGATGTATTTATCCCTCTCGACACGACCAAATACAGCGATTATTACGTAAAATTGGTCAGGAAAAATCTGTTCAGCAGTTTTGTACTTGACTATATGCAAACCGAAAGGTCGGCTCTTAATGAAAAATACAAAGAGGTCGAAAGCTTTAAGAAAGGATTTAAGGCCGATGAGTCTTTTATGAAAAAGTTCTTCGATTACTCCGAATCACTGGTTGCTTTCGAAGCCGAAGGGTATGAACAAAGCAAATTGGTGATTCAAACCATTCTCAGGGCATATATGGCCAGAAACCTATTCGGACCCGAAGCTTATTTTGTGGTCATTGGCGAGATTGATTCAGAGCTAAACAAAGCTATTGAATGCATTCAGAGCCCCGACATGTTCAAGAAGCATAGTATAAAGGAGTAAAATGATTTCAGATAATTCTCCCGGTAAAAACCGGGAGCTTTTTTCATCTGAAAAATATTCCTATTTTTGTCCACTAAAAAACACCGTTATGGCAAACCTGGAAACTCAATATGCCGGATTAAAACTTCGCAATCCATTGATTGCAGGCAGTTCAGGGTTAAATCAGAAAATTGAAAATCTTGTCGAACTCGAGAAAAGCGGAATAGGAGCTATTGTTCTGAAATCGCTGTTTGAGGAACAAATCAGGTTTGAGTATAAAAAGCTGATGGTCGATCAGCAGAATCATCTGGCATATCCCGAAGCGGATGATTACATCAGACAATATACTGTGCAGAACGAGGTGGAAAAATACCTTTCGTTTATTGCTGAAGCAAAAAAAGCTGTGTCTGTACCAATCATTGCAAGTGTAAATTGCTATTCAGCGTCTGAATGGGTGTCATTTGCCAAGCGGATTGAAGAAGCTGGTGCTGACGCTCTTGAACTGAACATTTTCATTCTTCCCTCAGATGAAAGTGTAAACGCCTCCTCGATCGAGAAACAGTACAGCGACATCATCGACAAGGTCCTCGAGAACACAGCACTTCCCGTGATCGTGAAACTTGGCAGTTATTTTACCGATATGTCACGCTTCATGGTTCAACTTTCATGGAAAAAAATTAAAGGGATGGTCCTGTTCAACAGACCATTTTCTCCAGATATCAACATCAATGAACTGAAAATCTCGGCCACAAATACTTTCAGCCATGCCGAGGAGATCTCGACCTCTTTGCGCTGGATTGCACTGTTAAGCGATAAAGTTCAGTGTGACTTATGTGCTTCGACAGGAATTCACGATGGT
>CAZLHV010000112.1:0-10579 GCA_964559205.1 uncultured Bacteroidaceae bacterium
CCCTGTGGGCGTATGGTAAAACCTTTCTTTTGTCAGGTTCACGAGGTAAATATAGAAATATTTTAGATAATTTGGACCCTTTACCTTTGAATTGTTGAAAAATTTTCTGATGTCGAAGCTCCCCTGATGGTTAAAACCCGATTTAAGATGTGGTTCATGAAGTTAGGAGCCTGTATAGACCTTTTCGGGTTTCACATCCCAACGCTGTTGGTCAGGACTGGCAGAAGATCACAACGTTGCGCTTTATTCAACACAAAAGCCGTTCATAAGTATTCACAACAGCGTTGTGAATGATCAATGGCCGTTGCAGAAAATTCGCATGCTTGCATGTGAATTTTTGGAAGCGGCTATTGATCACGGCTTTTGTGAATTCCTTCACCTTCGTGTCTTTCTGAAAGTCCTGACCGGTAGAGTCAGGAGGTGCGATCCTTGGCGCTCTTTGTGAAACCAGAAAACACCACTACTCAGTAGTTACCGCTTTCAGCGTGATGTCGCCGCAGTAGTCGCCTTCGCGTATTTCGCGTATCACAAACCGGGGTTCGTCCGGTTGAACAGCATGTTGATTGAGCAGCTGTGCCTGATTGAAGCGCAGCCGGTATGTTCCCGGAGCCAGCCCCAGATGGCTGAAAAACCCGTCGTCTTCGCTGCGTGTTACCGCCACCACATTGCCAAGCGAATCAACGATTTCAATTTGCATTTTTCTGAGTGGCAGTTCTTTTCCGTTGCTTTGTAAAATGGCATATCCGCTCACTTCTCCCATGGGCAGGATGGGAATATACACCTGTCTGATCTGATTCGGGTCAGGACGAACCGCAATGGTTTTGAAGGGCACGACCCACGAAATGCTTTGCAGTCCTCCGTCGGATACCGAAAGAATGTAAATGGTTCCCGGATCCAGCGACATGAAGCGATAAACACTGTCGCCGGCGGTACGCATTTGCTGCCCTTTGCTGATGCCAACGGTGACACCCGGAACAATGGGTTCGCTTTTCTCTTTGGTACCGTTGTGATTGATGTCGAGAAAAACCACCGCTTCGATGCCACAGCGCCCGGCCATGGCTCTGCTGCCAAAGGCAATTGGAGCCACAGCACTGCCCCACATGATGCTTCCGTTCAGTTCAAGGTTTCCTGAATAGCTGTTTCGCCCTGCATCGCTGGTGTAGCCTGCCCTGAAAGGCTGCAGCGAAACAAACAAACCACTGCTGACCGAAACTTGCTTCGATTCGAACTGATATTGTCCTGACACAGAGCCGTACAATTTTCCGGAGAAACGTTTCTGAATCTGAATTCGTGCAGTATTCAGTGTTTTCTCGCTGATGTTGGCAGACAACTGTGTCATCATGGTCCATTGGCGTTTAAATGTCATGGACGTGTTTAAGCCACCTGACGATGAAGGGCTTCGCGACGATAGAGCGGTTTGCATATAGGCCACCATGTTAAAGCGTCGGTAATAGACCGAAAAGGCATTTCCGACACTGTGCGTTGATTGCTGAGCGCTTTCAAGCATCTGATGGGTTCCTTTGATCAGCATTCTGATTTTACCGATCTGCGCTGGAATGGTTAAAGCCGTAGAAAGGGTGCTTTTCGGTGCGCCGGGTAAAGCATCTTGTTCGTTGCCATAGAAAATCACGTTCGATTCGATGGATAAGCCCTTGGCGGTGCGAAAGGTTACATCGGCCTGCTGCCATGCTGTTCCCAGAATGGTATATCCGAGCAGCAGATTTTTCGATACGACAAACGAGGCCGATGAGAAGGGTAGATTTGGTGTCAGCGTGCTGCCGGCATAATGCTCGAAGCCGCCTGAGACGGTCATTCTTCGGCTTACACCATAGTTGATTCGCGCAAAAGTGTAGGGGACATGCAGGCTATCGAAAGTAAAGCCTCCACTGAGCTGATAATCGACGTGACCGACGGGTGTAAACTGAAAGGGAATGGTTAGGGTTTGTTCTTCGGTTTCTTCTTCGCCCCAGGGTCCGTATTTGCGTAAAACAACCCTTGTGCTGCCGTAAATCATGGGGATGCTGAACGTGTATTCGCCGTTGGCATCGGCGGTGGTGTAGTCGATCAGAACATCGTTTACATATGCCTCGACTTCCCAGCCCGGTTCTGTTTTTCCCTGCAGCGTATAGGTGCCGAAGCTCTTTCGGAAAACAAGCGGTGCATTTGAAATGCTGAAACCTGCCACCGGTGATGTGATGCGAGTGTAGGTCGGTGCCGATTGAATGGAGACATCGGCCTGAGTCATCCAGGTTCCTTCGGGAAAGGTCCAGCGCCAGCGTCCCGATTGCTGAAGAACATCGAATGCTTCGGCGCTTGATTGTGACAGCCTTAAGGTAAGTTCGCCCCCCAGAAATTCGCTTCCAAGTGCCATTCTCGCAGTAGTCAGAGGCAGGTCACTGTTCTGATGCTTTGTGCTGAGCGACCAATCGGCAAATCCACCGCGATAGACATGAGGTTTTCGCTTAAGCGTCGTATCAGCAATGATATCGCCGTTGACTTTCCGTATATTTTCTCTGATTTTTTCGAGTCTCATCATTTTTATCACCGGCAATTCGGTGTCTGAAGAAAGATAGACTGTGAGGGCACGAAAATCGAACCGCAGGGTCAGTCCGAAGGCTTTTTCGAGCAGCGCTGTGGCCACAAACAAATCGTAGTCATTGGCAACCATCTGTTCTGGACCAGCTTTTATGGTGTCTTTGGTCATGACAATCTGTTTGCAGGGGTAGCAAATGACGAATTGAGCTTCGGGGCGTGCAAAGAAACCCGACACAGTATCAAAAGCCGGTGAAGCGTTGGCAAAAATCTGAAGTTTTCGAAGCATATCCCAGCTTGGAAGCAGCAATTCATCATTACCGTATAGGGCTTCCATTTCGAAATACCCAAGGTTTTCGACAGCGAGATAAACAGGAATTTCCTCGTATTCAATCTCCTGCGCATTAAGGGCTTGCATGTGGAGCCAAAAGATCATCAGGAATCCGACCCATCTGCCGAAGATATGTAAGGTTCCTGAATGCATAGCTGATTATTCGCAGATGATGGTGATGGCAAAGGTGGCTGAATAGTTTCCCGGCGGGTTTTTATTGCTTTTTCCAACAATGATGCGGCCGCCGCAATAGATCAACATGCCATCGGCAGCTTCGGGCGGAGCCACAAATACGTTGCTGGAGCTCAGAGGGCCTGTTTGCAGGTGAATGCTGCCACCCGTAGGTGAAGTCATGAATACATTGTTGTCGAGCTGAATATGTACCATGTTCCAGGGAGAGGTTCTTAGCTCAAAAATGGCTGGTGAAATATCATCTTCACCATATAGAAGGATCACCGTACCTGTGGATGTTCTTTGTCCGGAAGTTGAAACAACCACCGTTCCGCCATTGCTGCCCGGATAGAACCAGCCGGCCTGAAATGGTTTGATGAGTGTCAGTGAAATGCCGATACCGTTAAGATCCTGACTTTTTACCTGACTGCCTGAAAGCAGAAAAAGCAGACCCGAAAACACGAGCCTGCGAAATATAATTTGTCCCGTTTTTCTGCCAGCATTAGACATGGAAAGGGATTAAAGATTCAGAACATACTCGGCAATAATTTCCGGTTTGGGTGTTCCTGCGGTGCTGTAGGTGATTTTCAGGCTACCCTGATTGAAAGTGACCCCGGCGGGCGGTGCAAGGGGAACAGTGAAGTTACGCAGCGCATTGGGAGTGTACACCGATACGCCTCGAGCGGCTCCGACCTTGATGGGATCGCCACTGACAGGTTGATACATCACATTGATGTCGCCATAGACTGATTTATTTCCGCTGCGGTTGATGGTGAATTTTAATCTCGAAATGTTGTCGGTGACCATTTGGGCATTGTCGATGGTGGCGCTTACCTGCAAATCGCCGCTGCGGATGATGACAGGGATGGTGATGCCATAGACTGGAATGAGTTTGATTCCCAGCGATGTGTCGGCACCGGCGGTGGTGGCATCGACATTTTCGTTGGGTGTTGAACGGAAATATAAATGCGAGCGGTATTCGCCTGAGGTTAGTGTGGCACCGGGTTTAAGCTGAACCCTCACAATCTGCGATTCGTTGGGCGCCAGCACCACACTGCGAGGGAATATGCGCAAATGCTGATCAGCAAACATTTGTCCCTCATCGGGAGTGGTAATTTGTTCCATGGCGCCATCGGCCGACATGCGATACTGAACAAAATTCACCGTGTAACGGGCGGTGTCTTTACCGGTATTGGCCAAAGAAATTTCTTCCATGTTTTTTCCGTTTTCGAAGACCACGCGATAAGGGGTGATCAGCAGATCGCTTTGTGCTCCGGCCGGCAAAAACGCCAGCATGATGAGAATGAGACAAATGTTTTTCATAGCTTCGTTTTTTTGAGTAGAAAAAAACTGCCCCGCGCTTTAGCAGGGCAGTTCTGAAATTTTTTATTAGTTGTAAGCCACCGTTACATCGAATGTTCCGGTGTAGAGTCCTGCGGCCTGAGCTGCCCCTACCTGAATGGTAGCTCCTACGCTAAGGGTCGCATCGCCATTGGTTGAGAGTTGTGAAGATGAACCCTGATCGCAGACAAACTGATACACATTCATTGTTTCACCATTGTATTCCAGTGTAATTGAAACTGGGAGCACAATGCTGAATGTCGCATCGGGATGACCTGTAACAACGAACATGGCTGCCTGATGGTTGTTGCCGGCTTGAATCAGCGTTACGCCGCCACTTACACTGCGGCTTCCATCCACACCGATGATGACTTCGCCTGCTGCAGGACCGCTGGCCATGTTGCCAAACAAAAGGTCGCTTTCTTTTGTAATTTCAATGGGCGAAACAATATGAGCTGTTGCTTCACCTGTGGCTGTGCCACCTGCAGGCATAACGACCATTTTTGCCTGACCAAAGCTGATCTGACTCAGAATCAGCAAACCGAAGAAAAGAATAGTGTTTTTCATAGCTTTCAATTTTTAGTGATGCTTTCTCTTTTCAAAGGATTGGCCAAAGGCAGTTGTGTTTTGTTAAGTGTCAGAAATACAGATATATATGTTGTTTTTCGGCCTTAATGTTACGGCGTTTTTGTCCGCGATCGGGATGTTTTTTCTCAAAACAGGTCTGAAATGATTTCATCGCTATCGTCGTCAACCGGTGAAGAGCCGTCTTTTGGTTTTTTTCCGGGGAACAAACGATAAATGGTTGATTTTCCAATTCCAAGAACAGAGGCTACTTTGCGTACACGGTTGTTGTATCTTTTCAAATAGTGAATCAGGATGGCGCGTTCGTATTCTTCGAGTTTCATTTCTTTACTAAGCAATTCGCTCATGAAGTTCTGGAAGCGAATTTGAAGGTGCTCTGGAGTAATGATGCCACTATCAGTCATAACAACGGCAAGTTCCATCACTGCTTTTAATTCCCTGATGTTTCCCGGCCACACGTGTGAGGTGAGGCGGTTGATGGCTTCAGGCGAAATTTTGGGAGCCTTGGTACCTGTTTTCTTTGCATATTCTTTTACAAAGAAATTGGCAAGAATGGCGACGTCATTTCCGCGTTCTCTCAACGGAGGCAGGTAAATGGGAATTCCGAGCAGGCGATAATAAAGGTCTTCGCGAAAATTTCCTTTATCCACTTCATCGGCAAGATTTCGATGGGTTGCGATAATCACTCTTGCTTTCACTTTAATCACATCGTTTCCTCCCACACGGGTCACTTCCTGCTCCTGTAGCACGCGCAGCAGTTTAGCCTGCATAACCATATCCATGTCACCGATTTCATCGAGGAAAATGGTACCTTCTCCGGCTTCCTCAAATTTTCCCGCTCTGCGCCCGACAGCACCGGTAAATGCTCCTTTCTCGTGTCCGAACAACTCTGATTCAATAAGTTCGTGAGGGATGGCGGCCACGTTCACTGCAACGAATGGTTTGTTTTTTCGAGCCGAATTGAAGTGGATGGCTTTCGCTACCATTTCTTTACCGGTTCCGGTTTCACCATTGACCGAGACCACAATGTCAGATGCTGCAGCTTTCTGCATCATTGGAAACACTTTTCTGATCGCAGGGCTTTCTCCGATAATGGATTTGGAAAATTCGTATTTGGTTTCCACTTCTTCCTGCAGCATTGACACATGACGCATCAGGCTGTCGTGATTTCGAATGTGATTGATGATGTTCCACAGTCGATCCTTCATGTTGTCATCTTTCACAATGTAATCCCAGGCACCCTGTTTGAGCAAACCTACGGCAGTGTTAATGTCCTGCTGACCACTGATGATGATCACCGGCACCTCGGCATTCACTTTTCGTATCTGGCTCAGGATTTCCGCTCCTGTTTCCCCATTCATGTAATAGTCGAGGGTGATGACATCGGGTTTGCGGTGCATTTGTGCCAAAAGCGCTTTGCCATTGCTGAATGTCTCTGCGTCATTGTCGGGATTCAGCGAAAGATGATATTGCAGCAACCGTGCGGTGGCCTGATCATCATCGGCAATGAAGATTTTTAACATGCTCATATTCAGGCTTTAAATAAGATGATCACTTAGCAAAAGTTGTGTTTCAGTTTCAATGTCTGATGCCAGCTGGGATAATTGTTCCGCTTCGGCACTTAATGCTGCTTCTTCAAGCAAACGTGATAAGCCGGCAAGATTGCGACATTGCATGGTCAGCGCTTGACCTTTCAAAGCATGAGCCCTTTCCTTTATTTTGGGGCGGTCAAGTTGTCGGGTTGCAAGCAGCAGTTCATCGACATACTGTGGCATGGTTTCGCGCGAAATGTTGATTAGTTCGGCCATGAGTTCGGCATTTCCAAGTGTGTTGGCTGAAAATGCACTTCTGTCGAAATGTTCGTTCTGATTTTGCATGTTCTGAATATTTTTATTATTGTGCCTGTTGTGGCAAAGCCATTTTTGAGTTACCGATTCAATGCCCTGAAGAAGCAGCGGTTTGGAAAGAAAGTCGTTCATTCCTGATTCAAAGGCTTTTTCGCGACTCTCGGAAATGATGCCGGCTGTAAGGGCAATCACCGGTGCCTGATTAACTTTCAAGTCCTTTTCAATGAGTCTAATCTGTTTTGTGGCTTCATATCCATTCATCACGGGCATCTGAATATCCATGAAAATAAGGTCGGGCATCACCATCTGATACATTCTCACTGCTTCAGCGCCATTTTCAGCATTATACATGTCGGCTCCTGGAATCACATGATTGATGAGCGACATGGCCAGTTTCATATTCACCGGGTTGTCTTCTACAATCATGATTTTATGAGATTTTGAATCCGAGAATGATTCTTTTTTATTTGATATTGATGGTTCTGCGGGCATGAACACCTGACCTTCAATGGCCTGAATCAGTTGCCGTGACGTTATAGGTTTGGTTAATATTTGTGTCAGCCCAAGTCTGCGTCCTTCGTCTCGAATCAGCGGATCATCGGCCGAACTGTGCAAAAGGATGAATGAAGCGGTACTACTCTTTTTTAGTTGAGTAATAAGCTCAATCCCGTTTATCTCGGGCATTTCGTAATCAATAATCCACAAATCAGTTTTTTGATCTGCCTGATTAAGTGCTTCCTTTGGATTTTCGTAGAGGATCACTTCATATTTCATATTTTGCAGCATACGCCTCAAAATACTCAGGTTTTGTTTGTTGTCGTCAACCACCGAAACATGTTTAATGCTGCTCATGGGCTCCTGTTCTTCGGGAACATCAGCCGATACGGGAAGATGCAGTGTGAAGCTGAAAGTGGTTCCTTCACCCGGAATGCTTTCGAGTTGAAGTTCCGAGTTCATTTTACGAATCAGGTTCAGCGAAATGGGTAATCCCAGACCCGTGCCTCCGAATCGGCGGGTGGTGCTGGTATCGGCCTGTGAGAAGGCTTCGAAAATGATGGCCTGTTTTTCTTTCTCAATGCCAATACCGGTGTCGCGCACAGTGAAATAAAAGAGACCATGATGATCATCAGTTGATTTATAATCGATTGACAGCTCTACTTCGCCTTTTTCGGTAAATTTAATGGCGTTCCAGAGCAGGTTGATGAGAACCTGACGCAATCTGATTCCATCGGCAATGACGACCGAAGGAAGATGCTCGGCAACATTGATTAAAAATTCAAGGTGCTTAGCATGGGCTTTGAAACGTACGATATCCGAAATTTGCGACACAAGTTCGCGCAGATCGGTTTTTTCAGTAAACAGCTCAAGCTTTCCAGCTTCGATTTTTGAATAATCGAGAATATCGTTGATCAGATCGAGTAAAATGATGGCCGAATTGTTTACCGACCGCAAATAATCGGACTGGGTTTCGTCGAGGCGAGTTGTCAGCAGCAGGTCGGTAAAGCCAATGACGGCATTGAGCGGCGTACGGATCTCGTGGCTCATGTTAGCCAGAAACTCACTCTTGGCCTTGTTGGCCTGTTGTGCCAGCTCCATCGATTGCTTGAGCGAATGTTCGAGCATCCTGCGTTCAATGGCTGCCGACAAAGTGCCAGCAAAAGCAAGGAGGATCGAAAATTCATCGTCAGACCAGGTGCGCTCGCTTTTGCATTCGTCGAAGCCGACAAAGCCCCAGAAGCGGTCGTTAACAGTGAGCGGTAGCACCAGAATGGACTGAATGTCCTGTGCGGTCAATGCTTCCTTGGTATATGATTCTTCGAGTTCGCGAATGATGGCTTTGAATGGCTTGTTTTCTTTCAGAGGCTGAATAAAAACTTCAATGGCTTCGAAGGGAATTTCCTGCAATTCCGGATTGTCAATCTGTGGTTCGGCTGTTGCGGCGGCCCATTCAATTTTCTGGCTGCAACTGACCGACATGCCATATTCGTCGCGATCGTTTTCAAACATGTAAATGCGGTCAACGCCGGTGGCCTCGCCCAACAAGTGCAGTTTTTGACGCAACGCATCGTTGTAATCGGTGTTTTTCAACAACTCATCGGTCAGTTCTGCAATGGCCGAAAAAATGCGCTCTTTTCTCCGGATGATGTCTTCGTTCTTTTTCAGCTCTCGGATATCAACAAACGACTCAAGATAGCAATCCCGTCCGTTGTAATCAAATAAAGTGACTGTTTTAAGTATCGGAATGCATTCACCATTAATACGTTTGATTTGTTTTTCGGCACTTTCAAAAAGGGTGTGGTTTTTTTCAATTGGGCAACAGCCCTTGGCGTTGGGGCACACAAAGTCGTTGCATTCCCTTCCGATAATCATTTCTTCGCTGCCGCCAATCAGATTGATGGCAGCTTTATTCACTTTCTGAATCAGATGGGTTTCTGCATCGATAATGATCACACCGCTACTGATACTGTTGATGATGGTTTCGGTTTCTGTATGCTTGGCCATCATTTGATGCTCAAGCATTTTCATTTCGGTGATATCGTGCAGAA
The DNA here is from genome assembly GCA_964559205.1 of uncultured Bacteroidaceae bacterium. Taxonomy (GTDB): domain Bacteria; phylum Bacteroidota; class Bacteroidia; order Bacteroidales; family DTU049; genus GWF2-43-63. Next base: position 9,354 of record CAZLHV010000112.1, read on the forward strand.
TAATCAGACTCGACGGTCTGCCTTCGAAAACCACCATCGAAGAGCGTACAATGGCGGTTTTAATTACTTTTTCCGGCCCGTACACTTCAATTTGATAATCGGGAACCATTTCTCCACTGTTGCGCCGTGAAACCATTTCGCCTACAATGGCATGATACGATGTTGGTATCTGTGAGAGTACATGACGTCCCAACAAATCGGAAGGAGCAATCCCCGACATAATGCCTGCTTCTTTGTTGGCATACACAATGATCCCTTCCTGATGAATAATGACTACGTTTGGCAATTCGTCGAGAAGAATTCTAAAAGACTGATCAATATTGAATTGCAGCGGATCGTTTTTAAACCATCCGGGGAAATAATCGAGAAAAGCAAAATAGTAAAGATGCTCTTTTTCGCCCTGACTAGAGAAATGAAAAAGTACACGTTGTTTTCCATCGGCAGAGAACAGCTCTGAGTATTCTTCCTTGCCTTTTTTGCGGGCCTGTATCATACCGTCCATGATGGCAAGGCCCATTTCGCTGCTGAATATTTCGTCGGGTTTTTTTCCAATCAGCAGGGCACGCGGAAACATATGCTGATACTCATCGGACGGAGATAGGCCGATCAGCGAAAACGATGCATCGAACATGAACATGAATTTCATTGGTTTTTGCATATCGTTATTCTGATCAGGAATGTTGAGTAAATCAAGTTGGTATAAATGAATATAATAATAGTCGTCTTCATCCCGATACACATATACATCGGTGCCTGCAATACGATAGCTGCCCGGTTCCTTGCTTTCGCCGGGCTGTAATGACAGGACGATTCGTTGCAATTCGCTGTCTGGAACCAATTCCTCAAGGCTAAGCAACATGCCAGATGTGTTGTCGCTTAATCCCAGTAAATTCATGGCCAGTTCGTTATGATATATTTGCTTGTACTGGTGAGCTCCGGCATGCTTAATGACAAGTACGCCGCAGTAAATCTGCGAATTGGAGCTTGTGGAAAATGCAGAGAAAACATTTAAATAGTCCATTACTGGGAATTTTGAACTAAAATAATATTCATGTTCCCATTTTTAGACAAGTAGTTTTACCTGTTTGACAATGCTATCATACTGTTTTTTAATAAAAAAAGCCTGCCCGCAGAGCGGACAGGCTTTTGATGTTATGTTGTGTTGCGGTGTTTAGTTGTAAGCCACGATCACATCGAAAGAACCGGTGTAGAGACCAGAAGCCTGG
>CAZLHV010000113.1:0-10533 GCA_964559205.1 uncultured Bacteroidaceae bacterium
GCAACAAATGCACTGAATCAACCACAGCAGGATTATCGGTTACATCGGGCAGGGTTTTATGCGAATCCTGCGAAGTGTTTCCGTGGCCGGGAAAATGCTTTGCTACTGGCAACACACCTTCGGACATTAATCCCCGGCAAAAGACCGAAGCATACAGCGCTACTTTATGAGGGTTCTCTCCAAACGACCTGTAGTTGATGACCGGATTCACCGGGTTGTTATTTACATCAACCACGGGCGCATAATTAATATGCAAACCCAAACGGTGACATTGAGCTCCAATGGCTTGCCCATAGCGAAAAATCAGATTGGTATCGGCGGTGGCTGCAAGGGCCATGAGGCGTGGAAATGCGATCATGCTGTCGAGACGCATGGCTGGGCCCCACTCGGCATCCATGCTGATGAGCATCGGAATGCGAACCGCAGCCTGCCATTGGTTGATAAGCAGGGTTTGTTGTTTTGGTGAACCCTGAAAACAGATCAGCAGACCAGGCTGATGTTTGGTGATAGAATCAAGTGTAGCCTTGTAATAGGCCTGATCGCGGTTCGAATACACCGGCATCATGATCAGCTGAGCGATTTTCTCGCGAAGGGTCATTGTTTTTAATACAGAATCGGCCCAATGTTCGGCCGCGGGCTTCTGCGAAAAGCCCTGTTTTAAAGAAATGCACAGAAAAAGCAGACATAGCAGGAAAAAGGAGCGAAGATGCATGACCCGATATTTGGTACAAAGAAAACAGTAATTCTTGATTTTTGCAATAAATTCCTGTTGAATCAAGCGCTTGTTAAAAAGCTGAATCAACAGATGCCCCATCGTAGTGGAGGGAGATTTCGTTGAGAATGTCGAGAGCTTCGGCAATGCTCACTGCACCCTGAAGTCGAAGTTTGAATGGTTTGAATCCTGCCAGACCTCTGAAATACAGCGGAAAATGCTTGCGCATCTCAATCACGGCCCGTTTTTCGTCTTTGAGTTGCAGCGATTCTTGCAGATGACGTGCACACAATAAGGTTTTGTCTTTGATGGTTGGTTGAATCGGTTCGTGGCCGTTGAATGATGATCGAATTTTATCAAACAACCATGGATTTCCCATGGCGGCTCTGCCAATCATCACGGCATCAACCCCATATAATTGAAAGGCTTGTTGGGCTTTGTCTACCGAATCGATATCCCCGTTTCCAATGACAGGAATAACCAAACCCGGGGTTGACTTTACCATGGCTATTTTATTCCAGTCAGCATGGCCCCCATATTGTTGTGCCCTGGTTCTGCCATGAATGGTGATGGCGCTTATTCCAGCATCCTGAAGCATGATCGCGACATCGGATGCGATGAAAGAACCCGCTGCCCAGCCAAGGCGGGTTTTAGCCGTGACAGGAATGCTCACTGCTTTCACCACTGCATCGGCAATACGCTTCATTTTTTCGGGTTCCTGCAGCAAAGCAGCTCCTGCTCCCTTCGAAACAATTTTTTTTACAGGGCAGCCAAAATTCAGATCAATCACAGTGGCCCCGCCAGCTTCACTAACAACAGCAGCTTCGGCCATTGCTTCCGGTTGACTGCCAAACAACTGAACCCAGCGCAGCGTTTCGCCCTTGGCTGCCTCCATTTTTCGCATGCTTTTAATCACACCGCGCCTAACGGCTTCGGCTGCGATAAACTCACTGATCGCTGCATCGGCACCGAGTTCCAGGCAAATTCTCCGGAAAACAGTATCTGTCACCCCTTCCATAGGAGCAAGTATTAAAGGCCGACTGATATGCTGAATACCGGGAAGTTGAAGCATGGAATGACTTTTTCAGTTGTTGAACATGAATGAAAACCGGAACATATATTTGTTGGTTCACATGGTCGCGATCATGACAACAATCATTATCTTTGCGCTGCAAAATTACCAAAAATCCATGCACAAACCTCTGGCAGGTAAACATCCGGTTGTTCAACTCACGGCACTCATCGGCATTGGGATCATTGCCCTGATTGTTGTCATGCTGATCGGTATTCTTAGCGGTGCACTGATCTGGGGACCTGATTTCACATCTTCGATGCTTCATTCAGGCCAACAGACACAGAATGTAGCATATCTCAAGTACATGCAACTGCTCAGTCATCTCGGCATGTTTGTTTTTCCTGCATTGATTTTCGCGAAACTTACTGCAGGGAATGTTCATTCGTTTTTTTGCGGAAGAAATAAAAACACGTTCCTGTTGGTATTTACCGCAATCGCCATGCTGGTCTCGTCATTTCCGCTCATTAATCTTTTAACGGGCTGGAATGCCACATTCACACTCCCCGAAAGCCTAGCTTCGACCGAAGACTGGATGCGCCGAACCGAAGATGAAGCCACTGCCATAACCACTTTGTTCATGAAAACCACTTCGGTAGAGGGGTTGATTGTCAATTTACTGTTGCTGGCTGTGATACCGGCCTTGGGCGAAGAATTGATTTTCAGAGGCATTCTCCAGAAAGTACTGATTCGATGGTTTCGGTCGGGATTGGCTGGCTGGGTGGTCACTGCCATCATATTCAGTGCCATTCATATGCAGTTTTATGGTTTTCTGCCGAGACTGTGGCTTGGTTTGTTGTTGGGCTACATGGTGCTCAGATCAGGAAAGCTCCTGCCTGCCATACTTGTTCATTTTGCCAACAACGGGTTTATGGTGCTGTCTTACTATCTTTTTGAAAATGGATGGATATCAATAAACCCCGAAAGCATTGGAAACTACAACGAAGATCTTCCTATGCTGGCGCTTTCGTTCTTTGTTCTGGGACTGTCGGTTGTTTTATTCACACGCTTGTCAGGCAGGCTAAAACCTGTAAACGATATGGGCGACAATACAAGGACTCATGAATAAAAGTGCCCGTTATAGCAGACTAAAACTGCAAATATCCGAACTGCTTGTGAAAAGTCCAAATCTCATGGCTGCCATGGCTACTGCTGCTGCAGTGCTTTATCATAAAATGCCCGGATTTTCATGGGTGGGTTTTTACATGATCGATGCCAATGACGAAATGGTCGTGGGACCCTATCAGGGACCAGTGGCATGTCAGACCCTGGCCCGACACCGTGGAGTGGTGTGGGCTGCAGCTGACCGCAATGAAACCATAGTGGTTGACAATGTTCATGCATTTGAGGGGCACATCGCCTGTGATTCAAGATCGCAGAGCGAGCTTGTGGTTCCGCTGCACGATGCCAAAGGAAATGTACGCATTGTTCTCGATGCAGACAGTCATCGCCCCGCATGGTTCGATCACGACGATGCCAAAGGTCTCGAAGAAATAGCACGATTGATAGAACCTTTTATTATATGATCACTTTTGTTCTGGCAGTGCTGGCCACTGCGTTGCTGCTCCTTTCGGTTTCATACAGGCATGCTTTGCTCTTTGCCAAGGCCACAGCTTTACGTGTGGTGCTTGTATCGCTTTTCTTTGCTGCCATGAATGCGCTGATGGCCTGGATAGCTCTGTTGTTTTCGGGCTCTATCCGCGAAACCATGTTTTTCAATCCGGTATATGCCACCATCGGCATTTTGGGGATTCTGAGTGCCAAGGCTTATTTCAACACCCGTCGCAGCAAACTGGCCGAAGCCGTTTTCGACATCACGGTTTTTCGCTTTGCATTTTTCCTGTCTCTTGCCACTGCATTTGAGTTGTTTATAGCCACCACTGCAGCTGCCCTGATTCCGGTCGATATGCTTGTTTCGCTGTTGATCGCCGGAGGCTTGTCATTCTTCATGTTTTTACTTGGACTGCTGGCTGGGAGAAGGCCCGGATTGCTTTCATCCGTACGGATTTTTATCCTGTTTTCATCGGTATGTTATTTTATTGCTGCTTTGTCGGCTCTGTATTATTTGTTGTAATTTTGTCATTCCATCCATTGGATCATGATTGTTAGAATTACAAAGGAGTTTACATTTGAAGCGGCTCATGCTTTGCCGGGATATGACGGTGCATGCCGGCATATTCATGGGCACAGCTACCGCCTGCAGGTGACCATTAAAGGGCGCCCTGTTCAGAACCTCGCCTCTCCAAAAAACGGGATGGTGATGGATTTCGGTGATTTAAAAGGCCTTGTTCGTGAGCATGTCATAGAAGCATTCGATCATGCGCTGATTTTGAACAGTGTGAGCAGTGATGCCATTGAGAAGGCCGGCAGAAACGAAATGTTCGACAAGGTTTTGTATGTCGACTTTCAGCCTACCAGCGAAAATCTTCTCATCTACATTGCCGATAAACTCAGGAATGTTCTCCCTGACGAGGTGGAACTGTATTCGCTCAGACTTTTTGAAACAGCTACGGCTTGTGCTTCGTGGTATGCATCAGACAATATCTAAACAATGAACCCCGGGTATATCAGAAAAAAGCTGAGGGTTTTCCTTCATGAACATGTGTTCGAGATCAAGCGAATGCTGGTGAGCCTTTCATTCCTTGGCATCCTTGCGGTATCGTTTGCCGGACTATTTTTGATTTTATCCGAGGTTGGTTTCGATACCGAATTAAACCGTAAGGAATGGTATAATGATATTATTTCCTACCTGATTAAATTTTTAATGGTCATGTATGCCGTGCAGGTGTCCATGGTGTTGCTGCCCGGAAAGCCTTCGGTAACCCGAATCAATGTGATTATTAAAATCGGATTCCTTTGTTTGCTGTCCATCCATTTGTTCGATGTTTTTCCCGAAGGCACTGCGCTTGAGCAACACTCTGGTTACAAACCCGAATGGCTGTTCAATTACGCGCTCATTTTACTGGTCTTTTTCAGGGCATGGAGCAGGGTATTGAATAGGATATATGCCATGAATATCCGTTCTGAAAAGCTTTTTGTCTTTTCTTTCATTTTTCTGATTACCACCGGCTCGTTGTTGTTGATGTTGCCGGTGTCGACCACCTCGCCAATATCGTTTACCGATGCCCTTTTCACTTCCACCTCTGCCGTATGCGTCACCGGATTAAGCACCTTGGATACCGCCAGTCAGTTTACATGGTTTGGGAAAATGATCATTCTTGGGCTGATTCAACTGGGCGGCATCGGCATTATGACGTTTACTTCGTTTTTTGCATCGGTGGGCCGCTCGCAACACGGACTTACCGAAGGCACTGCACTAAGCAGCATGGTGCTTAGTAAAAACATCAAGCAATTGTTTTCAGCATTGTATGCGGTCATTTTTGTGACCCTTGTGGTTGAGCTCACCGGAACCATTCTTTTGTATTTTCAATTACCTGCCACGGCATTTCCCGACAATGTGAGTCGTTTCACCTTTGCATTGTTTCATGCGGTGTCGGCTTTTTGCAATGCCGGCTTTTCCACAGCTCCCAATGGCCTGATGAATGAGGTGTTTGATAAAGCTTATGGTATTCAGCTGACCATTGCCTGGCTGATCATTATTGGCGGACTGGGATTTTTTATTGTGACGAATTACATGGAGCGTTTTGCACTGGGATTTAGGAATCTGATCAAAACAATCACCGGCAAGACCAGACAATTCGAACCCAATTTGATCAATATCAATTCCAGGATTGTGGTCACAACCACTTTCTGGCTGCTTGTTATTGGAACAGGCGTGTTTATGTTTTTTGAGTGGGATGGAGTTTTGTCGGGTTTGGGCTTTGGCGAGAAGTTGGTCACATCCTTTTTCTGTGCGGTGACTCCACGAACCGCCGGATTCAACACCCTTGATTTCAGCAGCCTGATGTTCCCAACCATCATGCTGATCATTATGCTGATGTGGATTGGTGCTTCGCCCGGTTCGACCGGAGGCGGTGTGAAAACAACCACATTTGCCATTGCACTGCTGAATGCTTTCTCTCTTGGAAGGGGAAAGGAAAGGGTGCATTTCAGAAATCGCGAAATCAGCAATCAGTCTGTGCGGAAAGCCTTTCTGATGATCACATTCTCAATCATATTTGTGTTTATCGGCACGATGCTGATGAGTTGGTATGAACCTTCGGTTGAAATTCACCGACTGCTGTTCGAAGCCTTCTCGGCCTTTGGTACGGTAGGGTTGTCTCTGAACCTTACCTACGAACTGGGAGAACCTTCGAAGTATGTGCTCATTTTTCTTATGTTCATTGGTCGTATTGGTGTCATAACCCTATTTGTGGCATTCATCCGAAAAACCCGCTTTCTGTTGTTCAGTTATCCCGAAGAAGAAGTATTCATCTGATTAAACTCACGCTCCCATGAAAATCATGATTATTGGTCTCGGTAATTTTGGCTCTGCACTTGCCCTCAAGCTCACACGTTTCGGACACGAGGTGATCGGAATTGACCGCAGCCGCCATAAAACTGAATCGATCAAAGATTCGGTGACCACTGTGATCACCATGGATATAACCGAGAAGGCTGCTGTAGCCCAGTTGCCGGTAGCCGACATGGATGTCATTGTCATCAGCATTGGAGAGAACCTGGGCGACAGTGTGATTGCAACTGCGCTTTTAAAGGACAATGGTGCCCGTCGCATTTGTTGCAGGGCCATCACCGAAACGCATTTCAGCATTCTGATGAATATGGGGGTGAGTCACATCTTTACCCCTGAAGTCGATGCAGCCAACAACTCGGTGAGCACAGTGTTGTTTGAGCTTGTTCATACAGCATATGTGGTGAGTGATTTGTATAAGGCCTGCGAAATTTATGTCCCGCATCGCTTTGTGGGATTGATGGTGAAAGACCTCACACTCAAAAATTACGGAATCGATTTATTGCTGGTCCGCAAGGCTAAGCGCGAGTTACATCCACAGTTTATGGTTAAAATGGAGTTCGATGACCTGAAGCCGGCTGAAGCTGATTTCCTGCTCCGAAAAGATGACCTCTTGGTGGTCTTTGGTTTGAAAAAGGACATCGATCGGTTTCTCGCCATTTAATCTTGGCAATGAATTCACCGCTTTTCCTTCTTTTCAAGCAGCCAGAAATATGCTTGTCCTTGACCTGTGAAAGCAGTGCTTTCAGCCGGCCGGAATGATCTGCGGAATAAACAAAACGACGATTTTTAAATTAACGGAAGCTGAACCAGGAAGAATGGATTCGGCGAACCGGAATGCGTGAAACCAACAGACTGATGGCCAAGACCGTGATAAAAACATAAACGTAGTCGGTCCACAGCATGCTAACCGGATAAACGTTATTGATAAATGTTTCGCCGCCCTGAAATCTGACAAGCCCGAAATTCATTTGAACAATCAACACCAAGGTGCTGATGAAGAATCCGGTGATCATACCACTCAGGCTGATAATGAATCCATGATTCATGAGAATTCTTCGTATCTTCGGGACAGGTGCACCCAGCGCATATAAGGTCGACAGATCGCGCTTTTTAGTCAGAATCACAAGAGAAAGGGTCGAGATGATGGTGAAGGAAGTGATGAGCAGGATAAGGGCCAGAATCAGGAAGACGATAAGCTTTTCGCTTTTCATGATTTTATACAGCGCTTCTTCCTGTTCCATTCTGTTTTTTACATTGAACCGATTTCCAACAAGCTCCTGCAGTTTGTTTTCGGTTCGGGCAGATGAAACATCGTCGTTCAGTTGAACTTCGATGGCCGTGGATATGCCTTCGTACTCAAGCAGTTCACGGGCGAGTGACACCGGCACAATGACATACCGGTCGTCGAATTCCTGCTGAACCGAAAACATCCCTCCGGGAATGGCATTGACCGCCCTGAATGAGGACGTGATATCGGCCGACGCCGAAGAGGTCCGGCTTGGACTGTAGAAGGCAATGGTTTTGCTGAAATCGTTGAAATTAATCCCGAGTTTATAACACAAACCGGCACCAATCAGGGCAAACGAAGTCGAGTCGCGCTGAAGCTCCGGTGATCCGTTCAGCATGAGCGGGCCAAAACGATCTTCATATCCGCGGTTTGGCTGCACGCCTTTGAGCATCACCACTTCCTGCCGGTCGTCGTAACGCACCATGCAGATGTCCTCGACCACATAGGTCCAGCCTATAACGCCTTGGGTTGACGCCAGTGCAGCCGTGTCGAGATCGCTGTGACGGAAGTATTTGCCTTGCACCGGTTCAATTCTTATTTCACTGTGGAAACTGTTGAACATGGAGCTGACCATGTTTTCGAGACCATTGAAAGCTGATAGCACAATGATCAGGGCAGCAGTACCCACGGCAATGCCCCAAAACGAAATGCCTGAAATAATGTTGATGATGCTGAACGATTTTTTCGATCGCCAGTAGCGGAATGCCATCCAGGGTATCCAGTTCTTGCCTTTCAACGTTTACTGCTTTAAGGCCTGATCAATTTTTTCAATGTAATCGAGGCTGTCGTCAATAAAAAACCTGAGTTCAGGGATAATGCGTACCTGCTTGCCAATACGGCGACCGAGATGCTTTCTGATTTCAGAAGTATAAATGGTGATGTCCTGAAGCAGCGATTCCTTGTTCTTGACACCGAAAAGGCTGAGGTAGACCCGCGCAATGCTCATGTCGGGGCTGATCCGAACCTGAGTTACCGTGATCATGGCCGATCCAAACCAGTTTTTACCTTCCAGCAGAAAAATTTCTGCCAGATCTTTCTGTATCAGCCTTGATGCTTTTTGTTGTCTGATGCTGTCCATGTTGCAAAATTACGATTTTTAATTTGCTTTGGCTGCATTTTGCCATGGAGCAGTATGATGATATCGGCCATGATGGATCATGTTTCGAAACGCAGACATCGTGTATGGCCAAATGGAATCATCATGATGGAAGGCATGGCTTTATTTTCGCAAAAGCGCCATCACCTCGTGGTATTCACTCAAAAGATTTTCGAGAAATTTTTCGGATGAAAATGCCAATGCACGGGTTCGGGCCTGTGCGGCCAGTTGTGCCGACTGGCGGGGATTGTCCAGCAACTGCAAAAGCGATACACACAGCTCGTCGGGTTGCTGAGGAGCTACGCAAAGGGCATGCTCACCACAGCTGACCATATCGGGAACTCCGCCGGCATTGACGGCAACCACAGGCAGTTGCATGGCCATGGCTTCGAGCAGTACATTGCCGAACGATTCGCGGTGTGATGGAAATACGTAGAGATCGAAAGTGGACAGCAATGCCGCCAGATCGGATTGGTGCTCAATAAATGCATACGTGTTTGCAGGAAGCAGCGATTTTGCCAAATCGTGAATATCAGATGCGAATTGGTCTTCTCCAACGCTTGCACCGCCCCCCATGACGAAGAACAGTTTGTGCTCACCGCGTGCCTGCAGCATGGCTGCTGCCCGAATAAAATCAGCATGCCCCTTCATAGGCGAAATGCGGCCTGTCATTCCAATCACAGTGACTTCCTGGGGAATAGAAAATCGCGAACGCATCTCCGTTTTGCTGAAGCGATGTGGATCGAAAACCGTGAGATCGATGCCATTATTCATCACAAACACTTTTTCGGGCTTCATGGGCGAAGTCGCCAGAAAATTATCACGTACAAACGAAGATACGCACCATGCCCGGTCGACACGGCTGTAGATGAACCGATGAACAGGCGACTTCTTTTTCAGACGGCTTTCCATGCGACGCGAAAACACCAGAGGGGTTTTTGATTTCATGAGCCGGAGGGCAACAGCAAACACCGACAAATCGTGTGATCGCTGCACATGAATGATGTCAGGAGAAAATTCTCGCAGTAAGGCTTTTGTACGACGCAGCGAATCGAACCATGAAGCATTTGGGTTGAATAAGCCATCGCCTGCCGGAAGATTTTTATCGAGCGCGTGCCGCTGAATTTCGCCCCCGGCCGAACAAAACACATAGGGATCATGCCCGGCGTTTTTTAGCATCAGGGCAAGTTTCACTGTTTGCATTTCGATGCCGCCCCACGATGGGCCACCGCATGCCTGAATTATTTTCATGGCGCAAATATATAAATATTAAGGTGTAGGAAGTTTCTGTTTCAAGCCCGGCCGCTGAGCTTTTATATCTTTGCAGAAAAAAGCATGCTACCCGATGCCATGACCGCTTTTATCAGAAAACATCACGTACTGACACTCTCGGCGGGAGATGAACAGGGGGTGTGGAGTGCCCATTGTTTTTATGCCTGGGATCAGGAACGCGGGTGCTTTGTGTTTACCAGCGATGCAGAAACGCGCCATATCCAGATGATCGAAGGAGGGGCAAAAGTTGCAGCAGCCATCGCTCTGGAAACAAAAGTGATTGGCAAAATTCAGGGTCTGCAAATCACCGGGCGAGTTGAAAAGCCTCTGGGAGAGGAATATGCAGCTGCCCGACATGTGTATCTTAAAAGGTTTCCTTATGCAGTTATTGTAAAGACCTCATTCTGGGTTCTTTACCCCGATTATGCCAAAATGACCGATAACCGTTTGGGGTTTGGCAAGAAGATTATTTGGCCCTGACAAGGCTGATTTATAGCCAGTTCAAATACATGCAACAGATGTACATATGTAATAATAGCCGTGATTTCAGGGGTTTAGGTTTGTCAGTTGAAAAGTATGCTTGATTGTTGATAAAAACGACTTTGCCTATAAAACGAGTGTGTTTATTTTAGCCATTCGAAAAGTCAGCTGCGTTAAGATTTCTTAATGCCTGAATTAC